>UQZF01000048.1 GCA_900545455.1 uncultured Eubacteriales bacterium
CGAACTATATTATAGAAAATGCCAAGAACCAGATAGGCACCAACGACAAGGCATTTGAGGATCTGCTCGCAAGCCTTGAGGAAAGCCGCGTTACAATAGAACGCGAACGCGAGGAGATTTCAACCTACAAATCCCAGGTTGCCGAGCTCAAAAAGGCACTCGAAGCCAAGCAGGAAAGACTCGATGAACGCTCCGAGAACATCATACGCCGTGCCAACGAGGAAGCTGCCGATATTTTAAGGGACGCCAAGGAATACGCCGACGAGGTAATCCGCAAGTTCAACAAGTACGAGCGTCAGGGCGTATCCGCATCCGAGATGGAGAAGGTGAGAAAATCTGCAAGAGAGAAGCTTGATTCCGTATCAGGAAAGCTTACACTAAACAACAATACCGCAAAGACATCCGGCAAAAATTACACCGCCAAGGATTTTCATATCGGTGACAGAGTCAAGGTTCTCAGCATGAACCTTGAGGGAACCGTCCACTCACTTCCCGATTCCAAGGGCAATTTAACTGTCACAATGGGAATACTCAACTCGCAGGTTAACATAAAAGATTTAATAATACTTGATGACAACAACAAGGTTTCCGCCAAGAAGGGAATGGGTGGTTCAGGAGCCATAAAGGCATCCAAAACCTTTACCCTCTCGAGTGAAATCAATCTCATCGGCATGACAGTGGATGAAGCTATCGCACATCTTGACAAGTACTTAGATGATGCCTATCTTTCACATATCCCTTCAGTCAGAATCGTCCATGGCAAGGGCTCCGGAGCCCTGAGAAATGCGGTTCAGAACCACTTAAAGCGTCAGAAATACATCAAATCTTACCGCCTCGGAACCTTCGGTGAGGGCGATGCAGGTGTCACTATCGCCGAATTTAAATAAAAAGATAAGGAGACTTCAGTATGGCAAAACAGAAAATACTCATCGTTGATGACGACAACAATATAGCAGAGCTTATATCCCTCTATCTGATGAAGGAATGTTTTGATACGCTGATTGTCGAGGACGGAGAACAGGCTCTCGAACAATTCACACAGTATCAGCCCAATCTTATTCTCTTAGACCTGATGCTGCCGGGAATTGACGGCTATCAGGTATGCCGTGAAATCAGGCGCACCTCCAATGTCCCGATTATCATGCTGTCAGCAAAGGGCGAAGTGTTCGATAAGGTATTGGGACTTGAACTCGGTGCCGATGATTACATGATTAAACCTTTCGACTCAAAAGAACTCGTGGCTCGTGTCAAAGCCGTGCTGCGCCGTGCTCAGGCACAGGCGGCATCGCTTGTGACCTCACTTCCTGCCGAAAATGTCGGTGAGTACGTTGAGTATCCTGACCTGCTTATCAATTTGACCAACTACTCCGTCATATACAAAGGCAAGAACATTGATATGCCTCCTAAGGAGCTTGAACTCCTCTACTTCCTTGCATCGTCGCCTAATCAGGTGTTTACAAGAGAACAGCTCCTTGACCATATATGGGGCTATGAATATGTAGGAGACACAAGAACCGTCGACGTGCACATCAAGCGTATCCGCGAGAAGATACACGACAACGAATACTGGAGCATAAGCACGGTATGGAGCATAGGCTATAAGTTCGGGGTAAAGAAACCATGAGAAAAAAAATGTTCGTAAGATTGTTAATTGAATATGTAATTTTCGGCATAATCAGCTTTCTTACCATTTCTCTTCTGATTCCCAAGATGGTGCAGAGAAATACCATCAACAGCGAATCAGCCGCAATGTACCGGCAGGCAAATTACATTGCAACCGCGTATGGTCCGGCTGTCATGGTAGGCACCGATTCATACATCCAGAGCGCGACCGCACAGCTTAAAGCTATAGACCGCTATCTGCAATGTGATGTTATGCTTGTCGACACCTACGGCAATATCGCAATCGACACCTATGGACATCGCGGATGTATTGAAAATTTTGACCCTTCAATAAGCGGAAACAAATACTACTTTGAGGGCAATTTTTTCAACACCTTCGACCATGACACTTTATCTGTTATTGCTCCGATTAACGTAAACTACACGCTGAGAGGTTATGTGCTTGTCCACAAGGACATGAACGCAATATTTGACAAAAGCAACACTGTTTTCAACTACAATTACATAACCATGCTGATTGTACTTTTGTATTCGACGGTATTCATTTTTCTGTATATGTTCAGGATATACCTGCCTGTAAGAAAGCTGACAAAGCTCACGAGAGGCTACGCCGACGGAGACCTGACGGCTCGCGCGCACTTTAAACGCCGTGACGAGCTCGGACAGCTCGCCAATTCGCTTGACTATATGGCGGGCGAAATTGACAAGCTGAACAATTACCAGAACAAATTTATTGCCAACGTCTCACACGACTTCCGCTCACCGCTGACCTCGATAAAAGGCTACCTTGAGGCAATGCTTGACGGCACAATTCCCCCCGAGATGTACGAAAAATATCTCAACATCGTCCTTTTTGAGACAGAGCGTCTCAACAAGCTTACAAGCAGCCTGTTAACACTGAACAACATGAATCAGGGAATGATGCTCGAGATAAGCGATTTTGATGTCAACGACGTAATTAAAAAGACAATATTGACCTTTGAAGGTGTATGCTCACAGAAAAAAATCCAGTTTAACCTTACCTTCTCGGACAAGACCGCTTTCGTCTCCGCCGACTACGGCAAAATCCAGCAGGTCATCTACAATCTGATAGATAACGCAATAAAATTCAGCAACAATAATTCATTTATCAATATATCCACCTATGAAAAGGGTGAAAAGATTTTTATATCCGTCAAGGATTTCGGAATAGGTATTCCAAAAGACAGTATTGAAAAGATCTGGGACCGTTTTTACAAGTCAGACCTCTCGCGTGGAAAGGACAAAAAAGGTACAGGTCTTGGGCTTTCCATCGTAAAAGAAATCATAAATGCGCACAAGACGACAATAGACGTGATAAGCACCGAGGGAACCGGAACCGAATTTATCTTCTCACTTTTAAAGTCAAAGGAGCTGCCACTCTGATATTTATCAGGGCGACAGCTCCTTAATCAGTTTCCGTATTTAATTCCAATCAAATGTCCTTGGCTTTCCCTCAAGTCTCATTCCTTCAAAATTATTCTGTCTTAAAGCCTCATAAAGCACAATAGCTACTGAATTAGACAGATTGAGTGACCTTGTGTCCCCGATCATCGGTATGCGGATTGACGTCTCAGGATATTTCTGAAGAATCGACTCAGGTATTCCCGCGCTTTCCTTGCCGAACATTATGTAAGCGTTCTCATCATAGTGTACATGCGTGTATACGTTCTTAGCTTTGGTTGTCGCCATATAAAGCCGTGCTCCCGGATTTCTCTCCATAAAATCGTCAAAATCGTCATATATTGTGACATCGAGCTGCGGCCAGTAATCAAGCCCCGCCCTCTTTAACATCTTATCATTAATCTGAAATCCAAGCGGTCCTATAAGATGCAGCCTGCTTCCGGTCGCAACACAGGTTCTTCCGATGTTTCCGGTATTTGCAGGCATCTCAGGCTCATGAAGTACTATATTCATCATAGCTTTTTATGTCTCTTTTCATTAAATTTAAAATTACTCGTTCTTCAATGAGATATCGAGCTCTATAATCTTATTCTCATCGTATGCAAGAGGTACACAGATATTCTGTGCATAAGTGCTTGAAAGCTTGAAATTGCCCTGGATGATCGAAGGCGGTGTTATGTCGACAATCTTGCCCTTCGTCGAGAGAACCGTCGCCGCATTTCCAAGAACCATATTGCCAAGTTCGCTCAGCGCACTAAGTGACAGCTCATCAAGCTTTGTGATTGTCTGAAAGCACATTCTTGATGCGATATCACATGCAACCTCATTTGACATTGCCATAAGCACCTGACCTCTTACCTGCCCTGTCACTCCTATATTAACCACGATAGACTCTCTGTCAAACTCTGTTGCCTTCACGTAAGGTTTTCCCACCGTGAAATGCATCTGACACACATCCTTCATAACCTGTGTAGCTGCCAGTAAAAATACATTAATATATTCAACATTCATATCTGCCATGATATTACCTCCCTATGTTTCATGGTTTATCAAGGTAACGGATTTCATCACCGTTAACAAGTTTCTTGTCATTGTCATTCGTCAGGTATCCTATGACCGTCGCCGGAATACCTTCATCCTCAAGTGCCTCAATCATATGCGCCGGTCTGTCAGTCACAATCAGCATACATCCCGTGGATGCCTCCTCATAAGGATTGATTCCGAATATCTCGCAAAACTCTATTGTCTCCTGTGCCACCGGAATGGCCCTCAAATCCACGTTGAGACCACATTTGCTTCCTACCGACAACTCCCACAGTGCGGTAAATATACCGCCCTGTGCAGCATCGTGCATCGCTGCCGCGCCATTACATGCTGCGACTTTGGCGTCATTTATGGCACACGCTTCATTGATCACGCTGTCCGCATGTTCAACATATCCTACGGAAAGCCTTTCCAAAAGCTTATCCCTGTAATCGCTCTCAGTCACCAGATACGCTGTCTTTTCAATGGCAATTCTCTTTGTCGCAACTATTGCCATACCCGGTTTTGCACTTTTCCGGTTCATATATCTATCCTTCATACATATACCCGTGACTGTCACGGACACCATAAACGACTGCACATCGCGGCACACTTCCGTGTGTCCGCCCGATAGCGGAGCACCGCACACACGGCAGGCTTCATTGACCAGCCTTGTAAGTGCCTTTAATTTCTTTTCATCGAAGTTCTCCGGCAGAACGAACGCCGCTGATGCCGTCAATGGTGTTCCCCCGCACGCCGCAATATTGTTCGCCGCACGGATTACCGCAAAATACGGTGCATACTTCTCTCTCGTAAATGCACACTCCGTCGATGTAAGTATATATCTGTCACCGACATCCGTAACCGCGCAGTCCTGCCCGACAGCAGGTCCTGCTGCAATACTTTCGTTCTTGTAATCTATGAGTTTTATCACAGACCTGTTTAAAACCGATTCCGATACTTTTTTATTTCCCATAACCGTTCTTAATTTATCCTTTACATGGTGATAAGTTATTGGTATTCTAGTTAGGAACAGATTTTACAGATATGATGCCACCATCGGCAGAATCATAGCAATGACAAGCAGTACGACAAGTACTATTGTTATTATCCTTCTGTTTTTTTTGCTGTAAAAATTTAACATATTTTCCTCATTTCCAATCAGTTACCGGAGGTATCCTGACATGATTCATAACTTTTTTAATACAATAGGTGTCTCATTAATATTCTGCACCATAGTTCTGGGCTTTCTCATCAAGTATGAACGCCGCAAGCATTCACGTAAGACCGAGGCGAGCAACACTTCCTTCTGGAGCCGCGAAGATGCCGCCAACCGAGTCCGCCGCAAGGACATATCACAGCTTCCCTACATTCAGATTCCCTTTGATGAACTCCCGTTTATCGCAGATGCAACAGGTGAAATCAAGGCCTGCCAGAACCAGCTTCTTGCACTCAAGGGTATCCAAATGTTAAACCTTTCGGCAATGTCCAACACCGATTTAAAGATGGAATACGGTGTTGCCAATCTCCCCAAGCTGTCCGACTGTGACGAAGCCTGCAATAACATGTACCGCATCATAGCCAATCTCGGATACTATCTTTCGAAAGAAGGCTACCACGACGAGGCCGTTGCATTCCTCGAATTCGGCATCAATGCAGGTTCCGATTTAAGCCGCAATTACTATGTGCTCGCCGACGAGTATCTGCTCGCCCGCCGATATGACGATGTAAAACAGCTCATAGCGCGTGCCGGCACTATCCAAACACCTATGAAAAACATAATAATCCGCGAGCTGACTAAGAAGCTTGATTCTGCAGCCGGGGAGTCCTGACTACTGAAAACTTCTGCCGTAGGTCGACAATATCTTATCGATTTCCCTTGATGCCTGACTCTTTGTCAGGCTTTCTATTTCTTTGTCCAAAACCACCCCGTGCTGCCTTACAAGACTCCTTAAAAACGCAATCTGTTTCGGTGTTATCGGTGTATCCTTCTTCGCCGTGTAAGCAATATCCATCGGCATGAAAAGAGTTCCGTAATCCTGTTCTTCGTTGCGCAGCGCCTCACTGTAGAGGCAGTCATACAGCCTCGCCGCTGCTGCCGCATCGGAGAAAGCTCTGTGTCTCGGTTCTTCCACAATATTGTAATATCTGCACAGGTTCTCAAGACTTCTGCTCTCAAGCCCTGTAAGCAGTATTTTGGATATTCTGTGTGTATCAATTCCCATTGTGTGAAACTTTATCTTCATATCAAGTGCTTTTTGACATACAAATCCATAATCAAATGCGACATTATGCCCCAGCGCCGGCATTTCGCCCAGAAAATCAAGCAGACCTGTAAGTGCCGTGTCAATGTACTCCGCATGCCTTACCATGCTGTCATCAATTCCCGTAATCTCTGTGATTCTCTCCGGAATATGTATATCGGGATTAACGAAACAGGCAAAGCTGTCCGTCCGTTTCCCTCCTATGTATTTTACCGCACCAATCTCGATTATCCTGTCATCACGCGGACTAAGTCCCGTTGTCTCAAGGTCAAGTGCCACATAATCAAGTACTTTATCTGTCATCACCTGCTCCATCCGCTTAATACGATATTATCTCGTATCCGTCTTCTGTCACAAGCACCTGTATCTCCCACTGTGCCGAAGGCAGTCTGTCCTCCGTATAAGCAGTCCAGCCGTTATCTTCATCTATGTAAATTTCCTGCTTGCCCATGTTAATCATCGGCTCAATCGTAAACATCATTCCGGGTGCCATCACCATCTCTGTTCCTGCTTTTGATACATAGCTTACAAACGGATCTTCATGGAATTCAAGACCTACACCGTGCCCGCCTATCTCTCTGACGACAGAGTAACCGTTCTCCTTGGCAAAATCATTGATTGCCTGCCCGACATCCCCCAAAAAGCCCCATGGCTTAACTTTTGAAAGTCCCACATTGAGGCTTTCCTTGGCAACATCCACAAGTCTCTTCTTCTCAGGCGATACTTCACCGATACAGAACATTCTTGAGGAATCAGAAAAATATCCGTCAAGTATTGTGGAACAGTCCACATTGATTATATCACCCTCTCGAAGCATAACATCCGGTGAAGGAATGCCATGGCATACCTGATTGTCAATTGACGTGCACACACTCTTAGGAAATCCTTCATAGTTGAGCGGAGCAGGTATTCCTCCCATGCCCGTTGTCACATCATACACCCACTTGTCAATGTCCTCCGTAGTAATTCCTGCCTTGATATGCTCTGCCACATAGTCGAGCACGGCAATGTTAATCTTAGCACTCTCCTTAATTTTAGCAACCTGTTCAGGTGTCTTGATAAGCTTATGTGAAGGGACAACCGCATGCATGAGTCTCATGCTCTCAAGCTTATCGTCAAAATTGCTGTGGCATCTTTTGTATTTAAGTCCGCTTCCGCACCAGCACAAATCGTTTCGTCCCGGACGTATCATATTAATCAACTCCTTCTATGCTCTAGCTCCAAAGCTTCTTTTTATAAACTCCCTGATTCACAAGCTCCGCAAACGAGCTCACAACAAGTGCCTTATCTTCCTTGTATGTCACGCCGAACCACTTGTCGCCCGTAGGAAGCACATGCACATCCGCAATGCCCTCCTCAACCATGTCACCGATTATCGTCGGAATGAGGTACTCCGCCTTCATCTCGTTGCCCTCAATTCCTCCGAGGAAGGTCACAAATCTCTTCTCAAGCTCAGGGAATATATCAGGTGTAAGTCCCCACATATTCATGGACACAGGCTGATTGAGCGGAACATTTCCGTTCGGTGTCACCGCACAGTTGTCGCCCTTTCCGATTTCCTTAGTCTCAACAATCTTAGTGAGAATGCCATCCTTGACCTGGCATATTCCTCTTGTGACGGTTCCGTTATCACTCAGCGTATTGCCAACCTCAAAGCCTGCCATACAAAAATTAAACTTCTTATCCGTCTTGGCAGGGCTACAGAGGTACTCATGAATCTTCTTAAGTCCCTCCTTGCCGTAATAGTCGTCCGCATTGATAACCGCAAAAGGCTCGTTAACCACATCCTTACATGCAAGAATCGCCTGACCGGTTCCCCAAGGCTTCGTTCTGCCCTGCGGCACCGTAAATCCTCCCGGAAGATCCTCCATGTTCTGGAATACATACTCAACCTTCACGCGCTTCTCGATTCTGTCTCCGATAGCCTCGCGGAAAGCCTCCTCTATGTCCTTTCTGATAATAAATACAACCTTGTCAAATCCCGCCTCGAGAGCATCATATATCGAATAATCAAGTATAATCTCTCCGCTCGGTCCCACAGGCTCTATCTGCTTGATACCGCCGTAGCGGCTTCCCATTCCTGCCGCCATTATAACTAATGTCGTGTTCATTTTGTACCTCCAATAATTTTTCACGCTTAAAGCACTGTTTCTATCTTAATCTATCCAAAAATAAAAAGCAACCTTTCTTTAGCCTCTTTCAGCCCAAATAACGCTGTTTTTTCTAAAAAATACATTAAGTTATTAAAGATTGTTAAGAGGTTAACATTGTTTATGAAGTTAAGACTTATTTTTATATGGAAAAAAGAAATGAGATTTGCTATTATATGGTGTAAACCTAAATAATAAAATTGAGACTTCATAAAGAAACGGAGATTTAAGATATCATGAAAGAAAAATATATATACGAGACACACCTCCACACCAGCGAAGGAAGTGCCTGCGGACGCTCAAGGGCGGTAGACATAGTACGCGCATACAAGGATGCCGGGTATACGGGAATCATCATCACAGACCATTTTTTCTACGGCAACACAGCCATTGACCGCTCGCTTCCATGGAATGAATGGGTTCAGGGCTTCTGCAAGGGCTATGAGAACGCACTTGAGGAGGGTAACCGCATCGGACTTCAGGTATTTTTCGGCTGGGACTCAGGCTACAACGGAACAGAATTTCTCATACACGGGCTTGATAAAGAATGGCTCCTCACCCACCCTGAAATCCGCGATGCCGACGTTAAGACACAGTACGAGCTTGTCCGTGCCGGAGGCGGCATGGTGATTCACGCACATCCGTTCAGAGAAGCTCCGTATATCCCTGAGATTCGTCTCTTCCCAGAATATGTCGACGGTGTTGAAGCTGTCAATGCAACACACAGCGGAACACTTGCCAAGTCAAGATGTATGGGGCACCCTGAATTCAACGACCGTGCCATTGCCTACGCCAATGAGCATCATCTTGCAAAGACGGCAGGCTCTGACCAGCACTCTACTGAAATGGTATATGGCGGAATGGTTTTCGAGCGGAAATTAAAAGACAGCCATGATTTTATCAAAGCTGTCCTTGGAGGCGAAGCCGCCACGCTCTTAGACGGCACGCGAAATCCTTTTGTGGAATAAAAAAGAAGGGGTCATATCCTATGGATATGACCCCTTTTAAGCTGTCTTACAGCTCCTTACGTCTTAAATTAATCTAATGTGTAAGGCATTAAAGCGATATGACGTGCTCTCTTAACAGCAACTGTGAGGGCTCTCTGATGCTTAGCGCAGTTTCCGGTAATTCTTCTAGGAAGAATCTTACCTCTCTCAGATACATATCTCTTTAACTTATTAACATCCTTATAATCTATAACGCCGTTCTTGTCTCCGCAGAATACGCAAACTTTCTTTCTTCTGCGTCCAAGCTTCTTCTTCATTGGAGCGTCGGAAGACTTATTTTCTCTGGTATTTGGCATTATCGTGACCTCCTTATAAAAATTTAGTTGAAAGGAAGACCTTCATCCTCAACACCCATCGGAAGATTCATAAATCCATCCGCCGGTGCTGCTGCGGCAGGCATTGGTCTGTCGCTCGGTGCAAAGCCTCCGTTGTTAGCGCCTGCAGCCTTACTCTCTGCAAACTCCTGATCCTCTACAACAACATCTGTTGTGTATACCTTCTGACCGTCCTTGTTCGTGTAGCTTCCTGTCTGGATTCTTCCCGACACTACAACCTTAGTACCCTGATGAAGGTACTTCTCCGCAAACTCAGCAGAACGATCGAATGCAACGCAGGATATGAAATCCGCTGTCTGCTCTCCGTTGTCGCTTCTTCTTCCTCTGCGGTCAACTGCCAGTGTATATCTCGCAATCGACATAGATCTCTCTCCTGTGCTCACACGCACATCAGGATCTCTTGTCAATCTTCCCATCAAAATTACTTTATTCATAGACTACTCTCCTTTCGGATGATATGTCACAAGATTATGCCTCTACGGAAACGCAAAGATATCTTACAACGCCGTCCATGATACGAAGCTGTGCCTCAAGCTCTGCAGGTGCAGTAGCAGGTGCATCAAACTCAACGAAAGTATAGAATGCTTCGCTCATCTTCTGAATATCATAAGCAAGCTTCTTCTTACCCCAATCGTTTACGTTAGTTACAGTACCGCCGAAACGAGTAATCATTTCCTTCACTTTCTCAAGTGTGGCAAGTCTTGCCTCGTCCTCTAACTTAGCACTGATAACAACTGTTAATTCGTACTTGTTCATGCTTTCTTGTACCTCCTTATGGTCTCTGGCCCTGTAACTCATGTACAGAGCAAGGAAATAAATAATATATCACAAATGTAAATGTTATCATATACATTTGGATTATGCAAGTGTTTTTTTCACAAATCCTCTGAAATTCTTCTCCACCAGCTTGCGTGGCAGCATAACCTGATGACTGCATCCCATGCATTTGAGCCTGAAATCGGCTCCGACACGCAGAATCTCCCAATCCCTGCTTCCGCATGGATGAGGCTTCTTCATCGTAATCACATCACCTATTTCAAATTCCATGTCTTAGTTTTACCTCACTCAACTTAAAAATCCTGAAGATTGTAAAATCTTCAGGATTCCGCTGTAACAAAAGGCGACTGTCGGACTCGAACCAACGATCAGGGAGTTGCAGTCCCACGCCTTACCACTTGGCTAAGTCGCCATGCCATCAACAGCTTTTACAGTATATCAAACTTATCTGTTGATGTCAAGTTTTTTTTAGAAATTATTGTGTCAGTCTGATTTTCTGAACCTTTCTCGAATTGATGTACACATAGGTGTCATCCCCCGAAACCGGCACGAGACTGTCTATGGCTGTCTCAAATGTATATTTAAAGCGCTCTGTTCCATCAAATGTCAAAAGCCTGACATCATTGTCATCATACATAAATATATTGTCTTTTACAAAGGTATATTCCTTGTAATCAGTCTCTATCATGCAGCTTCCGAGCCTGCTGCCCTTTATATCGTACACCTCTATCCTGTACGGATAGCCCTGCTCGTGATTGCGCAGAACAAGCCCGATATACTGCGATGAGTAGAATATTCCGTGGAGCTCGTCGTCATAGACGATGTCAGCCACAAGCTTCGGATACTGTGTGATGCTGTATATGCTTATCTTCTCTGTCGCAACGGCAATTCCCGTGTCGGCAGTCACAAACTGAACCATCGGTATAAGCATTCCGTCGTACTGATCAAAGCCTCCCACAAGACGCTCCGACTCATTCTTTCCGACCTCGCCGAAATTGTAGAATACAACGCTCGTGTCGACCTCATTCTCATTGATTCCCGTGTAGGCAACCATAAGCTTGACCGCGTCGTCCGATATGCTTATATCCGTCGGCACTCCTTTGCCGCTTATCAACGTCTTGATTCTGTATACATTCTTGCCGGTCGTGTCATACATATCAATATACTGGGTGTTTCCGTCCTCAAGTATAACCGCCACACAGCCGTTGGCAGACACACTCACCGCCACTATCGGCAGAATCGTGTCCACGGACATCACCGCACCCGACTTATTGAATACATACACCCATGAACCGCCGATTCCCGCCACGGCACAATAGTCCCCTCGCACATCAAGCGCGGGTATCTGAAGCTCGTAAGACGCGTTCCACTGTGGTGTATTATCTGAATTGTAATAAGCAATGCCATCCTTGCTGTAACGAACAAATCCATCACCGAACTTTGCATAGGATGCGCTCTTGCTGTCAGCCCTGTCCGTAGAGTTCAACGTCGTATATCCTGCATACATGGGTTTACGGTTCAGGTAGCCGTGCGCAAAATACGCCGCTGCCACAACCCCCACAAGCACTATTGCGGTAAATATTAAAACTTTTACTTTTTTTGACATAAAACCATCCCTATTATGGAAGAAGGAGCTCATCGCCTATATTAATTGAGTTTCCTCCGTCAGTGATTCCGTTAAGCTCGAGAAGTGCATTGAGCTTCTCCGTATCATAGCTTCCGTACTCCTTAATAATAATGCCCGACAGTGTGTCTCCGTCCTGAACAACGTAAGTACGGTGTGCCTGCGTCGTGGTCTCAGGCTCGGTTGTAACCTCCTCTGTCGTCACTTCCTCGGTTGTTGTCTCCTCTGTAACCGTCTCCGCCTCGGTCGATGTCTCATCAGCAGGTGTCTCCGTATCGGATACGCTCTCCTGAGGCGCCTCTGTGGTATCCACATTTCCGTCAGCATAGTTGACGTCGAGTGTCTCATCCTGTGTCGCGGCAGGTGTAGCATTGACTGCCGTGTTGTTCTCCACATAATCTCCGCCGCTCTCCACCGTCGGTTCATTGCCGTCTGCATGTCTCTCGGACTGAAGTCTTGCCACTCCCGCAACGAGCACGAAAATAACTAAAATTGCGCTCAGCGCATACATTATCGATAACTGCTGTCTTGCCTTTGGCTCATTCTTATTCTCTCTCATAACCTGTCTGTACCTCTTCATCACCATATCATCTGCTGCCGTCGGCTTCTTCTGCGGCTTAACCTCAGACATATACCTCTGCATCTGTTCATTTTTATCAAAATATACTATATAACCGTCAAGACTTTCAAGTCCCGAATCAAAGCAGCTGTACATCTCCTCCGTTTTTTCGCCGGGATTGACATACAGAAACGCCTTATATCTTCCTATGCTGTCAATGTGCGTCCTCTCAAGAGCCATGTTCTTCTCAGGTCTTATAGTCGATGACACAAGATACCAGCCTACAATCTCCATTCCCTCAAAATATGTATTGCGGTTCGTGTTGACAAGCGGCCATGTCTCCTGGGTGAAACTTACCTTGCCGTCATAGACCGAGGCATTTGTAATCTCCATTGCACCATAGACAAAGGTGTAATCTTCGCCGTCAATCTTCTTCTCCTCGCCGAGCAGTATTCCGACTCTTCCCTCCTCATCCTCGTCAAGAGTCAGCTCCCTCACAAATGAGAATGCATAGTCTTCAATATATACCCTTTTATCTAAATCCAAATCCCCCACCTGACGTATATTCTTAGGCAGTTCGTGATTGTTTTTCTTTTTTACAACATGTTCTTTCACTCTTAACCTCATTTCTGCACCGCACAAAACTATCACAAAACCATACCCGCGGTGCCGCATACGGCTTCACTACATAAACACTAACAGTTTAACATTTTCTATCGGTAAGTGCATCTTTTTTTTGCGACTTTTTTAATGTTTTTTCGCAAAAAATCCCTATGTACTTACTGTTTGCGAATAAAGCTGTCCGTTTTTACATATAATTCGTATATGAAAACATTGACTGAAAATTATTATTTTGATACCTCCGCAGGCAGTGCCGCCTGCAAAATAGGAGTCCGGTTGACCGAGCTTCTCCTCAAATCCGACAAATCACTTGAGGACGTTGTCGTCCTCTGCATCGGCACCGACCGCTCCACGGGAGACAGCCTCGGCCCGATTGTCGGCTACAAGCTGTTAAGCAGGGTATTGTCAGACACCCGAAAATCCTACGACAACGGAATAACCGTGTACGGAACTCTCGATTCACCCGTGCACGCGGTAAATCTTGAGCATGTGCTGTCCGACATCGAGAGACGGCACGGCAAGCCCTTCTGCATCGCCGTCGATGCCTCCCTAGGCGCCAAAAGCCATATCGGCTATGTGACCGTCGGAACAGGGCCTTTAAGACCGGGGCTCGGCGTCAACAAACAGCTCCCGGATGTCGGCGACCTTCATATCACCGGAATCGTGAACGTCTCCGGCAGCAACGATCCGATGCTTTTGCAGACAACCAGACTCTCCACGGTCATGAACCTGGCAGACGCTATTGCGGACGGTCTGTTGTACTGCCTTTCGCCTCTGCGCTCAAGCCTGAAGCCTCATATCTCCATTTTTAATCCATCCAAGCTTGCGCATTACTTCGCTGACCGACAGGCTTATTAAGCCCGGAAGCAGGAAATGCATAAGCACCATCTCTATTATCACTATCGCTCCCGGCGTTGAATGAACCATTGAATTCCATGTCGAGAACTGACCTATAAGTACGAGTGAACCTGCTCCCGCCCCGGCTGCCGAGTTGCTCATGTGTAAAAGAGCACTTCCGACCGGGCCTAATATCGCCGCAGATATTATGGAAGGAATCCATATAAGCGGACGTCTTAAAATATTGGGAAATTCGAGCATCGATGTTCCAAACCCTATAGCAAGCATTCCGCCTATCTTATTTTCGCGGTATCCGGCAACGGCAAATCCAACCATGCTGCAGCACACTCCTATAGTCGCTGCACCCGCTGCCACGCCGGATAAACCGAGCGAAACCGCTATTGCGATTACATTCACAGGCATTGCGGCAAACATCGAGAAGAGCACGGCAACGATTATCCCGCCAACGATAGGCGACTGTGCCACATTGTAGCTTGCAAGGTTTCCGAGCCAATATACGAACTTTGTTATATAAGGTCCTACAAAATACCCGACAAGCGCACCAGCAAATATCGAGATAATCGGTGTCACAAGGATGCTGAAGCTGGTCTTTCCCGAAATCAACATTCCGACCTGTATCGCAATATAAGCTGCTATGAATGCACCGAGCGGCTCCCCGACAGCTCCTAAAGCAACCGCTGTCACACTGTGAAAGGCTCCGAGCATTCCCGCTACAGCCGCCGACACGGTTACGAGCGAGTCGGCATTGCACTTTGCCGCAACTCCGACACCTATTCCCGCTCCCGTGAGCGTCTTTGCGATATTTCCTATCGCCACGAGCTGTGCTCCCACATAGCCGCCAATCCACACGCCAAACTGCGTAAATGCAGTTCCGAGTATCAGCGTTGCAAACACTCCCAACGTCATCCCCGTGAAACCGTCGACGAATATATTATTAAAAAACTTCTTCATGTCCAATCCCCCAACCTGTTAAATAAAATACCTCAAATGCTTCGCTTATTATACCACAAAGCACAACCTCAGTTCAACAAAATAAAGTCATGGCAATCCTGCGGTTTAACGGCAGTTTTAGCAGGATGCCATAATTTTATTTATTGAACGTCCGATAATGTGTGTTTAAATTTTCCCAAAATATGATATAATACCTCCATCACTACGCCACGGGTAAGGAGGAAACTCACATGTTTCGATTATGGGCTAAAGAATTCAAGGACAATCATCTTGTACGCGATATGGTTGTATGCAATGATAATTATAACGTCAACAGAACCAAGAA
>UQZF01000049.1 GCA_900545455.1 uncultured Eubacteriales bacterium
CGATAATAGCGCTTGTCGGCTGGAACAGCAAGAACTTCGGTCAGCTTGATCCGCAGCAGATGATGAGGCTTACGATTCCTGCTGTCACATTTATGGTGACGGGCGTTCAGGTTCTGTTCGGAAGCTTCTTTATTGGCATTCTTGAAATTAAGCACAAGTAATGTATGACGCTGTGATACGGAAACGAGGATTTTATGAAAAAAGATTATTCGGATAAGCACACGTTCGTGATATGTGCTTATAAGGAGAGCGCATTCCTTGAGGACTGCATTGAGTCGCTTGAGAACCAGACCGTCAAGAGCACGATAATAATGGCGACCTCAACGCCGTGCGATTATATAAGAGACATTGCGGATAAGTACGGAATCGAGCTCTTTGTAAATGAGGGCGAGAAGGGCATAAGTGCCGACTGGAACTTCGGAATAAGCAAGGCTAAGACAAAGTATGTCACCGTCGCTCATCAGGATGACACCTACAGGAGAAATTACACTGCCGAGTGCATTCACGCGATGGAGAACGACAAAAAGCCGCTCATTTTCTTCACGAACTACGGTGAGCTCCGAAACGGAACCGTGTGCGAGAAGAACAAGCTTCTCTCGGTGAAGAGGCTCATGCTTTTTCCGCTCGGAATAGGCACTAAGGAGCACAAGCTGTTCTCACATTCGGTGTGGGTTAGGAGAAGAATATTATCCATGGGAAATCCGCTGTGCTGTCCTTCAGTGACATTTAACATGGAGGAGATGCCTGAGAAGATTTTTACCGTGGGAATGAAGAGCAATGTCGACTGGGAGGCTTGGGAGAAGCTCTCAAGGTTAAAGGGAGGCTTCCTCTACAATAAGGATATGCTGTGTTTTCACCGCATACATCAGGGCTCCACGACGTCGGAGCTCATCGCTGACAACAGCAGGACGCAGGAAGATTATCAGATGTTTTGTAAATTTTGGCCAAAATGGATTGCAAGAATCCTTATACATTGGTATACTGATAGTCAGAAGAGTAATTCGTTATAATTTTAACGACCTTTTCATTATTGAATTGTTAGGGAGGAATTAGCTATGTCAATTCTTGTTACAGGTGGTGCGGGCTTTATCGGAAGCCATACAGTTGTTGAACTTATGAATGCAGGCTATGATGTTGTGGTTGTGGACAATCTTGTCAACGCCAGCGAGAAGTCAATCGAGAGAGTTGAGAAGATTGTTGGAAAGAAGGTTAAGTTCTACAAGGTGGACATCGCCGATAGAGATGGACTTAATGAAGTATTTGACAAGGAGCAGATTGACTCCTGTATTCATTTTGCGGGACTCAAGGCGGTAGGCGAGTCGGTTGTGAAGCCTCTTGAGTACTATACCAACAATATTTCGGGAACACTCGTGCTTCTCGATGTCATGAGAAAGCACAATGTGAAGAACATCGTGTTCTCATCGTCTGCGACGGTATACGGAAATCCTGCATTTATTCCTATCACGGAGGAGTGCCCGAAGGGACAGTGTACCAACCCTTACGGCTGGACGAAGTCGATGCTTGAGCAGATTTTGTCAGACCTCTACAGAGCGGACAATGAGTGGAATGTAATGCTTCTCCGCTATTTTAACCCTATCGGTGCACATGAGAGCGGTCTCATCGGAGAGAATCCTAACGGAATCCCTAATAACCTTATGCCTTACATCACACAGGTTGCCGTAGGCAGATTAAAAGAGCTGTCCGTATTCGGCAACGACTATGACACACCGGACGGAACGGGCGTGAGAGATTACATTCATGTCGTTGACCTTGCAATAGGTCATGTCAAGGCTATGGAGAAGATGAAAGAGAACCCGGGGCTTAAGATATATAACCTTGGAACAGGTAAAGGAAGCTCGGTTCTTGACATAGTTAAGAATTTCGAGGCCGCAACAGGGATTAAGATTCCTTATGTGATTAAGCCGAGACGTGCCGGAGATATTGCTACATGCTATGCTGATGCTTCGCTTGCCGAGAAGGAACTTCACTGGAAAGCCGAGAGGGATTTAAAGAAGATGTGCGAGGATTCATGGAGATTCCAGAAGAATAACCCTAATGGTTACTAAAATTGTTGACTAAGCAGATAAGTGCTGGTAAAATATATCGGTCATGTTTACAATGAACAGAAATTTTGGAGGATATATTAAGTTATGAAGAAACTTGAAGAATATGTAAGAAGTATACCGGATTTTCCGGAACCGGGAATTATTTTCCGTGATGTCACGAGTGTATTGCAGGATGCTGACGGTCTTCAGCTCTCAATCGACGGAATTATGGATAAGCTTAAAGGCTTTGACTTTGATGTTGTTGTAGGTCCTGAGTCAAGAGGCTTTATTTTCGGTGTGCCTGTTGCATACAATATGAAGAAGGCATTCGTGCCTGTCCGTAAGAAGGGCAAGCTTCCTTGTGAGACTGTATCCATGGAGTATGATTTGGAGTACGGCAGTGCTGTTATCGAGATGCACAAGGATTCCATTAAGCCGGGCCAGAAAGTTGTTATTATTGATGACCTTATTGCTACAGGCGGTACAATTGAAGCAATCACCAAGCTTGTAGAGCAGCTCGGCGGTGAGGTTGTAAAGATTGTATTCCTCATGGAACTTGCAGGTCTTGACGGACGCAAGAAGCTCGCTAAGTATGATGTGGATTCGGTTATCCGCTACGAGGGTAAGTAGTTAAAAGAAGTGTGAGGCACCGTTGCCATGAGAATGTGGCGATGGTGCCTTTTTTCTTTAGATTACACAATAATATAATTGCATTTTTACTGGAATAATTTTATAATGAAAAAACAAGCTTATATTTTAGAGGTGATTGCATGCCGGATGAAGTAATTTTACGAACTAAGAGAAAAATAGATGAGGAGCCGTTGTCGTGCCCGGCGGATTTTACAAGTCCGGACGAATTGTATGAGGAACTTAAGAAGGAAGTTCTTAAGTATCATCCGTCCACGGATTTGTCGCTTATTGACAAGGCATATCAGGTAGCGAAGAAGGCACATGAAGGTCAGATGCGTAAGTCGGGAGAACCGTACATTATACATCCTATTTGTGTTGCAATCATCTTGGCACAGTTAGAACTTGATAAAGAGACTATCGTTGCGGGACTTTTACACGATGTGGTGGAAGACACAGCGATGACTTATGATGATATAGTAAGGGAGTTCGGTGAGGAGATTGCATTGCTTGTCGACGGTGTAACCAAGCTCACACAGCTTAACTATTCGGCGGATAAGATAGAGCTGCAGGCGGAGAATCTGCGCAAGATGTTCCTTGCGATGGCGAAGGATATAAGAGTTATTCTTGTAAAGCTTGCCGACAGACTACACAATATGAGAACACTGCAGTACCAGAAGCCTGAGAAACAGAAGGAGAAGGCAAGGGAGACTATGGATATCTACGCGCCTATCGCGCAGAGACTCGGTATCTCCAAGATAAAGATAGAACTTGATGATTTATCGCTCAAGTATCTCCAGCCTGAGGTCTATGACAAGCTTGCCAAGGAGATAGCTCTCAGCAAGGATGCAAGAGAGGAATTCGTAAGAAATATCATAGCCGAGGTCAAGGAGCATGTTGAGGCGGCAGGAATTGACTGTGAGATTGACGGACGAGTTAAGCATTTTTTCAGCATATACAGAAAGATGGTTAATCAGGATAAGACTTTAGATCAGATATATGACCTCTTTGCAGTGAGGATACTTGTGGAGACAGTGAAGGACTGCTATGCGGCACTCGGTGTCATCCATGAGATTTACAAGCCTATTCCGGGAAGATTTAAGGATTATATTGCCATGCCGAAGCCGAATATGTACCAGTCGCTTCATACGACACTCATAGCACCTAACGGACAGCCTTTTGAGATACAGATTCGTACTTATGAGATGCACCGTACAGCGGAGTACGGTATCGCGGCTCATTGGAAATACAAGGAGAATATCGACGGAACCAAGGACGGGGACAACGAGGAGGCTAAGCTTGCATGGCTCAGACAGATTCTCGAGTGGCAGAGGGATACTTCAGATAATAAGGAATTTTTAAGCCTTATAAAGAACGATATGAACCTCTTCTCAGACAATGTGTACTGTTTCACACCGTCGGGAGATGTAAAGAACCTTCCGGCAGGTTCAACACCGGTAGATTTTGCTTACAGCATTCACAGTGCGGTAGGCAACAAGATGGTTGGTGCGAGAGTCAACGGAAAACTTGTAACCATCGACTATGTGCTAAAGAACGGTGACCGTGTCGAGATTATCACGTCACAGAACTCCAAAGGACCTAGCCGCGACTGGCTCAACATTGTCAAGAGCGCGCAGGCAAAGACCAAGATTAATCAGTGGTTTAAGGCAGAGCTTAAGGAGGATAATATACTCAAGGGCAAAGATCTTATAGCCACATACTGCAAGACAAAGAATATTCAGTTTTCAGATATATATAAGCCTGAGTTTGTTGAAAAAGTTCTCACCAAGTATGGTTTCCGCGACTGGGATTCGGTGGTTGCCGCTGTCGGTCACGGAGCTCTCAAGGAGGGACAGGTTGTCAACAAGCTTCAGGAGGAGTATGAGAAGAAGCACCGCAAGGAGATAACGGATGCACAGGTTCTTGAACAGACACAGGCTGATAATAAAGATAAGCCTGCTGTTGCGGACAAGTCAAAGAGTGGAATTGTCGTAAAGGGTATCCATGACGTTGCGGTTCGTTTTTCAAAATGCTGTTCACCGGTTCCGGGTGATGAGATTGTTGGATTCGTCACAAGGGGAAGAGGTGTTTCGATTCACCGAACAGACTGTACTAATATAATCAATCTGCCTGAGTCCGACAGGGCAAGAATAATCGATGCGGAGTGGCAGGAGATGGCATACAAGGAGAATGGAGAGAGCTATTCTACCGAGATTAAGATATTTGCAAACAACAGAACAGGTATGCTTGTTGATATTTCCAAGATTCTCACGGAGAACAAGATTGATGTTACGAGCATGAACTGTCGTACAAGCAAGCAGGGAACGGCTACCATCTCCATGTCATTTGACATAAAGGGCTTGGAACAGTTAAGGCATCTTGTTGATAAGCTCAGGAATGTCGAGGGTGTGCTTGATATTGAGAGGACTAATTCATGATAAGAGTAGAGAATGTTGTACTAGGAATGTGTGCGACCAACTGTTATGCTGTATTTGACGGAGGGGTTAAGACTCCGGGAGGATATGCGGATGAAGGACAGGTTAAAGATGCGGTTATTGTTGATCCTGCGGCGGATGCCACCCGCATAGAGGATATGATTTTACACTATAGATTAAGACCTGTGGCAGTGCTTCTGACGCACGGACATTTTGACCACATGCTTGCGGCGGATGCCATAAGAAAAAGATACGGCATAAAGGTCTATGCCGGCGAGAACGAGAGAGCACTCATGGCGGATGAGAATGCCAATCTTTCACTTCCTTTTACGGGGAACGGAATGAGCTTTGAGGCGGATGAGTACTTTAAGCCGGGCGATGAGATTTTGCTTGCGGGCTTCAGAATAAGAACAATTCCCGTTCCGGGGCATACTATAGGTAGTGTATGCTATTATTTTGAGGATTATAAGAAGCTTTTCAGCGGGGATACTCTTTTTGCGGGCTCGGTCGGAAGAAGCGATTTTCCTACCGGAAACGCAGGTCAGCTTAAAAGAGCGATTGAGGAAAAGCTCATGTGCCTTCCTGACGATGTGCAGGTATTTCCGGGGCACGGTGAGAGCACGACAATCGGATATGAGCGTGTAAATAATCCGTTTATATGCGGTTGAACTATGAATTTTATTAACTGAGGTTGTGTGATATATGATATTGCTTGAATTTAATGATGTGGAGCAGGAGAATGATTCAAGGGTGATGCTTAAAGCTTTTTTTCCTGAAGCCAAGATTGTCACAAGCATTCCGGAGGAACATAAGGAGCAGCCGGAACTTTTTGTGCAGGTGAGAGTGATTAAGCAGCAGATGACGCATAGCGAAAACGATGAGTGTGACAGACTTATCAGGATATATTTCCACAGGGATGCATCCGAAGAACATGAAGAGTATGAGGATGAGCGTCAGGAGACGGCATCGGGCAAAAAGGAGACAAGAAACTGCTTTAAGAGAATGATGTATGATATGCTCTCGGCACTCACCGGAAGAGAGCTTCCTTGGGGAACTCTCACGGGTGTAAGACCTACGAAGATAGTGTACGGACTTCTTGAGGAAAATAAGAGCGAACAGGAAATCATAGATTATCTTAAAAAGGAATACTATGTCAGTACGCGCAAGGGAAAGCTTGCAATCAAGGTCGCTGAGAACGAGAAACGTCTGCTCGAGAAGATAGATTATAATAACGGCTACAGTCTCTATGCGGGAATACCGTTCTGCCCGACGACATGCCTCTACTGTTCTTTTACATCTTATCCGCTTGCAGTGTGGAGAGATAAGGTTGACACTTATGTTGATGCGATGTTAAAGGAGATGGCATTTACCGCGCAGCTTATGAAGGATAAGACGCTTGATACATTTTATATAGGCGGAGGAACGCCTACAACTCTTGAAGCTGACCAGTTAGACAGAGTGCTCGGATTTTTTGAGAGCAGCTTTGACACGTCGGCGCTCAAGGAGTACACGATTGAGGCGGGACGTCCCGACAGCATAACAAGGGATAAGCTTATGGTTATGAAGCGTCACGGAGTGAACAGAATATCAATCAATCCTCAGACTATGAATGATGACACATTAAAGCTTATCGGACGGCACCACAGCGTGGCTCAGGTTAAGGAAGCGTTCAAGCTTGCCAGAGACTGCGGTTTTGATAACATTAATATGGATTTGATTATAGGACTTCCGGGAGAAACCGAGGAACATATTAAGAGGACTATGGAGGAGGTTGCGGCACTTGCACCGGACAGCCTTACAGTACATTCACTTGCAATCAAACGTGCAGCCAACCTCAATATATTTTGGGATAAATATAAGGCATATTCGATGATTAACACGGATGACATTATCAATATGACCGCCGACTGTGCGGCAGCTATGGAAATGGAGCCGTATTATCTGTACAGACAGAAAAATATGGCGGGAAATTTTGAAAATGTCGGATACTCCAAGCCGGGTAAAGAGGGCGTATATAATATTCTCATCATGGAGGAAAAGCAGACGATAATGGCTGTGGGTGCAGGCGCGTCCACTAAGGTTGTTTTCCCTGAGGAGAACCGCATTGAGCGTGTTGAGAATGTGAAGGATGTCAGGACGTACATCGAGAATGTCGATGAGATGATAGACAGAAAGAGAAGATTTTTTTATGGTTGATGAGTGGACAAAAACAATATTGGAAATCGACCTGATAGACGGAATAAAGCATGGTGTGTGTGTGAGCAACCTCACATATCTTATTGCAAAGAAGCTTGAGCTGCCGGACGATGACTGCTACAATCTTGCGGTTGCGGGGATGGTTCACGACATAGGCAAGCTCCGCCTCTCATCGTATCTGTACGGGCGTAATTCCAACGGTATGCTCATCGAGGAAATACAGTACATGAGAATGCACTCAAAGCTCGGATATGAGATATTAAAGGAGAATGGCTACAACGACACCATTTGTGAGGCAGTGTTGTATCATCATGAGAACTATGACGGCTCGGGTTATCCGGACAACCGCAAAGCAGAGCAGATACCGCTCGGAGCAAGAATAATGCGTGTGGCGGATGCCTTTACGGCACTTATATCCGAAAGACCTTACAGGGAAGCCTATGATTTTGACAATGCCATAAGCATTATGATTGAGGATGTGAAGGAATACGATATGCAGGTGTTTCTGGCATTTATGGATGTAATTCATGAAGAAGGGCTACTTGACAGCATCAAACAGAGTCAGGCGAGTATCGATTATGATATGAAAGAATTTAATCTTTAGATTGCAAATTTCACAGAAATATAGTACAATTTCACTATAAAATAACATCTTGAGAAGGATTGGGTATGATGGACGAGAAGAATTTTAATGAAAAGACGGAATTTGACTTTGACAAGGCTTTTGAACCGGCTGAGGATGAAGCTGTTAATGGTGAAGAATCAGATGTTTCGACGGAAGATGTTGCTGAAAACATTTCGACGGAGAATGATTCTGACGAAAACAACGCTTCCGGGACTGAGACGAATGAGAGTCAGGATGAGAATTCAAATGAGAGTGAGTCTGTCGATATGACACAAGTTGAGAAGACGGACAGCGAGAATGCAAGCATTGCCAATGAGGCGAAGGCGAAAGCTGAGGCATTTGCGGCAGAGCTTAGCGACAACATTAAGGAGCGCACCAGAAAGGCAAAGGAAGAGATTGGTGATGATGTCAATGCACTCAAGGGACAGAGAGAGGACAAGAAGAAAATAGGCTTCTTCTCAGGCATAAGGTTCAAGATAACAGCAGCATTTATCATTCCTGTGCTGCTTATGATTGTGCTGGGCGTTGTTTCCTACAGCAGATCGGCTGCAGCACTTACATCAAGCTATGAAGCCACAGCTAAGACAACCGTTGATACCACTGCAGATTATCTTGATATGGTAATTGAGACAATAAGAACATCATCTTATGATATTGCGGTATCTTCCATAGCACGAGAGTATTACGGCGGTACATATTCCGATGACGCATACAATGAGAGCAAGGTATATACCACTCTCAAGAACGAGATTGAGTCGAGAAAGCTTGGCAACAAGTATATCAAGAATATCGTGTTCACTGCCAATTACGGCAAGGGTGTATCGACGGCTGTATCTTATACACCGGATGACATCTACGAGAACTTCAGACAGCTTGATATTGCAAAGCAGGTAGACGAGAACGACTTTATGTGGATCGGAAATCACAGTGAAGCGGACGCTCTTATGGAGACATCAGGATATGCTTTCTCAGTTATAAGAAAGGCATATAATACATATTACAGACAGGTAGGCTATGTTATTGTTGATGTTGATTACAACAAGATTGCAGACACAATAACTAATGTAAACCTTGGTGATGGTGCAATTGTGGCTCTTATAACTCCGGACGGAAGAGAGCTTTCATATAAGTACGTTGCGGAGAATGCTGATGCTGAGGCAGAGAATGAATCCGAAGATACAGAGAAAAAGAGCACCAAGAAGAGTTCGGCTTCATCTACCGTACTTGATAATTCATACATAACGGGAACCAATGTATATGATGTAATTAAGAACAGTGAGGAGACATCGGGAAGCGAATACATTGACTATGATGGGGAGCAGTATCTTCTCATCTACAGTAAGCTGGATGCCGACGGATTTATGGTTGCAACACTTGTTCCGAGATCATATATTATAGGCGATGCAAATCAGATAGCGGTAATCACGGCGGTAACGGTTGTCGTGACAGCTCTCATAGTTATATTTATCGGTCTTGTTCTTTCGACAAGCATCGGAACAACAATCCGAAAGATTATGAACGGCCTTGAGAAGGCTGCAACCGGAGATTTGACAGTCAATGTTAAGACAAGACGTAAGGATGAGTTCATGATTCTCTGTAACAGCACCAATAAGATGATCAGCAACATCAGAGCACTGCTTGACAAGGCGGATGTTGTATCAGAGGCTGTCGGCAAGGCATCCGGAAGCGTTGCGGATAATTCAGGGGTTCTCCTGGAGGAGACAAAGTCGATAACATCTTCTATCGCAGAGGTTGAACAGGGTATAGTAATGCAGGCACAGGATGCGGAAAACTGCCTTGTGAGAATGGACGATCTCTCTAAGAAGATAGAGATAGTGACGGATAACACCAACAAGATTGCAGAGATTGCAGATAATACCAAGGGTATTGTATCGAACGGCCTGGGAACGATAGAAGAACTTAAGGATAAGGCGAAGGCAACATCCCAGATAACTGCAGAAGTAATTTCCAATATTCAGGAGCTTGATGCGGCATCAGGTTCAATCGCCAAGATTATAGGTGCAATTAATGATATAGCTGATCAGACTAGCCTCCTTTCACTCAATGCTTCAATTGAGGCAGCGAGAGCAGGGGATGCGGGAAGAGGATTTGCAGTTGTTGCAGATTCCATCAGAAAGCTTGCTGAGCAGTCACTTAACTCCGTAAATGAGATAAAAGAAATAGTAGGTAAGATTCAGAAGCAGACAGTTGATACCGTAGAAGTTGCCAAGCAGGCAGAGCAGATTGTAAGCTCACAGGAAGAGGCACTTAAGAATACGATTGATGTGTTCCATGATATCGATAATCATGTATCGGGACTTGCAGATAACCTTTCCAATATATCTGAGGGAATCAACGATATGGATGTGGCAAAGAGAGACACACTCGCAGCTATAGAGAGTATATCTGCCGTTGCTGAGGAGACAGCTTCCTCTGCTACAGAGGTTAACAATGCTGCGTCACGCCAGTTAGAGGCTGTGGAGAAGCTTAATAATGAGTCTGAGGGATTGATAACACATTCCGAGGACCTTGTTGAGGCAATTAATAAATTTACTATTTAACGGAGGCAGACTATGTATTCATTTGAAGAAGTGAAAGAATTCGATCCGGAAATTGCAGCTGCAATTTCGGATGAGCTTGGAAGACAGAGAGACCATATTGAGCTTATTGCTTCTGAGAACTTTGTGAGCAAGGCAGTCATGGCGGCTATGGGGAGCCCGTTGACTAACAAGTATGCAGAAGGATATCCGGGTAAGAGATATTATGGCGGATGTCAGTATGTCGATGTTGTGGAGAATCTTGCCATCGAGAGAGCCAAGAAGCTGTTTGGATGTGATTATGTCAATGTACAGCCACATTCAGGTGCACAGGCTAACATGGCGGTATTCTTTGCCGTTGTAAAGCCGGGAGATACCGTTATGGGAATGAGCCTCGCTGACGGAGGTCATCTCACACACGGAAGTCCTGTCAATATGTCAGGTAAGTACTTTAACATTGTACCTTATGGCGTCAATGCAGATGGATACATAGATTATGATAATGTGATGGCTATTGCCAAAGAATGCCGCCCTAAGCTTATTGTTGCAGGCGCGAGTGCTTACGCAAGAGCAATAGATTTCAAGAAGTTCCGTGAGATAGCAGATGAGGTCGGGGCTGTTCTCATGGTCGACATGGCACATATTGCAGGGCTTGTCGCAGCAGGACTTCACATGAGTCCGATTCCTTATGCAGATGTTGTGACCACAACAACACATAAGACACTCAGAGGACCGAGAGGCGGTATGATTCTCTGCAATCAGGAGGCAGCCGATAAGTTCAATTTTAACAAGGCAATCTTCCCGGGAATACAGGGTGGACCGCTTATGCACGTCATTGCAGCAAAGGCTGTATGTTTCAAGGAGGCGCTTGATCCAAGCTTCAAGGTATACGCACAGAACATTGTCGACAATGCACAGGCACTTGCAAAGGGACTCATGGACAGAGGCTTTGATCTTGTATCGGGAGGAACAGATAATCACCTTATGCTTGTAAATCTTATAAGCAAGGGAGTTACGGGTAAGGCTACCGAGAAGCTTCTTGATTCGGTCAATATCACCTGTAACAAGAACGCTATTCCGAATGACCCTGCATCACCGTTCGTGACGAGCGGTATCAGACTCGGTACACCAGCCGTAACGACAAGGGGCTTCAAGCCTGCCGATATGGACACTGTTGCCGAGGCAATTTCTCTTGCAATAGCCAATCCTGAAGCTAATAAGGAGGAGGCAGTAAGACTTGTAAAGAGTCTCACTGACAAGTATCCGCTTTATTAGAAGGCATTTTAAATAAAATATTCTGACAGAACATTTTGACTGCCGTGTCGTATTGAAATTTTCCTAACGGGGTATTTCAAGGGCACGGCAGTTTTTATGCTTTGTAGGGCGATGCGGCAGTGAGAAGCTTTTCATACATCAAGCCGACTATGAACCAGAGAGGAAAATAGTCGAGTCTGATTACACCCTTGTAGTTGAGCTTTGCATCACTGTAATCCCAAGGGCAGGCGTGGTGCTGCTTTAAAAATATGCCCGAAAGGTACTCAGTCGATATTATGCAGGATGCATAACAGAGCCCGCGTATGAAGGTGCTGCAATTTTTCAATATACGGCTTAACGGTCTGAAGATAAATGCCATTCCGTATATCGGGAACATGAAGAGAGATGAATTGCCTTTTAATGTCTTATCATGGTGTATCAGAGAACCGAGCCCTGTCCAGAATACTTCTATGCACCAGCCCGTCGAGCCGCACAGAAGGAAATCCTTTAACATTGTCATAAGAAACCTCGCATTTGCTTGATTTTGTGTGTTGACGGATATATTATTAACAGAGAGCAGAAAAATTATGTTTAAAAAAGAATATGAAATGGAGAAAATATGGCTGAATCAATAGTTACATTAAAAAAAGGTGAAGGAAGAGAGTTTGGGCAGGGCGGTCTGTGGATATATGACAATGAGATAGATACGATATGCGGTACATTCAAGAACGGTGACATTGTCGCCGTCCATGCGTTTAACGGATATATGCTTGGAAGAGGCTATATCAACCAGAATTCCAAGATAAGAATACGGATGATGACAAGGAATGCAAATCAGCTTATTGACGATGAATTTATCTACAACAGAGTTAAGGCTGCCTGGAATTACAGAAAGGACACTGTTGACACATCATCCTGCCGCGTGATATTCGGCGAGGCTGATTTCCTCCCGGGAATAGTTGTCGATAAATATGAGGATGTGCTTGTGGTTCAGGCACTCACGCTCGGAATAGAGCGTTTCAAGGAAAAGATTGTTGATGACCTCAAGGAGATTTTAAGCGCGGACGGAATAAACATACGCGGTGTCTATGAGAGAAGCGATGCGAAGGAGCGAGAGAAGGAAGGCTTAAGGACTGTCAAAGGCTTCATCGGCGACGAGTTTGACACGAATGTTGAGATTGTTGAGAACGGCGTTCACTACATGGTTGACGTTGTAAACGGTCAGAAAACAGGCTTCTTCCTCGACCAGAAGTATAACCGGCTTGCCATACAGAGGCTATGCAGGGGAAAGAAAGTGCTTGACTGTTTTACGCACATGGGAACCTTTGCACTCAATGCGGGAATTGCAGGTGCGGCAGATGTTACGGGGCTTGATATATCGGAGTATGCGGTTGAGCAGGCTAGAGCGAACGCAAAGCTCAACGGACTTGAGGACACCGTGCATTTCAAGTGCGCAAACGTGCTTGATGAGCTTCCTCGTCTTGCAGCGGAGGGCGAAAAGTACGATGTTGTGATACTTGATCCTCCTGCGTTTACGAAGTCGCGCGAGGCAACTAAGAACGCGATAAAGGGCTACAGGGAGATTAACATGAAGGGACTCAAGCTGGTGAAGGACGGAGGCTACCTTGCCACATGCTCATGCTCCCATTTCATGACACAGGAGCTTTTTACAAAGACCATCAAGGAGGCAGCTCAGAGCGTGCATAAGCGTCTTAGACAGGTGGAGTTCCGCACACAGGGACCTGACCACCCGATATTGTGGGCGGCGAATGAGTCGTACTATTTAAAGTTCTATATTTTTCAGGTGGTGGATGAGCATTAAGTGGGAATTAATGTAAAAAAATACATGGATTCCTATGAAAAAATGTAGATTTTAACATTAATTCGTATGAAATGTAGGAGACACCTATGAATAAAATGACAAAAATACTGCTTGGCGTCCTCGGTGTATCTCTTGTGCCGCTCGCCATGCTCGGTGCGATGCTGTACTTTGGAAGAACGGCGGACGAACCTGTGAGCGGAACAATAGATTTGGGAAGTGTGACAACTGGCTACGCAGGGACGGAGTATGCTGAGTCGGACAATGCGATAACGGCGGAAACAAATGAAAATATATCAGATACAGAGTCGGACGGCGCAGACAGCGATACGGGTAGCAATGCCACCATCATAGACAATGTCAATTTTTTTGCAAAGGACATTCCCGACAAGGTATGGAAGAACATGCAGGGTAAAAGCTATCATAAGGAATGCACGGTCGAGAAAAAGGATTTAAGATATGTGCATGTTCTGTATGTGGACTTCGGGGGAAGAACCTGCGAGGGCGAGCTCATCGTAAACAAGGTTATAGCGCAGGATATTGTCGAGATATTCTGGGAGCTGTATCAGGCACAGTATCCGATTGAGAAGATAGCGCTGATTGATGAGTACGACGGCGACGATGAGCTTTCGATGGAGGACAACAACACGTCGGCGTTCAACTATAGGATGATAGAGGGAACGGACATTGTGTCACAGCACGGAAAGGGACTTGCGATTGATATTAACCCGTTCTACAACCCGCAGGTGAAGGAGACGGAGGCAGGCTTAGTGATTCTGCCTGAGGATGCGGACGCCTATGTGGACAGGTCGGCGGATTTTATGTACAAGATTGACCATGACGACCTGTGCTATAAGCTTTTTACGGAGCACGGCTTTACATGGGGCGGCGACTGGAACACGACGAAGGATTATCAGCACTTTGAGTATAATTTAGAGTAAGAGGTTAGCTATGATGTACACGAAAAATGATTTAAAAGAACAGTTGGCAGCTATGGGCTTAAACGGCGGTGAAACAATACTTATTCATTCGTCGATGAAGTCTGTAGGGCAGGTAGACGGTGGGGCGGACACGGTGCTTGACGCGTGGAGTGAGTTCTTCGCGGACGGACTTCTGTTGCTTCCGACGCACACATGGAAAAATGTAAACGAAGCCAATCCCGTATATAACCTTGAGAGCACTCCGTCGTGCGTCGGGCTTCTCACCAATATGTTCATGAAAAGAGACGGCGTGGTGAGGTCGCTTCATCCGACACACAGCATGGCGGGACTTGGCAGAAATGCAGCGGAGTACCTTGCGGGAGAGGAATACTGTAACACGCCCTGCACGCCGGGCGGCTGTTATGACAGGCTGAAGGATTGCGGCGGAAAGATACTTCTTGTCGGCGTGGGACATGAGCGCAACACATATATCCACAGCGTCGAGGAGGTGCTTAACGTGCCGAACAGACTCTCCGACAAGCCGATGAAGCTTCAGATTGTGATGCCTGAAGGCGAACTGCGCACGGTGTATGTGAGAAAGCACTACAATGCCTCACAGCCGCATATATCCGAGGATTTTGTGAAGCTTAATCAGGCTTTTCTTGACTGTGGAGCGGCAAGACAGGTTAAGTTTGGCGACGCGGACTGCCTCTTGTGCGATGCGCGGAGGATTTTTGAGGTTGTAAGACATGTCATTGCGCCCGAGCCTGAGTGTATCGTGACGAGCGAGGGTATTGCGCCTAAGAGGTGGAAGGACTTGATTTCACATAATAAGTGAGAAAAATGTGTAGATATTACACATTTTCTTGACTTAAAATGTGAAAATGG
>UQZF01000050.1 GCA_900545455.1 uncultured Eubacteriales bacterium
CTTCTTTCCTTATTTCCCTGACAAAATCAAAAATCTTGTCGGTCGTGACGCCGCCTGAGAGCGCGCGGATGTTAGCCTCCTGAATGACAGGTCCCTCAGCCGTCGGATCTGAAAAAGGAATTCCGAGCTCTATAATGTCGGCGCCGTTTGCAGCCATCTCCTTGACGATTGCGGCTGTCGTCGCAAAGTCGGGATCGCCGCAGGTTATAAATGGTATGAATGCCTTTCCGTTTTTGAATGCTTCGTTTAATCTACTCATTGATGTCCTCCCCTCTGTAGCGCGCTATCGCCGCACAATCCTTGTCGCCTCTGCCCGAAATGGTGATAACTATTATCTGATTTTTGTCCATTGTAGGTGCAAGCTTCTTTGCGTAAGCCACCGCATGTGCCGACTCGATTGCAGGGATGATGCCCTCCATCTTAGAGAGGTACTCGAACGCGTCAACCGCCTCGTCGTCTGTCACCGGAACATACTCGGCTCTTCCGATGTCGTGAAGATATGCGTGCTCAGGTCCGATTCCCGGGTAGTCAAGTCCCGCTGAGATTGAGTAAACCGGAGCAATCTGACCATATTTGTCCTGACAAAAATACGACTTCATTCCGTGGAAGATTCCCTCTCTTCCGGTGTTCACGGTTGCCGCAGTCTCAAATGTATCAATGCCTCTTCCGGCAGCCTCACAGCCGATAAGTCTCACGCTCTTGTCATTGATGAAATTGTAAAAGGTTCCGATTGCATTGGAGCCGCCGCCGACACAGGCTATCACCGCGTCAGGAAGCTTTCCCTCCTTCTCGTAGAGCTGCTCCTTGATTTCCTTTGAGATTACCGCCTGAAAATCGCGGACAATCGTAGGAAACGGATGCGGTCCCATGACAGAACCAAGGCAGTAATGCGTGTCGTCTATTCTGTTAGTCCACTCGCGCATCGCCTCGGATACAGCATCCTTTAATGTTGCCGTGCCTGACTTCACAGGGATGACCTCCGCGCCGAGAAGCCTCATTCTGTACACGTTGAGCGCCTGTCTTTTTGTGTCCTCCTCGCCCATGAACACGACACATTCCATACCCATAAGTGCCGCCGCCGTGGCGGTTGCAACACCGTGCTGACCTGCTCCCGTCTCAGCGATGAGCCTTGTCTTTCCCATCTTCTTTGCGAGTAGCGCCTGACCGAGCACGTTATTAATCTTGTGCGCGCCCGTGTGGTTTAAATCCTCTCTCTTTAAATAGATTTTAGCCCCGCCTAAGTCCTCCGTCATTTTTTTTGCATAGTAGAGACGGCTCGGGCGGTTGGCATATTCATTGAGGAGCGTGTTGAGCTCACTGTTAAATTCAGGATCATCCTTGTAGTGATTGTAAGCCTTCTCAAGCTCTATAACCGCATTCATGAGTGTTTCGGGAATGTACTGACCGCCGTGCTGTCCGAACCTTCCGTTGCCTGTGCTCCCCGTGTAGAAGCTCTCGTTTGAGTTATCCATGTGTTTCCTCCTTTTATATCTGACCTTGTGTAATACTTTTTCCTTAATCTTCCCATAAAAATAACTATCTGACCATTTCCATAAAACGCCGCATCTTGTCAAAATCCTTATGCCCGTCCGTCTCTACGCCTGAGCTTATGTCGACCGCATAAGGCGAAAGCTTATCTATGGCGTCCCTCACGTTGTCGGCATTCACGCCTCCCGCGATAAAGAACGGTCTTTTTATTCCGCGAACAAAGCCCCAGTCAAATGTCTGCCCCGTTCCGTAACCATTGTCGAGTAAAATATAATCCGACGGAAATGTGTTGGCTTTTTCGATGTCCTCGTCACCTCTTATCTTGAAAGCCTTGATAATCGGTGAGTCCGTCATGCTCTTTAGCTCTTTTAGATACACCTCATTCTCATGCCCGTGAAGCTGTATGACCTTTATGGCGCCTTCGTTTGCAAGCCGTGAGACAAGCTCAGGCTCCTCGTCGACGAACACCCCGACAGGTGTTATCGCGCCGTCAAGCCTCCGCGTGAGTGCCGCCGCCTGCTCCCCCGTGATATATCTTCGGCTTTTCTGCCAAAACACATAGCCTATGTAGTCGGGCTTCAGCTTGTTGGCGTACTCAATGTCGCATTCGCGGCTCAGCCCGCATATCTTAACCTTTGTCAGTGTGCTCACCTCCCTGAAAATGCCTTTTAATATCCTCTCAGACTTCTAATCATTCCTCTCTTATCGTCCGAGAGCATCATCGTCTCGCCGATAAGAACCCCGTTCACATCCGCCGCGCGGAGAACATCTATATCCTGTGCCGTCTTGATTCCGCTCTCGGCGACGAACATAATCTCTTTCGGAACAAGTCGTCTGAGTCTCTCGCTGTTGTGGACATCGACCGTGAAATCCTTCAAATTTCTGTTGTTCACTCCGATTATCCGCGCTCCCGAATCGAGTGCAGCCTCAATCTCTTTTTCATCGTGTGCCTCGACAAGTGCCGACAAACCAAGGCTGTCCGCGATTTCTATATACTCCTGCAATCTCTTTTTTTCCGTTATGGCACAGATTAGAAGCACTGCTGACGCTCCGAGCGTCTTTGCCTCGTATATCATGTACTCATCGACCGTGAAGTCCTTTCTGAGACATGGAATGCTCACATTCTGCGCTATCTCGCGCAGATACTCGTTGCTGCCAAGAAACCACTTAGGCTCGGTGAGCACCGATATTGCCCCCGCTCCCGCCGCCTCGTACTCCTTTGCAATCTCAAGGTACGGAAAATCGGGTGCGATAAGCCCCTTTGACGGTGACGCCTTTTTACACTCACAGATAAATGTAATTTCAGTTTTTCCAAGCTCCCTCTCAAAAAGAAAATCGCGGTTTAATTCCTCGGTCTCTCGTGCCTTTTCCTCGGCAAGCCTTCTCATATCCAAGGTTGAAATATTCTTTTTTGCCTGCTCTGTGCGGCAGCAGGCATATTCCGCTATCGTGTCAAGTATATTGCTCATACTTCCTGTGACGCTTTCTTTAACTCATTCAGCTTTTCAAGTGCCGCACCCGAGTCGATTATCTCGCCCGCAAGCTTAACTCCGTCGGCAAGTGTCGCTGTCTTTCCCGAGACAAAAAGTCCTGCTCCCGCATTGAGCTGCACTATCTCTCTTTTTGCTCCCTTTATGCTTCCGTCAAGGATTCCGACCGTAATCTCCGCGTTCTCCTGCGGTGTGCCGCCGACAATCTCCGACTTATCAGCTGTCTTAAAACCGAAGTCCTCAGGCTTAATCATGTATTTTCTGTATCTTCCGTTCTCAAAATCACATACCTTGGTAGGCGCGCTTATCGAAATCTCGTCGAGCTTATCCATGCCGTACACGACAACTCCCTTTTTGACACCGAGCTCCATGAGAACCTGTGCGAGCGGCTCAACGAGCGATTCGTCGTACACTCCGAGCACCTGATATGTCGGATGCGCCGGGTTGGTGAGCGGTCCTAAAATGTTGAACACGGTTCTGATTCCGAGCTCCTTTCTGATTGCACCGACATACTTCATCGATGTGTGATATTTCTGTGCAAAAAGGAAACAGATTCCGACGGTGTCGAGGAGCTTTCTGCACTGCTCAGGCTCAAGATTTATGTTGACACCGAGTGCCTCGAGGCAGTCAGCCGTTCCGCTCTTAGACGATGCCGCGCGGTTGCCATGCTTTGCGACCTTGACTCCTGCTGCCGCTATGACTATAGCCGCCGTCGTGGAAATGTTGAAGCTGTGCGCTCCGTCGCCGCCCGTTCCGACAATCTCGAGCACATCACCCTCATGCTCAACCTTAATCGCGTGCTCCCTCATCGCTGCCGCACAGCCCGAAATCTCCTCAATCGTCTCAGACTTGGTGCTCTTTGTCGACAACGCCGCAAGGAACGCCGCGTTCTGCGTCTGGGTTGTCTCACCGCTCATAATCTCATTCATTACCTGATACGCCTCATCGTAGGTCAAATCACCCTTCTGAACAATCTTTACAATGGCTTCCTTAATCATATCGTTAATCCTCCTTGTTTTTGTTCTTTGACATTTTTATAAAATTCGCGAGCATTCTCCTGCCATCAGGTGTCATTATTGACTCGGGATGGAACTGCACCCCGTACACCTGATAATCTCTATGCTTAACCGCCATAATCTCTCCGTCCGCGGTTCTCGCCGTAACAATAAGGCACTCAGGCATTGTCTCCTCGACGGCTGCAAGTGAATGATACCTCGCAACAGGTGTGACCTTCGGGCATCCGCTAAAAAGCTCACAGTCCGTGTCAAGCGTCGTGTCCGACTGTTTTCCGTGCATCAGCTCCTTTGCGTAGGAGACTGTCGCACCGTATGTCATACATATCGCCTGATGTCCGAGACACACACCGAGTATCGGAATTTTGCCCCCGAGCTCCTTTATCACCTGGGGACACACTCCCGAATCCTCCGGTCTGCCCGGTCCCGGCGAGATAATTATTCCGTCGGGCTTTAAATTTTCTATCTCTTTTACCGTCATCGCGTCATTTCTTATAACCTTTATGTCAGGCTCAATGCTTCCCACGAGCTGATACAGGTTATATGAAAAGCTGTCGTAATTGTCTATGAGCAGAATCATTTCTCTTTTAAACCTCCCGTGCTCCGATTTTTCGTACTGCCTGCCATCTTATTCGCCGAGTGCAGACGCCTCCTCGAGTGCTTTTACAACCGCCGCTGCCTTATTTATACACTCCTGATATTCCTTCTCGGGAACCGAATCGGCGACTATTCCTGCGCCGCTTCTCACAAACACCTTGCCGTTTTTCTTGTAGGCGATTCTTATCGCTATGCAGGTGTCAAGATTTCCCGTAAAATCTATGTAGCCGATTGCTCCGCCATATATTCCTCTCTTGTTGTTCTCGAGGTCGTTTATTATCTGGCAGGCTCTAAGCTTTGGCGCACCCGACAGGGTTCCCGCAGGGAGCACCGCATCCACGGCATCGAGCGCATCCTTGTCATCCCTTATCTGACCTCTGACCGTCGAGCCGATGTGCATCACATGAGAGTACTTCTCGATGCAGTGGTACTTCTCAACCTCGACCGTTCCGAACTGACTTATCTTTCCTATGTCGTTTCGCCCGAGGTCGACGAGCATATTGTGTTCGGCAAGCTCCTTCGGATCAGCTAAGAGCTCCTTCTCAAGACTTTCATCCTCCTCCGCTGTCTTTCCTCTCGGTCTCGTCCCCGCAAGCGGAAATGTATGGAGCACTCCGTTTTCAAGCTTTACAAGCGTCTCGGGCGATGCCCCCGCGACCTCCATATCCGTCCCTGAAAAATAGAACATGTACGGTGACGGGTTGAGCGTCCTCAGAACTCTGTAGGTGTTTAAAAGGCTGCCCTCATACTCGGCTTCAAGTCGGTTTGATAAGACTATCTGAAAAATATCGCCCTCGTAAATATGGTGCTTTGCCTTCTCAACCATATTGCAGTACTCTTCCTTCGAGAACAAAGGCTTAATCTCGCTTGTCATGTGTCCGCCGATGTCCTTTTTCGGCTCGCCGTGTCTTACAAGCTCCTCCATCCTGCGAAGCTCCTCAACCGCCCACTCATATCCCGCACCAATATTCTGCGTCGAGACATTCGCGATGAGTATTATTTTACTTTTCAGATTATCAAATGCGATTACTTTGTCAAAAAGCATCAGGTCAACATCCTTGAAGCCCTCTGTGTCCTTCGCGTCAAGCCTCAATGTCGGCTCCGAGTATTTGAGATAATCGTACGAGAAATACCCGACAAGACCGCCCGTGAATGTCGGCATTCCCTCAATCACGGGGCTCTTGTATTTTGAGAGCACCTCTCTTATATGTTTGTCTGGGTTATCCGTCTGAAACTCCTTGTCACCGACTCTCATTTTTCCGTCGCTGCAGGTTATTATGAACTTCGGTTCAAAGCCGAGAAACGAATAGCGTCCCCATCGCTCATTGTCCTCGACGCTCTCGAGCATGTAGCAGTGCTCGGATACCTTCATAAGACTTCTTAGAACCTGAACGGGCGTCTTGATGTCCGACAAAAGCTCGGTACATATCGGGATGATGTCGTAGTCGCCGGTTGAGGCGATTTGCTTTACTTCGTCCGGTGTGAGATTGATTTTCATGGGGTTCCTCCTTGTATTTTCATGTTGGGCTGAATTTTCATACCGTGTGAACTTAAGAATTGCTCCGTGCTTCGCGCTGTCGCAATTCTTCACAGTAATTCGGATTTCGCACCGCTCACGCTGCTCGCGGCGGTGCTGCATCCTCATTCCTGTTACGTTGTCCAATTAACAATCAGCCTTACATGCAAGCATGACATCTGATTGTTAACAGGACAACAGTTCATACACTAAAAAAATCCTTGGCAGAGATGTTCTCTCTGCCAAGGACGAATGTGTTAATCCGCGGTACCACCTTGCTTCACAGCCACGCTGTGCACTTTTCAGGATACTAGCATATCCCTGACAACTGACGTATGCCTTCACGTCACGAAATACTCGGCTCAAAATCTGATGCCTTTGTTCCGTGCCCTCCGCAATCCACTTGATGACCTGTGTTCTACCCACTCTCAGCAACGCGGGCTCTCTGTAGGAGCATAATCACCTTTACCTTCGCTTCAACGGTTTAGTCTGTTAAATTTATAAAGAATATAGCACTCATATCGAGGAATGTCAAGGGTGGATTTTAACTTTTTCACAAATAATCATTAAATAATTTTATGTTACTCCTTACGGACATAATGCGTTTTTCTTCCTGCCCCGATTCTTTCAATTATACCTTCATTTACGAGCTTTTTTAGAGCTGCCTCTATCGATGAACTTCCTAGACTCGGACAATTTGAAAGCACTTCCTGCTTTGTAAATGTCCCTATTTTGGCGGTCGCATATTTTTTTACAATGTCATAAGAAGTACTCTTGGCACCATTATCCCATGCAATTCCGATACGCTTTTCAAAATCCTTGTAGCATGAAAGAATAACTCCAAGCATGTATTTTATAAATTCCTTCGGATCATTATTCTCGTGCTGCCAATCCCTATCTGAAATTGCAAGAGCCTGATAATAACTTTCTTTTGTGTCTGAAATAGCTTTTTCTATACTAATATACTGACCAACCATATATCCGCTCTTATACAACAACAAAAGCGTTAACAACCTGCTCATTCGTCCATTTCCGTCATTAAAAGGATGAATACAGAGAAAATCCAATATAAAGCATGGAATTAATATAAGCGGATCAATAATTTCAGACGCAATAGCCTGTTTATAATTTTCACATATTTTTTCTATCGCTTCAGGGGTTTCATACGGCTCTAAAGGCTTGAATATAATCTCCCTTGTACCGTCCGGATTTGTCTTGGCAATTTCATTAGGACATGTCTTAAAAGAGCCTGCATAAGAAAATGAAGTATACTTTAACATCTCGCCATGTAATTGCAAAATATAATTAGGTGTCACAGAAATATAATTATAGTTCTCGTGTACAATATTAAGCGCATTTCGATAACCTAAAATTTCTTTTTCATCTCTATTCTGAGGTGTCGTCTTATCCTCCATTATCTGCTTTAAACGGCTCTTAGTGGTCACTATTCCTTCTATGCTGTTAGATGCCTCCGTGCTCTGTATTTTGGCAACTTCAATCAATCTGTTTAATTCAACAGGTTTCTGGCGTATATATAACTCCTGACGTCCCTTATATTCATGTATCTTAGCCACATAGGATAATATCTCATTGTCCCACATTCTATCGTTCAATTTTTTATAATCAAAATTTCGCATAAAAAATCTCCCAAAGCGTTCATTTTTCTCCCAATTATAATATCATTTTGGGAGAAAAGCAATCGTTTTGGGAGAAAAATTATTTTTTAATTAATATTCCACGCCCCAAATATCGTTCCACGTCTGCATCTGCTCCGCGGTCAACTCGCCGTAAAGCTCCATGAATCGCTCATAGGTCGTATCCATGTTGACCGAGTCCTGCGCGGCAGCCTTCGCCCACTCAAGCTGTTCACTTGAAAGCGCGAGCGATTTCTCACCGCCAAAGTATTTGTCGGCTATCTTGTCGGAGAGGACATTTCCATCCGTGTCGATGAAATAATTCTGCACAAGACAGCGGATATTCTTGGCATTCATGTCCTTGACCTTGACCTGCTCAGCAACCTGTCTCGGATCATTCTCGTTAAATGTGAGAATCTTCATACCGTCCTTCGTAAGTGTCGTACCGCTCTTGGCACCTAAATACATTGATGTGAGCATACTCTTAGGTCTTGTGTCCTGCGCCGCCAAGGTGGCAAGCACCTCCTCCGCCAAGCCCTTATACTCATCAAGGACATTGATGTGGTTCTTGCCGTCAAAATATCCCGAATACTCGGAATCGGTGATTACATACTGATATGTCGCATAGCCATCCTTCGTTATTCTGTTCGCCGTATACATATCCGCCACAAGCTCAACCTTCTCGGATATTTCAGGAACATCACAGCTCTCGACATGCTGCTTAACACCATTTGCATCCGTCGGACAGTCGCAGCTCTCAAGGTACTTGTGATACATCTCCGTCGACAGCTCCGCGTCGCCGTTGCTCTTAACTCCCTTAGAGCACGCCGTGAGAGCCATCAATGTTACACACATAACAGGTAAAAATATTGCTTTTCTCATAGTGGATTCCCCCTTATCGCAAGTGTCAGTTTTCAGTTATATTTTTATTATATATTCTGAAAATTTGCATGTCCACTATATTTTTTACTTTTATCTTGAAATTTTACCCTTTTTTATTCTACACCTTTGAGCGTCTCCACGAGATCAAGCTTCTTGATTCTGCTCGAGAACATGAAGCTTACAAGCATGGAAACAATCAGCACGAGGATTCCCGATATTATGTAGTCGATCACAGGCACGGACAGGCTGTAATCGAAGTTCTCGCCGTTGCTGTTCATCATCGCGTTGAGCGACATATTGCCGAGCGGCGTTCCGACGATTATTCCGATTACGGAAAGCCAGATATTCTGTATCGTGAGAAGGTTTCTTATCTGCGATGACTGAAGTCCCATAACCTTCAATGTTGCGAGCTCCTTCACGCGCTCGTTAAATGAAAGCGAGCCTGAATTGTAGAGGACGACGACGATCATTATTGTTGAGAAAATCACCATCATGTATACCATGATATTGATTACCTCCATGCTCTTCTCATAAGCGGCAATCATGTCGGACTTGGTGTTCACGCTCGTTACATACTTTAATGAGGCGGTATCGGGTGCGCCCGCATCGTTGGTCATTAAGAGCGTCGGAGTGTACTCTGCGCCCGTTTTCTCGTAGTCCTCGCGAAGATAGGCGATTCCCTGCGTCTCACAACTTCTGTAGATGCTTCCGACGACAGCCTCATGCCACTCATTTTTGCTGTAAATATGCCAGTAAATCGTATCGCCGATTTTTATATTCATATCCTCGGCAAGCTTGCGGCTGATACCGACCGTACCCGGCACAAGCTGTGTCACCTCGTTGTCAACGTCGACAAGGTTGTAGAGCTTCTTTCCCTCGATGACCGTCACCGTCTCCTTTTTCTTCTCCGACGAGGAGGCGTTCTTTACCTTGGAAATCTCGACCGCATCGGTCATAACAAGCTCGCCGTCCAAGCTTGTAGAAAGCGCATCGACATCGTCAAGCCTTGCATTCGCCGAGAGCTTTACCTGATACTCGGCCGTATAAATTTTGTTGAAATTTAAGTCCGTCATAATATCGACAAGCTCGTTGCAGCCCACACCGTAGAGCATGAGGAGCATTCCGACCGCCGTTCCAACGATACCCATGAAGGTACGAAGCTTTGCCCTCGATATGTCGCGCAGATTGTACTGTGCGTTAAAAGATAACTTTTTCCAGAAAGGAAGTCTCTCAAATATACATTTCTTTCCCTGCTTCGGTGCGGCAGGGCGAAGTGCCTCGGCAGGCTTGATTCCAAGCACCTTCCTACAGCTTAAAAAGCACGAAAGGCTGCACACGGCAGCAATGCCAATTGATATTATTATGTATAGCGGGTGAAATACCGAATGAAGTCCCGGCACTATGTAGTATTGTTCAAACATGCCCATCAATGCGGGAGCTCCGAGCCAAACTCCGCAAATAAGTCCCACGATAACTCCGAGCGCGGACACCAAAAGGCTGTAGCTTATGTAGTGCAGAACAATCTTCCATCTCTTCATTCCGAGTGCGTTCATCGTTCCAATCTGTGTACGCTGCTTCTCAACAATTCTTCCCATCGAGGTCGCAATTACGAGAACTGCGATTCCCACAAATATTACAACGAACACATAGGCAAACGCCTGATGCTGTTCAAGCTCACTGTCAAGTCTTGCAAGTCCCTGAACCGACTTTCTGTCGATGATGGCGGAATAGTCGTAGTCAATCGCCTCCGCTATCTCGTCCTCATGTGCAAGCGCACCGCCGTCCTTCGTCCTTATTATCATCTGCGTGTAAGGCATCAGCTTTGCAAGCTTCTCATCGCTCATGTTTTCCGCAATCTGAAGCAGCATATCCTGTGTGATGTCATCAACCGTGAGCCCAGACGCCTTCATCTGCTCAAGCTTTTCATCAAGAATCTTGGTATTTTCGGCAACCTTCCGCGCCGTAATCTTTTCGCTCTCGATGAGATGCGTCACATAATCCCTTATCGGGAAGGCATCGTAGGACATGAACACGATTGCGATGTTCTCAAGATACACATCCGCATCGCCCTCAGCCTGCCTGTACTCGTACTCAGGTGTCTCCACAAGTCCCTTAATTTTCTTTGTGAATGTGATGCCGTTGTACTCTATGGTAAAATCATCGCCCACATCAAGATTTCTCCTGACCGCGAACGCATTTGCAAGCCATATTCCCTCGGTGTCATTTGGATTAAACTCCTCACCCTTTACAAGATACGGCGTGTTTATAACATTTTCCCTTTGCAGGAACATATCCACCTGCACTCCCGCAAACTCAGGCGTTGTACCTGTCACGGACATTCTAAGCTGTGCATCCTCGACAAAATCAAGTCCCCTTATTGTATCGAGCTCCTCCTGTGTGAACCCCTCGCCGTACATCCACAGGTCGGACAGCTTACATTCCTCGTGATACTTTTCCCTCGCCACGTTCTGTGAGAGCACATGTCCCTCCATGGTACAGAACATTGCAATCGCAAGTGCCGAGAGCAGAAATATTGAGAAAAAGAGACCGAAGTTCGACTTGAACTCTCTTAGCATTTTTCTAAAAAGCATTACCAATCAACCTCCTTTACATCAAGAGGCTTCTCGTTAATCGTTATATCCTTTATCTTTCCGTTCTTCATCCTTATAACCTTGTCGGCGCACTTTGCGATGTCGGAGTTGTGCGTCACAATGATAACGGTCTTTTTTTCCTCCCTGCAAAGCTTCTGCAAAAGCTCGAGAACTATGACTCCCGTCTCGGAATCAAGCGCTCCCGTCGGCTCATCGCCTAAGAGTATCTTAGGATTCTTCGCAAGCGCACGCGCAATCGAAACTCTCTGCTGCTCGCCTCCCGACATCTGTGCCGGGAATTTATTTCTGCACTTTGACAAACCGACCATCTCAAGGAGCTTATCAGGCTCAACCGCGTTCTTTACAATGCTCTTTGTGAGTGCAATATTCTCATACGCCGTGAGACTCGGAAGCAGATTGTAGAACTGGAAAATGAAGCCGATTACCTGAGCTCTGTAGCTTCCGAGCTGCCTGTCATTCATCCTGGAAATCTGTCTTCCCGCAACGGTGACTTTCCCTTCAGTCGGTGTGTCCATTCCGCCGAGCATATTTAAAATGGTGGACTTTCCGGCTCCCGACTGTCCGAGAATGACCACGAACTCTCCCTCGTCAATCGTGAAGCTCACATGGTCAACCGCAGTCTGCTTTCCCTCTCCCTCGCCGTAGGTTTTTACCACATTCTTAAATTCTACAAGCATTTTTCTTCCTCCCATATTCATAAGTTTGTGTTAGCTTTGCATTATTTGTGTTAGCTTCGGCTAACTTGCTGGCAAAATTATACTGCCGTATAAAAAAAATATCAACATCATTTTGACACGGCAGTAAATTTATTTTCTATGTATTATTTATGCTTCCACAAAATGTTCCTTTAATTTTTCGGAAAGGTCAGCTATATTGACAATCTCACCCTTCATTGAATCCACTGAGTCATGCTGTTTCGCTATGCTGTCAACAATGTTGGTTATCATTGCTGAATTTTCCTCAGTGGTTGCCATCAGAGTCTCTATCTCGGCATGAATGTTATCAAATCCGGTTTTTACCGAATCTATAACTTCATACTCCTCTCCCACAACATCGGACGCATCTCCGGCTGCAGTTTTAATATTCTCAAATACCCTCAGCATTTCGTCCATCCTTACAATACCTTCAGCCGCCGCTCCGGCTCCATCATTGACCTTCTCCGAAACCATATCTGTCGTCGCGGTAAGTCCCTGAAGGATATCCCTGATATTATTGGCTGAGCTCGAACTCTGCTCTGACAATGTTCTGATTTCATCTGCAACAACCGCAAAGCCTCTGCCATGCTCACCGGCTCTCGCCGCCTCTATTGAAGCATTCAGAGAGAGAAGATTCGTCTGTGCCGCAATGGAATTAATCTCTTCCAATATACCTGTAATTGTGCTCATCTCTTTATTCAATGTGTCTGTCGCAGTCTTTGCCGAACCTACCGTCTCGGATATATCCATAAGGCTCTTTTTAACCTTCTGTGCTTCATCATGTCCTGCTGCCACAGCCTTATCAACCTCGTTAAAGCTCTCCTCAAGCCTTCCTGCAAGCTCATGGTTATGCTCTATCTTCTCGGTGGCATTTTTTACCTGTTCCGTCACTGCAATTGTGGCATTAGCCGTGCTGTCGATAACCGTATTCATCTGCTCCGCAGCATCGTTTACCGTTCCCGCCTGCAATGCAAGCTCCTCAACTCCGCTTCTGCACTGTGAAATTGCCACATTCAAATCCCCGGCAATACCGGTTGCAACCACGCTGTTATTTTTTACTTCCTCAAGTGTCTCCTCGGTTCTTCTGAGGAATGCTCTTCCTCTTCCGGTCGCATTCACGAGCACCACGGCAACGAAAATAAAAATAACAACCTTCGTCATAGCTCCCGCAAATGAGCAGTTCTCACCGTCTATAATCTGTGGCATAAATAAAGCGCACACAATTGCAACCGTACCAATCGGGATAGAATAATACAATACATATCTCTTATCAAAATATATTGTTGTCATTGCAAGAAACACATAGTTTGCAAGAAACGTCACTGAATTGCCTCCACACGAAGCGGAGTAAACAATCGTTGCCAATGATGGTATCAAAGTAATGCACAATGCCTTCGCAAGGTCGTTTTTTACAAGTTTCCAGCATGCGACTACAGCAATCCCGGATACCACAAGAACCGCAACATTTCTTAAAGCCATCCCGTTCATTCCGAATGCAACTATCGTCATAAGTGAAAGCATCACTATTCCTGCAAGAACCACTGTCATGTTCTGCTTATGCAGTCCTTCCATAAATCTCAAATCCTCCATACTAAATCCTTACTTTTATTCTATACAAGTATATCCACCGCGCTGCTGCTTTGTGCCATGGCAGCCTCGGCTATTTTAAGACTCTGCATGCTCCCCGCCGCAAAGCTTATCTCAAGTGAAGCTGCAGCTGATGACACACCCACGCCGCTTACCGCACCTGTTCCCCCATTTGTATATGCCCTCTGGTAATACTTCATATCGGCATCCATTATCTCCTTATTCTCATCCCGTCTGTGCGTACTCCTCTTTAAACGCTCGAGCCGTTCTGCATTTCTTATATTTTCCTCCGTTCGCTGCTCCTTGCGCTCCGCTCTCTTTTTCAGCCTGTCCTCCTCACGCAGATTATTGACCTTCGTCCCGGCACACTCAACCATTCTCTTAGCATGCGCCAAAGCGTTATCAATCTCAGCAGAGTCGTACTCCCCGGTCGCCTTTGCCCTTCTCAGCATCGCCACTTTCGCCCTTGCGCGGCTCAAAATCTGTGACGCACCCGTCATCTTTTTGGCGCGCATAATCTGTGACGATATCTCCCTCGGATTGTACGAGAGACTTTTCCTGCCCGTCTTAGACTTAGAACCAGAGGAGGTTCTCGTTGTACTCACACTTATTCCGGACATTCCCGTCTGTAAATTATTAACATCCATGTTTTAAGACCTCCATATTATACGATTCCATTCGTAAAATGCAACACATTTATATTTTTTTTATCGGAAAAATCAAAAAAAATTTTACAGCGAATATATCTTATACATCTCATGAGGTACTGTCCTCATCGTCTCTTGACGTGCCGGCAACAGCCTGTTAATATTATTTTTGCATCATACAATATACAGAGGAATTATTTATGTACCGTGACTTGACAAAGGGGCGCATCGGAAGCACCCTCATTCTTTTTGCACTGCCGATGATTGCAGGAAATCTGCTTCAGCAGTTCTACAATATAGCCGACACATTGATTGTCGGACAGGTTCTAGGACGCGATGCGCTCGCCGCCGTCGGCTCAGCCTACACACTCATGACTTTTCTTACCTCAATATTTCTCGGGCTATGCATGGGTTCGGGAGCACTTTTTTCTATATATCAGGGGAAAAATGACGCAAAATCACTCAAAAGTGCAATTTTTCATTCATTTTGTCTCATACTGTCGGTGACGCTCGCAATCAACGCGCTCGTGTATGTATTTATCAATCAGATATTGGCTTTCCTTCGCGTTCCGAGTGATGTGTACGCGGGAATGAGGCTGTATCTGCTGATAATTTTTGCAGGAATCCCTGCAACATTTTTGTACAATTTCTTCTCATGTATGTTAAGGGCACTCGGCAACTCCTCCGCACCGCTCGTTTTTCTCGCGGTCAGTGCCGTGTTAAACATCGCTCTCGACATACTTTTTGTCGCCGTGCTGCCCTTCGGAATCGGCGGTGCCGCGCTCGCGACCGTGATTGCGCAGTATGTGTCGGGAATCGGCATTTCCGCATTCGTTCTCATAAAATGCCGTGCGTTCCTGCCTGAGAAGTCCGACAGACATTTTTCCTCTTTAATATTGAAGGAAATATTAAACCTCTCATCGCTCACCTGCCTCCAGCAGTCGGTGATGAACTTTGGTATCCTCATGGTTCAGGGACTTGTAAACAGTTTCGGAACGGCAGTAA
>UQZF01000051.1 GCA_900545455.1 uncultured Eubacteriales bacterium
TGTAACCGGACGCCTTTTCGTCCGTGCATGAATACAAAAAACCGCATATTACAAATGACAGCACTGCCGTCAAATAAACTGCGATTTTTTGAAATCTTTTTTTCATCATATTCTCTCCTTATGTCTGTCTCATAAGGTTCCTCTGATACAGGAAAGATAACCTGCTATTTTATTGTAACTAATGTTTCGAAATTATGCAACGGTGATTTTAAATATTTATACTATTTTATTCACCGTTTTCCGTATTCGACGACCAGCTTCTTATAAGATAATCTCTTACCGACGACAATGCTTCCACGCCCTTGCTTCCGTCAGCCAGTGAATGCATTGCCACCTCAAGCATGGCATAAAATTCATCACTGTACATAAGCTTAAGCTTCGGAACCGATTTGTCGTATGACTCATATATACGGTCTAAATTATCGTCCTCATTGTCAATCATACGGCATGCCGGAAGTCCCGACATTGTATAAAGCTTGGATGTATTGGTATATGTCAGGTACTTTGCAAAGCTCTCTGCAACCGTTATATCATCCGAAAAAGGATTTACGACAACGGCTGTCGTTACAGAAAGCGGAGCACTCTTTACCGAATCGTTCATGTCGGGAAAAGATGCAGCTCCGATTTCAAAACCGCTCTCGGACGAGACTCTTCTGTACATAGACATATCACCTATGGTGAGAACAATTGAACCGTTCTCCAATCCGTTAAGGCATGAATAATAGTCAACATTGTTAATATCAATATAAAAATATTCTATGAGCTGTTTGTAAAGATTCGCCGCCAGTGTGAGATCCTCTGTTATATCAAATATATCCGTTCTGTTGTCTCCGGCTGCTCCGCCTATGTTAAGGCACGCTCCAAGATACCCGTAATTATAAAAAATGTCCTGAAGGTCGCAGGTAAAAACAGAGCTCACGGCACTGTCCGCAGGAACCTCAAAATTCTCGGAATAATTCTTTATATCCTCAAAATTTGCAATTGCCGCGTCCTGCACATACGAGGCATTATATATCAGGAAACTTGTGTCAAAACTGAGCGGATAAGCAATGAGTCTGTTGTCGTAAGTACATGCTTCTATAGCGGTTGAGCTGTAATTGTACACATTGTATATATCCGTCATTCTGTTCTCACCGGCTATTCCTGCAAGCTTTACCTGTTCAAGCTTATCATTATCAACTATAAACATATCAACCGTATCAGGTTTGATTGCCTCAGTCGTCAATATGTCAATATAATCCGTTTCCGGAATCAATGTAAGTGTTATGTGCACATTATTGTTTGCCGTCTCGTACTCTGCCGCACAGTATTCAAGATAGGTCGTGAGCTCCGAATCACAGTACCAGAGTCTTATGTTCACTCTCTCCTGTGCCTGTGTCGTCTCGACCGTCTCCTCCGTCGCCTCCGTCTCATCATCCACATACTGAATCCTGCATCCCGCAGCAGAAAACATGATAAGCGCACCCGTGAGTACACCCGCAATACATCTCTTTATTAAAGAACCGAATCTCATATTATAAAAATTACCTTTCAAAAATTAATACGAGGCGGTCTTACACACACTTTTCAAGAATATCAATCATATTATCAACATCCTGCTTTGTGATTACAAGCGGCGGTACGAACCTTAATGTATTAAGCCCCGCGCTTATCACAATCAGACCGTTCTCACGGGCTGCTGCCACAACCTTTCCTACCGGAAGCTCATCCGCAAACTGCATTCCGCACATAAGTCCGAGACCTCTCACAGCCTTGACGCAACTATGCTTTGCGGCAAAATCCTTCAACCTCTCCATAAGATAAGGTGCCACCTCATTTACATGTCCTATAATATCATTTTTCTCGAATAAGTCAAATACCTTTGAGGCTGCCGCAGCCGCAAGCGGGTTGCCGCCGTAGGTTGTTCCGTGGTCTCCCGGAACGAGCACTCCCTGAACCTTCTCGTTTGCCACAAATGCTCCGACAGGTATTCCGCAGCCGAGCGCCTTTGCGACTGTGACAACATCAGGCATCACGCCGTACTGCTGATATGCGAACATCGAGCCCGTGCGTCCCATGCCGCACTGAATCTCATCGAGGATGAGAAGCATATCCCTCTCATCGCAGAGCTGCCTTAATCCCTGCAAAAATTCCTTGTCGGCAGGGAATATTCCGCCCTCGCCCTGAACCGTCTCGCATATAATCGCACAGGTCTTATCATTTATGAGAGCCTTCACGCTCTCAAGATTGTTGTACTCCGCAAAACGTATTCCCGGGATAAGCGGTCCGAATGCCTCCCTGTAATGCGCATTTCCCGTAACCGAAAGTGCCCCCATGCTTCTTCCATGGAACGAATGCTCCATGGCGATAATCTCATGGTCGGTGCTGTTGTCACGAAGAAAAGCATACTTTTTTGCAAGTTTTAGTGCTCCCTCTATCGCCTCCGTTCCGCTGTTCGTAAAGAACGCCTTGCTAAGCCCTGTCGCCCTTACAAGCTTCTCTGCCGCATCTGCAAGAGGCTCACTGTAATACAGATTGGATATATGCACAATCTTGTCTACCTGTGCCTTAACCGCATCGTTGTAATCCTGATAATTATACCCAAGTGCGTACACCGCTATACCGGCAGCAAAGTCAAGATACTTATTACCCTCAACATCGTACAGGTACACTCCGTCACCGTGGTCGAGCACAAGCTCAGCCCTGTTGTATGTATGAATAAGATTTTTTTCTGCTTTATCAATAATTTTACTTGTTTTTGTCTCCATCATAAAACCTCTCTGCATCTCTGTCTATAATTGCCGTTCCGATACCCTTGTTGGTGAAAATCTCAAGAAGCAGGCAGTGCGGAATACGTCCGTCCATGATATGCACCCTTGAAACACCGTTCTCAATCGCATCTATACAGTTGTTGAGCTTCGGAAGCATTCCTCCGCCTATATTGCCGTTTTCGATAAGCGACTCCGCCTCCGTGAGACTGAGCTCTGAAATGAGGCTCTCAGGATCATCCGCAACTCTTCTGACACCCTCGATGTCCGTGAGGAATGCAAGCTTTTCAGCCTTCACAGCCTTGGCAATGGCACATGCCGCATCGTCAGCGTTGATGTTATATGTATTATAATTATCGTCAATTCCTATAGGACAGATAATCGGAATAAAATCATTCTCTAGCAGAGTATTTATAAGTGAAGGGTCTACCTTGTTTACCTCGCCCACAAAGCCTATATCCTGTCCGCCCGAGAGCTTCTTTGTGACATGGATCGTTGCTCCGTCCTTGCCGCTTATTCCCGCTGCCTTAACACCGAGCTGCTCGACAAGGTTTACAAGGCTTTTGTTAACTCTGTTTAAAACCATCTCGGCAATCTCCATTGTCGGCTCATCCGTGACTCTTAAACCGTTTACAAACCTCGGCTCCATCCCCGACTTGGCTACCCAGCGACTTATCTCCTTGCCGCCTCCGTGAACAATTATCGGTTTGAAACCTACAAGCTTTAAAAGAACCACGTCCTCGATAACCTTCTTTTTGAGTGCCTCGTCGACCATAGCGCTTCCGCCGTACTTCACAACGATAATCTTGCGGTTGAACTTCTGAATATAAGGAAGCGCCTCGATGAGGACGTTTGCCTTTGCCATTTCATTATCATAATTTCGCATCTGATTTTCCTCCTATCGGATATTGGTTAACTTCTGTAATCGGCATTTATTGACACATACTCATGTGTAAGGTCGCAGCCGTAAGCCGTCGCAGACTCGCTGCCCTGCTTTACATCGGCAATAGCAATCACATGCTCCTTCGACAAAATCTCAGTAGCCTTCTCCTCGCTGTAGTCGGTAGCCTTGCCGTTCTCTACAATCTTTAGCTCTCCCGCCTCACTCTTAAACCATATATCAACCTTCTCGGGATCAAAATCGACTCCCGAGTATCCCATCGCACAGAGGATTCTTCCCCAGTTGGCATCATGTCCGTAAATGGCAGCCTTGGTAAGATTCGATGTGATAACCGACTTTGCAAGAACCTTAGCGTCAGCCTTGGTCTTTACATTCTTCATCTGCACCTCAAAAAGACAGGTTGCACCCTCTCCGTCGCCCGCAATCTTCTTTGACAGCTCACAAAGAATGTAGAAAAGTGCGTCGTAGAACTCCTTATAGCCTGCACTGTTCTCGTTCTCAATTTTCTTGTTTCCAGCCATTCCGTTTGCAAGAAGAAGCACGGAATCGTTGGTCGATGTGTCACCGTCGACGGAGATCATGTTGAATGTGTCGTCGACTATCGCGCGGACCATCGTCTGTAAAAGCTTCTCATCGACAGCCGCATCCGAGGTAATAAAGCATAGCATCGTCGCCATGTTTGGATGTATCATTCCTGAGCCCTTGCACATTCCGCCAATATGCACAGGCACTCCATCAACCTCGAACTCGACAGCTACCTGCTTAGACTTCGTATCGGTTGTCATGATTGCCTCTGCCGCAAGCGTCGCATCCGCCGCAGTCGCTCCAAGCTGTCCCGGAAGCATCTCAATGCCCTTTCCGATTATATCCATAGGAAGCTGCTTTCCGATAACTCCCGTACTCGCAACGAGCACCGCGTCCTCGCTTATTCCAAGCTTGGCAGCCGTCTCCGCCGCCATCTGACGGCACTTTTCATAGCCCTCGTCACCCGTACAGGCGTTGGCGATTCCGCTGTTTACCACTATCGCCTGTGCACTCTCCGACTCGAATACAACCTTCTTATCCCACTTTACCGGAGCTGCACATACTCTGTTCGTTGTAAATGTTCCCGCCTTCACACATGGTGCCTCCGAAAAAACGAGTGCCATATCTTTTTTTACATTATTCTTAATTCCCGCATTAAGCCCCGTCGCCTTAAATCCTTTTGCGGCACATACGCCGCCGTCAATACACTTCATATACCAATCCTCCTGACGTAATAATTTAAGCCAAAACCATATCTATGGAAACATCGGTGCTCCCATAAGACCTTCCCTCTCATCAAAGCCAAACATTATGTTCATGTTCTGAACAGCCTGTCCGGCCGCTCCCTTGACAAGATTATCTATTGCTCCCATTATTATAACTCTTCCTGTTCTGGGTTCAACCTTATAATTTATATCCACAAAATTACTTCCCTCAACCCAGCGCGTCTCAGGGCATACATCCTTGTCGAGAAGTCTTATGAAATACTCGCCTGCATAATGCTTTTCGTAAGCCGCCCTTATCTTTTCATCTGTCACGCCTTCCTTCAAATCGGCGTAGGCTGTCACGAGTATTCCCCTGTTCATCGGAACAAGATGCGGAGTAAATATAAGCTTCACGTCCTCACCTGACGCATAGGAGAGTTGCTCCTCAATCTCAGGCGTATGCCTGTGAGTTCCGACACCGTAAGCCTTGATGCTCTCATTGACCTCACAGTATAGGTTGGCAACCTTCGCTCCTCTTCCCGCTCCCGAGGTTCCCGACTTGGCATCAATGATTATCGACTGCGGCTTTATGAGTCCCTCCTTTACAAGAGGATAAATCGAGAGTATCGAGCAGGTCGTGTAGCAGCCCGGATTTGCAAGTATTCTCGTATTCTTAATCTTGTCGCGGTTGAGCTCACAGAGTCCGTAGACAGCCTCGTCTATGTACTGTGGTGCCGCATGTTCAAGCTTGTACCACTCCTCGTACACCTTCACGTCCTTTAATCTGAAATCCGCGCTCAAATCAATAATCTTTACCTTAGATAAAATGTCGTCGTTCACAAGTGAGGCACACAAGCCCTGCGGTGTCGCCGTGAAGATAACATCGACCTGCGACGCCAGCTCCTCCATGTTGTCATCCTTGCAGACATCGTCAACCAGCTTGAACATATTCTGGTAAACCTGCGAATACTTCTTATCTATATAGCTTCTTGAACCATACCACACAATCTGAACATCCTTGTGTCCGAGCAAAAGCCTCACGAGCTCATTTCCCGCATAGCCTGTGGAACCGATAATACCAACCTTAACCATAACAAGCATCTCCTGTCTTTCGTTTTTTATAAATATACACCATCATTGCATAATATGCAATAAAAAATTGAAAAAAACCAGATAAACTATTGCATAAAATGTATTTTTGATGTATATTTAGTTCAGTGTTTGCCACAAGGCGTAAACAGACGCACAGGACGCATACATAAGTACCCAAATCAGGAGGAATATTAATATGAAAGACAAAGTTATTCTCGCGTATTCCGGCGGTCTTGATACCACCGCAATTATCCCTTGGCTTAAAGAGAACTACAACTACGATGTAGTATGCTGCTGCATCGATGTAGGTCAGGAGAGTGAGCTCGACGGACTTGAGGAGAGAGCTAAGCTTTCCGGAGCTGAGAAATTATACATTCTTGACGTAGTTGACGAGTTCGTTGACGATTACATCATGCCTACGGTTATGGCTGACGCCGTTTACGAGCACAAGTACCTTCTCGGTACATCCTTTGCACGTCCTCTCATCGCTAAGAAGCTTGTTGAGATTGCACGCAAGGAGAACGCCGTAGCCATCTGCCACGGTGCAACAGGAAAGGGCAACGATCAGGTTCGTTTCGAGCTCTCAATCAAGGCTTTGGCACCTGACATCAAGATTATCGCACCTTGGAGATGCAACGATACATGGAAGATGCAGTCACGTCAGGACGAGATTGACTACTGCAAGGCACACGGAATCGACCTTCCTTTCTCAGCAGACAACAGCTACAGCCGTGACCGCAACATCTGGCACATCAGCCACGAAGGTCTCGAGCTTGAGGATCCTGCAAACGAGCCTAACTATGACCACCTTCTCGTACTCGGCGTATCACCTGAGAAGGCTCCTGATGAGGCAGAGTATATTTCACTCACATTTGAGAAGGGACGTCCTGTCGCACTCAACGGCGAGAAAATGAAGGCTTCCGATATTTTAAGAAAGTTAAACAAGCTCGGCGGAAAGCATGGTATCGGTATTGTCGATATTGTGGAGAACCGTGTTGTAGGTATGAAGAGCCGTGGCGTATATGAGACACCGGGAGGAACAATACTTATGGCAGCCCATGAGCAGCTTGAGGAGCTCATCCTCGACCGTGACAGCCTCTCATTCAAGAAGGGAATCTCAGAGAAGTTTGCCAACATCGTATACGAGGGCAAGTGGTTCACTCCTCTTCGCGAGGCATGTCAGGCATTTGTAGAGTCTCTTGACGAGAAAGTAACAGGTGAAGTTAAGATGAAGCTCTACAAGGGCAACATCATCAAGGCCGGCACAACCAGCCCTAACTCACTCTATAGCGAGACACTCGCAAGCTTCACAACAGGTGAGCTCTATGACCACCACGATGCCGAGGGCTTCATCAATCTCTTCGGTCTTTCAATGAAAGTTCGTGCTATGTTAGAGGAGAAGAAGTAATGAAAACAATCGATATCGTTGTTCCATGCTATAACGAACAGGAAGTCATCGCAGCGTTCTACGAGGAGACTTCCAAGCATGTTGCAGCTATCAATAATTACTCTTTCAGATACATTTTTGTAAATGATGGGAGCAGGGACAACACCCTGCTCCTTCTAAAGGGACTTGCCGCAGACCATGATGATGTACGGTACGTCTCTTTTTCGCGTAATTTTGGTAAAGAAGCTGCCATGTTCGCAGGTCTCAAGAACACTACTGCCGATTATGTCATAATAATGGACGCAGACCTGCAGCACCCGCCTGCCCTCTTCCCGCAGCTTATTGAGGGTATCGAGGAAGGACACGACTGCTGTGCCGCCTACAGGACAACCCGTACAGGCGAGCGCAAAATACGAAGCTTTTTTTCACAGTCCTTCTACAAGCTTAACAACAAGCTCACCAACACCAAAATGCCTTACGGTGCCGTCGATTACCGCATCATGTCGAGACAGATGGTCGACAGCCTTGTCTCACTTCCAGAGAAGGAGCGTTTTTCAAAGGGACTTTTCTGCTGGGTTGGCTATGACACCAAGTGGATTCCTTATGAGAATGTCGAAAGAACACTCGGCACTACCAAGTGGAAATTCTCAGGTCTTGTAAAGTATGCGCTTGATGCCATCATATCGTTCTCGGTTGCCCCGCTAAGAATGCTCTCGGTTCTCGGTGCGTCGATAAGCTCGATAGCTCTTTTATATGGTCTGTACCTGCTCATAAAGACACTTGCGTTCGGCAAGGATCTTCCGGGCTATGCGTCGACCATAATAATTCTGCTCTTCCTCGGAGGAATAATCGAGCTGAGCATAGGAATCATAGGCGAATACCTCGCAAGAATATTCACCGAGGTAAAACAACGCCCTATTTATATTGAAAAGGAAAGCAACCTTAACAAAGATAAGGATAAGAATTGTAATGAAGAATCTGATAAATAAAATCATTGAAAAACTTTTCACCCGCGAAATGATAAGCTACCTCATTTTCGGTGTGCTGACAACCGTGGTAAACTTCGTCTTTTACTGGCTGTTTACTGAAATTATAGGCATCTACTATATCACCTCGAACGTGATTGCTTGGATATTCGCCGTTATTTTTGCGTATGTGACCAATAAGCTTTTTGTATTTGAAAGCAAAAGCTGGGAGGTAAAGCTGGTTATCAAAGAGGTCATCGCATTCGGCGCCGCAAGAGTGCTCTCACTGCTTTTTGAGACAGGCTTCCTTGCACTCACCGTCGAAGTGATGGGTGTTCCTAAAATCATCGCAAAGATCATTGCCGCTGTATTCGTAGTCATCATCAACTACGTTGCAAGCAAGTTGTTTATTTTTAAAAAGAAAAAATAGGGGTTATAAATATCATGAAATTCAAAGAAAAAATTAAATCAATACATCCGATGTATTTAGTTTCTTTTTTCCTTCCGCTAATCATTATGGTTGCAATATTCGCAGTCCGCGGAATCTATCCGTTCGGTGATAATGTGTATCTGCGTTCGGATATGTACCATCAATATTGCCCGTTCTTTTCCGAGCTTTGGGACAAAATCCGTAACGGCGGAAGTCTTTTTTATTCATGGGAAATCGGTCTGGGTTCTAACTTTGCGGCACTCTACGGCTACTACCTGTCAAGTCCGCTCAACTGGTTCATAGGCTTTTTTCCTCATGAATACATGATTGAGATGATGAACATAATCATCCTTCTCAAGCTCGCGCTCGCCTCCACCGCTTTCACATATTATATTGATAAGCGCTTCAAGGTGAAGAACATAACCGTATCTCTTTTCGGTATGTTCTACGCCCTGTCAGGCTTCACCGCGGCGTTCAGTTGGAACCTCATGTGGTTCGACTGTGTCCTCCTTCTGCCGCTCGTCCTTCTCGGACTCGAGCGTCTCGTCAACGAGGACAAGGGCATTCTCTATACCGTCACACTCGGACTTACGATACTTTCTAACTACTATATCGCAATCATGGTGTGCATAAGCCTTGTATTCTACTTTTTTGTGCTGCTCATCACCATGCCTGTTCCCGAGAAAAAGACGGTTTATCTCCAGAAGATAGGCTACTTCACCATCTTTTCCGTGTTAGCAGGTGCAATGTCAGCCGCGATACTTTTGCCGGAGCTCTATGCCCTCGGTCTCACCGCGTCGAGCGACATAAGCTTTCCAAAGACGCTCACACAGTACTTCTCCGTCGTGACCGTTTTAAACCGCCAGCTCGCCAACACCGAGGTGTGCATCGGACTTGAGCATCTACCTAACATATACTGCGGCGTGGCTGTATTTTTACTCTACCCGCTCTATATTTTCAACAAGAAAATAGGCGTCCGCGAAAAAATAGCAAAATCCGTTCTGCTTTTTATATTTATTTTCGCGTTCAGCTTCAACATACCTAACTTTATATGGCACGGCTTCCACTATCCGAACTCACTTCCTGCAAGGCAGTCATTTATCTATGTTTTCATACTCCTTACGATGTGCTTTGACGCCTTCAAGGACATGAAGGACTACACGGGAAGCCAGATTGCCAAGGCATTCGGACTTTTCCTCATATATCTTCTGTGGCTCGACCACACCAAGGGAGAGAACGACCCGGGATATGCCATACTGTTTGTAAATGCCCTGTTTATGCTCTTATATGTCATAATCGCGTTTATATACAAAAAAGACAAGTTTAAAATCCACTATATTGTGTTCATGCTCTTCTGTGCAGCCTGCATCGAATGTACAATGAACATGGAGGAGACGGGCTACAGCACAACCGGGCGCAGCGCCTACTTAAAGGACTATGACGCGGTCGAGTCGCTCGTGTCCGAGGCTTCCACGGAGGACGATTCCTTCTACCGCATAGCCAAAGCCTTCGGCTACCGCTCAAAAAATGACGCGGCTTGGCACAATTTCAACAGTGCGAGCGTATTCTCCTCAACCGCCTACGCAGGCGTTACCGACCTGTTCGGCAGATTAGGTCTTGAGCATTCCATGAATGCCTATGCCGACCACGGCGCTACACCGCTTGTCTACTCGATGTTCGACATAAAATACATTTTGAGCAACAAGGTATTATCTGACGACTACACTCTCGAGCTCGTCGATTCCATCGACGATGAGTACCTGTACCGCGCAAAGTACACTCTTCCGCTCGGATACATGGTAGCCTCGGATATAAACGAAGAATGGAACTACAAGATGAGCAATCCATTCTCGGTCCAGAACGACTTTGTTCTCGAAAACACCGGAATATCTTCACTTTTTACAACGATAGATTTTAATGACTCAGGCAAAGAAGGTATTACAATCAATGTCGATGAAGATGAATATGTGTATGTATATGTCGGCAACAAATCAGTAAAGACAGCCAAAGTCTCTATCAGCGAAGACACCGAAAACTTTGCAGGTATTAACCACGGCAGAATGATAGACCTCGGATGGCAGAGTGCAGGCACAACAATCCGAATAATTGACAAAGACGGCGAGGAATCACTAAACGCAATGGTCTATACAATGAATCCCGAAAAATTCATTGAAGCTTTCAATATATTAAGTTCACAGGCACTTAACGTCACAGACTATTCAGACACAACCGTCAACGGAACAATAACGGTCAACGAATCCGGTATTCTGATGTTCTCGATACCTTATGATCCGAGCTGGACTCTCAAGGTTAACGGAAACCCTGTAGATACAATCGAGGTTGCCGAGGCGCTTCTCGGCGTAAGCTTAGAGCCCGGAGAATACACCATCGAGCTTCGCTACACACCGCGCGGCTTCAAATTAGGACTTATCATAAGCCTCATATCGGTACTTATCATATTCATCATATACTGCTTCTACCGCAAGGAGGCAGGAAAAAGCTTCCTGCCGTTCACCAAAGCAAAAAAGCTTACGGCTGCCACGAACGAGGGAACCGTTGAGGAGACAGCCGGAGATGATGCCTGCAATGAAAATGCCGAAGCCGGCGAAAATGAAACAACTGAAAGTTAATATAAAAAATACACATTACGGAGGACTCAACCATGAAGCTCTGGGGCGGACGTTTCACAAAAGAAACTAATCAATTAGTAAACAACTTTAACGCGTCACTTCCTTTTGACAGAAGATTCTACAAACAGGACATTGAGGGAAGCATCGCACATGTCACAATGCTTGCAAAGCAGGGAATATTATCAAATGAGGACAAGGATGCCATCATCGCAGGTCTCACCTCAATCCGTAGCGATATAGACAACGGAACTCTGCAATTCGACGATGAAGCCGAGGATATACACAGTTTCGTGGAAGCTGAGCTAATTTCACGCATCGGTGACGCAGGAAAGCGTCTCCACACCGGAAGAAGCCGCAATGATCAGGTTGCTCTCGACATGAGGCTGTACACACGCGATGAGCTCACACAGACAGACGAACTCCTAAAAGGACTTTTAAAGGTTATCCTTCGCATAATGAAGGAGAACACCGAGACATATATGCCTGGTTTCACACATCTTCAGAAGGCTCAGCCTATTACCGTAGCCCACCACTTCGGCGCATACTTTGAGATGTTCTCAAGGGACAGAGGGCGCATCGCCGACATCTATAAGCGAATGAACTACTGCCCTCTCGGAGCAGGTGCACTTGCAGGAACCACTTACCCGCTCGACCGCGAGTATACCGCATCGCTGCTCGGCTTCGCAGGAGCCACCTCCAACAGCATTGATTCCGTTTCCGACAGAGATTACCTCATTGAATACCTCAGTGCTATGGCAACAATCATGATGCACTTAAGCCGTTTTTCCGAGGAAATCATTATATGGAACTCCAACGAGTACCGCTTTATCGAGCTCGATGATGCCTACAGCACAGGAAGCTCCATAATGCCGCAGAAGAAGAACCCTGACATTGCAGAGCTCGTCCGTGGCAAGACAGGTCGTGTATACGGTGCCCTCATGTCACTTCTCACCACAATGAAGGGACTTCCTCTCGCATACAACAAGGATATGCAGGAGGACAAGGAGCTGACCTTCGACGCAATCGACACCACAAAGGGCTGCATACTCCTCTTTACCGGAATGCTCGACACGATGACCTTCAACAAGGATGTCATGGAAAAAAGTGCAATGGCAGGCTTCACTAATGCCACCGATGCTGCCGACTACCTTGTAAACCACGGCGTACCGTTCCGCGATGCACATGGCATAATAGGTCAGATAGTTCTCTACTGCTTAGACAAGGGCATCTCAATCGACGAGATGAGCCTTGCGGAGTTAAAGGCAATCTGCCCTGTATTTGAGAGTGACATCTACGACGCAATATCTCTAAAGACCTGTGTTGAAAAGCGTCTCACAAAAGGTGCACCAAGCCCTGCTGCCATGAAGGATGCTATTGCGAAGTATGAGGAGTATTTGAGCAAATAAGAAATAATGTATTTTAAATGATATCATAGTCAAAAAGTCATATCTTCCCACCAAAGCCTGACGCCAAGCCGTGAAAAGATATGACTTTATTATTTTGCTATATTTGTATAACCTATATTCATCACCGTATATGACTATTTTGCCGTTTCTGCCGTTTTAATGTCATTGCCATTTATCCAGTTCTGCACCTGTGCTATGGTCGCGTCTACTGCACTCGCAATATTTTCAACAGACATACCCATTTTTGCCAGAGCTATCGAGGTCTTTTTCTGTGTCTGAGCCTGCCCTTCCGCACGCCCTTCTTCCATTCCTTTTTCCAATCCTGTCTGAATTGCCTCTTTAGTTGCCTTTTCCAAAGTCTCCTCAATCTCATCCTTCATAAGTCTTCTCAATGCTTCACACATGGTATTTTCCCTCCTTACCTTATCATACAATTCATAGTTAGCAGACATACTGACCTGCAGTACAGCGTCCGCATCTGCCTTCTCGCTCTTTCCTATGTAACTCTCGACATCCTTCACAAATGTCTCTATGTCTTTCCTTTTTGCATTCCTTGAGAGCACTCTGAAACTGTTATGCAGTCCCGGTGACAGCTCTTTCATCACAACTATCTGTGTCGGAATAAAAAAGTTCTTCAAATAATATATTCCATCATATACCTTCTCAATTTCTATTCCCTGCTTATTCAACATCGCAGCCATGCTCGCCGGGTATGATTCACGCATCATGGAGATAGTAAGCTCATCAGCCTTTACCGCATCTACACGCTCTCCAAGTGCCTTGTACATGCAGGCATAAGCAACTACCTTGTAAAAATCATCAATTGACATTACATCTCCCGGGCACTTGTATTCTATAATGTTATTCTGCCTGAATATATGACCTATCTGGTTTCTCAGCTTTACATTCCTGTTCTTTTCAACTATCAACATGTCTATCTGAAGCGGTTTCCTGCTCAAATTGTACTCCGAATAAAACTCCAGTTCCTCCATATCCTCATTAAATTCCAGCCTTACAGCGGCACAGAATGCCGGATGCCATTGCAGCTTCACTTCATTATTCAATTAATACCTCCTTACATGTGTTGCAGGAAGCATCTCGTTCACTCAGACACCATGCTCCTGCCATCGTCTATGGGATACAAAAGCACGAATGTCTTAAATGCGAATAATTAGATTATACAGAAATATAAGAACTATGCTTTTAAATAATAATAGCATAACTCTTCACCGTTGGCAATATATTTTATATCAATTAAAAAAAACATCCACTCTCATTTCCGTACTCAATTAACACATGAGAGCAGATGTTATTTTACAATAAAATTACAGGTGTCAAAAATATTTTTTCAATACAAATATGTATGCCACGTTACATTTATGCATATCACGACTTTTGGGAGAAGCTTAGTTATTCTTAGGACTCTGTTCGCCATATAGCCACAGACGGCATGGATGCTCAGCCGTTTCCCTTCCGCAGCTTCTTCTTTTCTTTCATCGTGCATATTACATGATGAATCGCGGCGCATGGATGGTGGAACATCATTCTCGGACCGGAAAAACGCATAACCTCTCGAATCTTCTCGCGCATATCAGGCTTGTAGCAGTGTACCTTACAGTTAGAGCAGAAGGTCTTATTCTCCATGAACGGACAATGCTCGCTTCTGCTTACAGCATAGCTTTCAAGCTCCGCGCATTCCGCGCAGAGATCCTTTTTTATGCCGTGCTTTTTGCAGCAGTACAGCTTAATCATGAGGGGAACCATTTCTTTTTCCTTCTCACGCTTCGATGCAATATCTTTATTTTTTGCCATTATCAAATCCCTTTCCGAACAGTCACAAAAATTAATCTTTTCCAATCAGCTCATTCTTCCGTTCTCCACAGAATACACTTTATCTGCTATTCTCATTGTTGATTCACGATGTGAGACAAGCACAATAGTCTTGTCCTGTCTGCCGTCATTAAGTGCCTTCAAAATAACCGCCTCGTTAAGACTGTCAAGGTTGCTCGTAGGCTCATCGAGAAGCATGAACGGCGCATCGTGTAAAAATGCCCTTGCAAGACCGATTCGCTGTCTCTCACCGCCTGACAGTGTATCTCCAAGTTCCCCGACCTGTGTATTGTAACCGTCCGGCAGACTCATTATAAAATCATGAATTGAAGCCTTCTTACATGCCGCTTCGAGTTCTTCCTGCGATGCATCAAGCTTTGCAATCAGGATATTATTCCTTATGCTGTCGTGAAAAAGATATGTATCCTGCGTCACAAAGCTCTCTATAGCTCTCAAATTATCAGTATTGATATGC
>UQZF01000052.1 GCA_900545455.1 uncultured Eubacteriales bacterium
GTTTAATAAAGCTCGATGCCGTGAAGGATGTCGGCAAGTTCTTAATCGAGATTATGCCGATTATGTTTATCCCGGCGGGCGTCGGACTTATGTCGTCGTGGAGCGTCTTAAAGCCGCTTTTACTTCCGGTCAGCATGATAACGGTTGTCACTATAATCACAGTCATGGGAGCGGCTGGAAGAAGCTCACAGTGGATTATCAGAAGAGACAGGAAACGTGCCGATAAGAAAGCAGATTCAAAGGCACGGGAGAAAAGTGTACAGGAAGCACGAAGCTGAAAACAGAGAGGTGTAAAAATGACAGAATTTCTTGAGGATTCATTATTCGCGGGAGTGACGATAAGCCTCCTCGCATATATAGCGGGATATTTTTTAAAGAAAAAATTTAAGTTCGGATTTTTAAATCCGCTTCTCATATCTATTGTTGCAACGATAATTGTTCTTGTTGTCGCAGATGTCGACTACGAGGTCTACAACAAAGGTGCATCCTACATAAGCTGGTTTCTGACACCTGCGACGGTGTGCCTTGCAATACCTCTGTATGAGCAGTGGCAGCTTTTAAAGGATAATTTTAAGGCGGTCATGTTCGGAATAGTGTCGGGAGTCATAACAAGTCTTGTGACCGTGTTTGTGCTCGCAAAGCTTATGGGACTGACACATGAGGAGTATGTCACGCTTCTTCCGAAATCCATAACCACGGCAATCGGAATGGGCGTTTCCGACGAGCTCGGAGGCTATGTGACCATAACGGTTGCTGTAATCATTGTGACAGGAGTTCTCGGCAACATTTTCGGGGAGCTTATATGTAAGCTTTTCAGAATAACCGAGCCTATCTCAAAGGGACTTGCGCTTGGAAGCGCATCACACGCCATCGGAACAGCCAAGGCTATGGAACTTGGAGAGGTTGAGGGCGCGATGAGCAGCCTTGCGATAGCGGTTGCGGGAGTGCTCACGGTTGTGGGAGCGACGATATTCTCCTATTTTATATAAATTTTATATGAATACGAATGGCTGCTGCGTAAACGGTAAGTTTGGCGGCAGCTTTGTTTTGACTTAAAAGTAATATTTTGATAAAATTTTTTTGTTAGAAATACATGGAGACTTATACTTATGTTGGACGATGAAAACGGTTTGCAGGAATATACCAAGGCTATAGGATACATATATGAGCTTATAAATGACGGAACGCTTGAGGTTGGAAGCAGGCTTCCGACGGAGCGCGCAATCGCACAGAGCCTCGGGATAGGGCGCAATTCCACAAGGGAGGCACTCAGCATACTGCACGGCATGGGGATAATCGAGCGTCGTCAGGGCTCCGGCAACTATATCTCGGGTGACGCCGGCAGGTCAATCGGGCAGATAATACTCATGATGCTCGCATTAAAGAGAATAGACAACGGCGATATATGCGAGTTCAGGCGTAGCATGGAAAAGACCGTGTGTAGGTCGGTGATAAAAAACGGAATCAATGTAGAGCATGAGGCTGCGCTTAAAGCCTGCCTTGACGACCTTGCCTGCGCGGAGGCGGAGCTCACAAAATCTACCGCAAGCGACAGAACAGCCTGCCTTGACAGGCTTGCTGCCGCGGATGATGCTTTTCACAATGAGCTTGTCAATGCCGCGGACAACAGCCTTATGGCGGTGGTTATGGATGCCGTGACGCAGGTGTATAAGGAGTTCATCGAGCACGTCATATACAATGCCGACGAATCGGTGCGCGCCGAGCTTATGGAGTGCCACAGACATATATACGAGGGTGTCGTCTCGGCGGACTATGAGCTGGCGGAAAAGGCGATAGACAGACACTATGATTTGGTGAACGGAGGTAAAATATGTACATCGAACAGTTAGCAGACATTTTGGAGAGAAACAGAGTACCGAAGGATATGTACGACCTTTGGGGCGGACTTCCGAGCGAGGCATACTGTATCGGATTTTTTGACGGCAGGTGGGAGGTATATTACAGCGAAAGAGGAGAAAGGTCGGAGATAGGCTCTTTTGACGATGAGGAGGATGCGTGCGAATGCCTTCTCAATGAATTAAAGAGATATGTGCGGATTGTAAGATAGCATTGGCAACAGAGAAATACATGTATCTGAGAATAATGATTGTATTTCAAAATAGGAATGAAAAGTGTTAAAAGTTGCAAAAATCCTTCGTAAAATGATTTTGTCATTGAAACCTTAAACATCTATGATTTTCTGCTTAACCCTGAGAGCTTGGAAAAACAGGTTATGTAATAAAAATAGTTATGGAAAGCACGGTCAAAATATTGAGAATAGCATATTGTGAGGACGAGACGGCACAGGCGGAATGTGTGTCGGATATGATTAAAAATTGGGGCGAGAGGAAGAACACCGCCTGCGATGTCGATTTGTACGGCAGCGCGGAGGAGTTCCTGTTCGAGATGGACGAGGCGGAGCTGTTTGCGTATGATTTGATACTGCTCGACATTTCGATGCAGGGCATGAACGGCTTTTCGCTTGCCGAGAAAATAAGAAGCACGGATAAGAAGGTGAGGCTTGCGTTCATAACCTCGGACGCTGATTATGTGTTCAGGGGCTATGAGGTCGAGGCGTTCAGGTATCTTATGAAGCCCGTGACACAGGGGAAGCTTGATGAACTGCTTGACAGTGTAAGTGCACAGGTCGGCGAGGACATGGCAGAGTACGTCATACTTGAGGTATCAGGGCAGAACCGCAAGATAGACAAGTCGGACATACTCTATGTGGAGGTGGACGGACATTATACGACAATCCACTGTGAGAAGGAGGAGTTCACCGTCAAGGAGAGCTTCAAGGATGTGCTTGTAATGCTCAATGCGGACGCCACCGTTTTTTACAGATGCCATCGAAGTGCCGCGGTCAATATTGATAAGGTCATGCGCATAGGCAGGGAGCTGTGCAGACTCAAAGGCGGGCAGGAGCTTGCGGTCAGCCGTGGGATGTATGAGGAACTCAACCGCGCATTCATACGGCACAATATGAAGCGCTGAACAACACGGAAAAGAAGGAATACATGAACATATACATTATTGCTGTTACAGTGGCGGCGGCTCTTTTCGTGCTGCTCATGACATTTTTTGTGAGCCGCATTGCCAAGCGCCACTATGAAAGAACGCTCATCGAATACCAGAATAAGCTTATGTCCAACGAGATGCAGGAGGTTCAGAACATATATATGACCATGCGCGGCTGGAGGCATGACTACCACAACCACATGCAGTCGATTAAGGCATATCTCGCCAAAGACAATATAGAGGAAGCCAAAAAATATCTTGACAATCTTGAGGTTGACCTCGACGACATCCGACTGCTCTTTGACACGGGCAATCTGAATGTCGACGCCATCCTAAATGCCAAGGTTTCGCTTGCACTGGAGAATGGTATCAAGTGCGATTACAAGGCGGTTATCCCGAAGAGCCTGACGGTCACGGACATTGATTTGTGCGTGTTAATCGGGAACCTTATCGACAATGCCGTCGAGTCATGCAGAAAGCTTCCCGTGGAGGAGCAGTTTTTGCGCCTGTATATTGCGCCGTTTAAGGAGCAGCTATACATATCGGTGACGAATGCGACAAATGAGGTTGTGCGTAAGCTTGACGAGGAGTATATTTCAAACAAGCGCGGCGACCACGGACATGGACTTAAAAGAATCAACAATATTGTGGAGAAATATGACGGTTACATCAACCGCAAGAACGAGCCGGGAGTGTTTGTTACCGAGGTAATGCTTCCACTGTAGGATGGCAATTCATGCACGAATTTTTACAGTTCGTGCATTTTTTGGTTATGTGGAAAAATAGCTGATATTATGTGGACAGAAAAGCTGATTAGGAGAAATGCTATGGATAAAAATACTGAAACAACAAAGAAACGAAAAAAGAGACACAGCATATTCGGAAATCTTGTTTTCCTGCTTGCGGATATATTCAAAAAACACCCGACGTATCCGCTTGTGATGTTTCTTGAGTCGGTTACATTTGTTATCATGCCGATATTTGCATCGGCGGCGAGCTCGGCTGTGGTATCAATGCTTGGTGGCGGAATGTCGCTGCCCGTTATAATCGGAACGACGATGAGCATTTTTGCCGTGTACGGACTTACGGCATGGCTGTATACATTCATACAGAAATTAAATTCCAATATACCGGTATTTATCAGGGTTCAATATTATCTGTTCGCAATCAACAGAAAGCATCTGGACATATCGCTTGAGGATTATGAAAAAGATGAGGTTAGAAATGTGCTTGGACTGATTGTATACGCGCTCATTGTAGGCGGGATTGATATAAGATTGATGCTCATGCTGGTGGGAATGTCCGTGATCAGTGCGCTTGTATCGGAGCTTTCAAACAGAGTGAATATAAAAACGGAGGAGAGGGCTGCAAGAAATAACCGCGTTGAGAGATATATAGACTGTCTCGCCGAGGATACCGCAGGTGGAAAGGATATAAGAGTGTTCGGTCTGTCGGACTGGATTGTGGGAAAGTACGACAAGGCGATTAAGGACAATAAGAGAATGCTGAGAAAATACTATGCGGCTAGAATGGCATCGGATGTTATTGACACGGTTATTGCGGCAGGACGCGATCTTGTGTGCTACCTTTATCTCATAGGCAGGTTAAGACAGGGCATGCAGATAGGCGAGTTCGTGTTCTACCTCGGACTGGTGGGCGGCTTTGCAGCGTGGATATCACAGATTGCAAAGACATACTCTGATATGAGACTTAACAGCCATAAGGTTGACAATTACAGGGAAGCACTCGAATTGAAAATAGGAATGGAGGATAAGGGTATCGTACCTGATAATGACTTTGACAGCATAGAGGTTATATTTGACCATGTATGCTACAGATATCACGGTTCCGAGAAGAATGTTTTAAATGATGTATCGTTTAAGATTAAAAGCGGAGAGCATATCGCACTTGTAGGACTTAACGGAGCAGGAAAATCAACGATTGCAAAGCTGATGGCAGGTCTTTATATCCCGACGGAGGGAACCGTATACATAAACGGAGTAGATACAAGAGAGCTGAATCTCGTGGCATACAACCGACAGCTTGCAGCCATCTCGCAGAAGCCGCTTGCACTTTCATGTACAATCGCGGACAATATTGCCCTAAGCGAAGAGGTTGATTATGAGAGGGTTGACAGCGCGATAAGGCTGGCGGGGCTTGCTGCGGTATTTGCGGGAATCCTGATAGTCTGCCGCAAGGTATCCGAATATCTTGGAGGGCTCTATCTTAAAGTTCAGGAGAAGAATTACAGGATAAATGCTCAGGGTGCATACTGGAGCAGTGTCATGACACTCGAGGACAATGCGCAGTACTATACGGAGACATAGGATGCTGCCAACGGTGGGAAAAGCGCCTGTCGACACTTGAATTTATAGTAAATATTTCACAGTAAAATTTAGTTGATTAAATTGTTAAAGTGATATACAATCAAATTAAAAATCTAAAACAAGAGAGGATATCACATGCTACAGGAAATCAACAGGATACTTACATGGCTTGATGGCGTTGTCTGGGGAGTGCCGCTCATGGTGCTCATTCTTGCGGGAGGAATATATCTCACGGTGAGAATGGGGCTTCTTCAGATAAGAAAGCTTCCGCTGGCACTTAAGTGGATGATTAAGAATGAGGAGGACGGACACGGAGAGGTCACTTCCTTCGGTGCACTTTGTACGGCATTATCGGCTACTATCGGAACAGGTAATATCGTAGGTGTCGCCACTGCTATATGTGCGGGCGGACCGGGAGCGCTCTTCTGGATGGAGATTGCGGCATTCTTCGGAATGGCGACAAAGTACGCGGAGGGACTTCTCGCGGTAAAGTACCGTGTCGTCGATGAAAATCATCACTCGCTCGGCGGACCTTTCTACTACATCGAGCGAGGCATGGGAAAGAAGTGGAAATGGCTTGCATGCGTGTTCGCGTTTTTTGGTGTGTGCGTAGGACTTTTTGGAATCGGAACTTTCTCGCAGGTCAACGGTATCGCCTCAGCGGTCAAGAACTTTTTTGATCCCGACACAGCCTATGCGGTCACAATTCCGGGAATCGGTACATACTCTTGGACGGTTGTGATAGCTTCTCTTGTGCTGAGCTTATGTGTGGCACTTGTCTTAATCGGAGGAATCAAGAGAATTGCGAATGTGTCACAGGTAGTCGTGCCTTTCATGGCGGTTATCTATGTTGTTATCAGCGTGGTGCTTCTTGTGTGCAATGTAAAAGCGATTCCGGCGGCGTTTGTGACAATTGTTAAAGGGGCGTTTAATCCAAGGGCAGTCACGGGAGGTATCGTTGGAAGCATAATCGTTGCGATGCAGAGCGGTATTGCGAGGGGAATCTTCTCCAACGAATCAGGACTCGGCTCAGCACCGATTGCGGCAGCAGCGGCTAAGACGAAGGAACCTGTGAGACAGGGACTTGTCTCAATGACGGGAACGTTTATCGACACAATCATTATCTGTACGATGACAGGTCTTGCAATCGTTATAACGGGTGCATGGCAGGTTGAAGGCTTGGAGGGTGTTGCGGTTACAACATACGCGTTCAATCAGGGACTTCCGATACCGCAGGTCGTATCCTCGTTCCTCCTTATGCTCTGTCTTGTGTTCTTTGCATTTACGACAATTCTCGGCTGGGACTACTATTCCGAGAGATGCCTTGAGTATCTCACGGGCGGAAAAATGAAGGTAGTCAAGGTTTACCGCTGGCTCTACATACTTGCCGTGTTCATCGGACCTTACATGACCGTGAAGGCAGTGTGGACGATTGCGGATATTTTCAACGGACTCATGGCAATACCTAACATGATAGCGATATTTGCGCTGAGCGGAGTGGTTATTGCGGAGACGAGGGAGTTCTTCAAGAGGCACAATGAGCAGAAGATGAAGTGAGAGAAATATATAAAAATATATAAACGGACGTTCAACAGATAAAGTCATGGCATCCTGCTAAAGCTGACGCTAAATCGCAGGATTGCCATGACTTTATTCTGTTGAACTGACAGTGGAATAATTTAGGATAAAATATGGTAAAATTTAAAATACAAATAAGAAAGTTTAAGCAATCCATCACGTTAATTATGAATGTAGTATGTCTGGATTAGAAATGCCACTAAATCAAGAAATATTCTTGAAGTGTAAATGGTATAAGGTCTTATGTTATACATGTGTGCGACTTTGGGAGATGCTTAGATATTCTTAGAATGTCTTAGCATGTCTTAGCATCGGACAACGGAGCAATAATGTATAACATAAGACCTTATACTTTTATATATCAATAATGCGTTCCTCCTCACCCTTGGAACGGTGGCGCGAATCCTCCGTAGTAGGATACGGGCTCGTTGTTAAGCCTGAGGTGCGAGGTGTCCCCGAGCATCTGACAGCGGAAGTATGAGAGTCCCGGGATGCGTTCCTCGGCGGAGAGCACGGTCACGGAGCTTGGCGGGGTGAAGAAGCCCTGCCAGAGCGTTACGGGCGAGGTATTCAAAAGGTGCGACATGATGCAGAGCATGATTCCGAGGTGGCAGAAGAACACGAGCACGGGTTCATCGTCGGGGTGATTTGCCATGCATTCCTTGGTAGTGCCGTTGTAGACCATGTAGGAACAACTTGATTCCGTGTGGGCTGTGCGGTATGCAAGTCCGTCGCGGATGTAGCCGTATTTTGAGAGAAGTTCATCGAAGCTGCCGCACACATGGGTGTAGGATTCTTTCACATTTCCGCTTTTCATGACGGGTGTGTCGAGCCAGCGTGCGGCATCGAGAAGTTCGGGGTATCTGTTGAGATATTCAGGCATGAAATCCCAAGGTATAGTCTTACCGTCAGGTCTTCCCTCCGAGGAGACGGGTACGCGGAACTCCTGAAGCCAGTCGCATATCGTCGCGGTTCTTTTGTGGCATTTTAAAGTGGGTTCACTGGTTCGTACTGCCCGCCCGAGCGGGGATGAGTAGAAGTCGGTGACGCGCCACGAGGCGGTTCTTTTGGCGAGAAGCTTGGCTTCCTCAAAGCCCTTCTGTGTCAGTGAATCAATGCTGTAATCGGGTTCAGCATGTCTTATAAATATCAGTTTCATCGTAAGATTCCTTTTAACAATTTTAATATGGGGGTTGCCCTATCAATCATTATAGCTTATATTTCTATATTGTAAATCTCAACTTGATTTTCATATTCATAAAGGGTAGTATATAATTACCGGAGGATATGTATGGCAAAAAATACAAAGAAACGTAAAAAAAAGAAGAATAATAATATACTCGGACCACTGGTAGGACTGCTGTTCGGCTCCGGAGTTGTCGCACTCATGCTCATGATTGTGCTTCTCATTGAGACGGTGAGCAGGGCGGGCAGAATAAAGGACAGCACATCATTGGATGACGGAGCTAAGCATTATAGTGCAGATGAAGAATATATCAATATAGATGCGTCGTCGTTTACAGCATATATCGGACAGACATATAATCTTACGGTGTCTTCCAATCCGGCGGAACTTGCACAGTCTGTTGTATGGTCGAGCAGTAATGAGGATGCGGTTACGGTTGATGATACCGGCATGGTGAGAATTGTCGGTGAAGGCGTTGCGGCAATAACTGCGACTGCGGACAAGCTTTCGTCCGCGATAGCGATAGAGGGTGTGAAGGATTCATCGTCAGTTTCGGATATGGGCTTTCCGTCATTGGATGTCATGAACAGCCGGAAGAACAGCAATATAGATAACGGAACGTACAGTCAGGGCACAGAGTACGGAGGGGACTCATCGGAATCGGCGACATATCCTTCCGACAGCGATAATGGCGGTGATAACGGTTATAATAACAGTAATAATTACAATAACGGCAGTGAAGATGCGGATGCGACGTCAACACCTGCAGCCGGACAGAACGGCGGGTCAGAGGGCGATACCGAGGAGACCACGACAGTTTATGAGGTGCCGACCACGGAGACGGCTGCTCCAATCAACACGGAGGAAATGTTTGCGGTGCTTTCGGGAAGCGGATTTACGCAGTATCTTCCGAATGCCGCAATCTACGAGGTCGATGATGATTACTATGGAGAGGTGATTGTTGAATCCGACAGCGTACATATATATATCAAGAAGAGGTCGAATGAGTTCGATATGGCAGTCAGGAGTGCACTTACCTATCTGCTTCCCGATACGGCAGATTCAGTGTGGAATACATACTGCACATATACAAGTGACAGGACAATCAACAGCGGTGGCCGAAAGGTCAGATTTGTTATGCCCGCCACAAATGCCCATTCTCAGATAATAGTCTATAATCCGTAGAAAAAATACTGTTAATTTTCTTAAAATATGATATAATTATGTGATAATTTGGGTGTAATATAAGGAGATTTGATGATTAATAAGCGCAAAGTCAGATTGATGGCAAGAACAGCCATGTATGAAAAACATGAAGGAAAAAAGGAGCTTAAGAACGCCGTTTATTATCGCGGGGACTATATCGGAATGCACATGTTGTTTGCAGGTATAGGAATTACGCTGGGGTATCTTCTTACACTTGCTTTGATATGTGTATACAAATTTGAATACATTGTGAACAATCTTACCGACATAGATTACAGACGTCTGGGAAGTACGCTTATAGTTATATATGTACTTCTCCTGATTGCGTTTCAGGTAGTATCATATTTTGTATTCTCAATACGCTATAATGAATATGAGAGCGGAATGAGAATGTATATCAATCGTCTTAAGAAGATTGATAAACTTACCCGCGAGGAGAAAAAAGAGGAAGATAACGGGGAGGAAAAGTGATGGCAGAGTTATTGAAGATTAAGGACGTTTTACAGCGCCTGTACAGCAGGTACGATATGGTTATGAGCCATGTTTTAAGATTTGTCGCGGCGTTTGTATCTTTTATGCTTATAAGAGGGATGACGGGATACAGCTCGGCAGCATCAAGCATTTTTGTGCTGATACTTCTGTCAGCCGTGTGTGCATTTCTTCCTGCCGGTGTTACGGCTCTTGTAGGATGTATTTTAATTATTCTTCAGATATATGAAATTTCCATAGAGTTTGCGATAATAACACTGGTAATGTTTCTTATTCTTTTACTGGTGTATTATGTGTTTTCGCCAAAGACGGGGTATGTACTTCTTCTCGTTCCGGTAATGTTTATGATGCATATTCCTTATGCTGCTCCGGTTATTGTAGGACTGACGGTGGGTGTGGCAGGAATTGTTCCGGCATTTTTCGGAACTTATCTGTATTTTACATTGGCATTCTGTTCGGAATTTACGGCATCGGTGTCTTCGTTCGGAGAGGGTGATTTTGTCACGAAGCTGACATTTATAATAGACAATACAATTCTGAATAAGGAAATGCTCGTGATGGGAATTGTTTTTGCGGCGACGATAGTTCTTGTACATGTAATAAGGAGCTTTTCAATAGACTATTCATGGGTTATCGCCATTGTGACAGGAAGCGTTGTTGAGGCGGTATTGGTTGTCATGTCGCATATGATGCTCTCATTGACTTTCAGTATGCCGGGACTTATTATCGGTACTGCAATTTCGATTGTGATAGGCCTGATTCTCAACTTCTTTATATTTTCCGTGGATTATTCGAGGACGGAGAGAGTGCAGTTTGAGGATGATGATTATTACTACTATGTAAAAGCAGTCCCGAAGCTTAATATGGCGGTGACAGAGGTTAAGGTCAAGAAGATTAACAGCAGAACTCAAAAGACAGGGGAATATGATTTGAGGGATTCTTACGGAGCCGACGAGAATACGGAGCCGGAAGAGTTAGAGCGGCAGAAAGCGTATGAGCGTGACGTGCTCAATCTTGAGGACGAGGAAGAAAAATAAAGAGGACGAATGGGTATGGGTGCATTTTCTAGTTTTTTTGGAGATTTTCTGAATAATATTTACAGACCGGGTGTGGAATTTTCGGATGTTGCGGAAATTTTAATCATTGCGTTCTTTTTGTACCATGTTATACTTTGGATGAAGAACAGCAGAGCCTGGAATCTGCTCAAGGGCATCCTTGTGATAATTTTGTTTGCACTTATAGCCTATGTATTTCACTTTACCACAATTCTGTGGATTGCCGGAAAGACAATTAATGTTGCATTGATTGCGCTTGTCGTCATATTCCAGCCGGAGCTTAGAAAGGCACTTGAGCAGCTCGGTAACAAGAAGTATTTTGCAGGATTGTTCCAGTTCGATGATTCCAAGGAAAAGATGGAACTTTTCAGCGAAAAGACAGTCAATGAGCTGGTAAAAGCATCCTACGAGATGGCAAAGAAAAAGACAGGTGCGCTCATAGTTATAGAGCAGAAGATTAATCTTGAGGATTATATTAAGACAGGAATCAATATTGATGCTTATGTGACAAATCAGCTTCTTATCAATATATTTGAACACAATACTCCGTTGCATGACGGAGCCGTTATTATCCGAGGCAACAGAATTGTGTCCGCAACATGTTACCTTCCGCTTTCGGATAATATGGAGCTTAGCAAGGAACTCGGTACGAGACACCGTGCTGGTGCAGGCGTGAGTGAAGCGACGGATGCATTTGTTATAATTGTGTCTGAAGAGACAGGAAAGGTTTCGGTAGCGCATAACGGGGAGCTTGTAAGAAATGTGGATGCCGAATACCTTCACAACAAGCTTGAACTGCTTAAGATAGGAAATCTCGATTCTGGAAAACGTATTAAGATATGGAAGAGGGGAGGCAGGTCTAATGAAGAAAAAGATATTCAATAACATAGGACTTAAAATACTCGCCCTTTTGATTGCAATTCTTGTATGGTGGGTTGTTATGAATATTGATGACCCGCTTGTAAAAAAGACAATCAGTGGTATTAATGTAGAGCTTAGAAACGACGATGATCTCACAGACAAGGGATATATATATGAGGTTGATTCGGGAAGTGTGATTACAATCACGGTCAGGGCACCGGAGAGCGTTGCTAAGGATCTCAAGGCATCTGATTTCGTAGCTTATGCGGATCTCAGCCAGTTAAGCCCGCTTACCGATTCTGCAAATATAACCATAGAATGCGTTAAGTCGGATGTAAAAAATGACATTAAGGAGATAACATCCAAGGTTCAGGTCGTCAAGCTCAATATAGATAATAAAGAGACGGAAGAAATTCCTGTAACGATTAATATAACAGGTTCACCGGCAGACAACTATGTCCTCGGGGACACATCAATATCCCAGAACAAGATTGAGGTTACGGGAGCGGCTGGTGTGATAGAGAAGATTGCACGCGCGGAGATTTCTTATGATGTTTCTAATATGATGCAGTCAGTCAGCGAGATGGTGACACCTGTGCTGTACGATGAGAACGGCAATGTGGTCGATTCAAGCTCACTTCAGCTGAGCAGAAACAGTCTTAAGCTCAATGTTGAGATTCTGGCAACAAAGTGGATAACGGTTACAATCATTCCAACGGTTACGACAGCTGACGGCTATAAGATGATTGAATATACACAGAGCTTTGATCAGATTAAGATTGCCGGAACAAGCGACAGCCTTGCTAACATAAGTACTTTGGCAATACCGAGTGATGCCGTTGAACTTGAAGATATAACCGAAAGTCAGGATTGTACGGTGAATATTGCCAATTATCTCAGGGGCAGTTACCGCATAGTGTCCGGAACGACGGAGCTTGTGGTTCACATAGAGGTTGAACCGGAGATTGTCAAGAGTTATATAATCCGTAAAAACGGCATAGTTGTCAATAATCTTGGCGACGGTCTTGAGGCGGAGATAGAGGATGCGTATATAGAGGTCAAGGTAAGCGCAATTCAGAGTACCCATGACAGTTTCAACATGGATGTTTTAAATGCCAATATTGACCTTAAGGGATATGAGCCGGGAGAGTATACGGTACCGGTTATAATGTCTGAGGACAGCAATAACTATACACTTGTAGGTGATGTTACGGTCGACGTGGTTATCACAGGCGATACCGAGGAGACTTCGGCAGAGGAGACGGCTGCAAGAAGACATTAAAAACAGACATTGGAAATCATAGACCGTTAGAAATGAGGATTTAAATGGATAATCCGGTTGTTGATGTGATTATTCCGGTGTGCAGACCGGATGAGAAGTATTCAAGACTTCTTCACAAGCTTGAGATTCAGACAGTTACCGTCAGACAGATAATTGTCATCAATACAGGCAGGCAGTTTTATGATGAGAGCAGATTTTCATATAATGGAACAATTAAGGTAAGACACATAGAGTTCAATGAATTTGACCATGGGTGTACCAGACATGAGGGGATAATGAGCTCCGATGCGGACTATTGTCTTCTCATGACTCAGGATGCAGTTCCCGCCGATGACAGGCTTGTTGAGAGCTTGTTAGAGTGCTTTCAAAACCCCGAAATTGCTGTGGCGTATGCAAGACAGCTGCCAGAAGATAACTGTCGTATAATTGAGAGACTTGCAAGGCAGTTCAATTATCCGGAAAAGAGCAGCATAAAGAGGAAAGAAGATATTGAGAAGCTTGGAATCAAGGCTTTCTTCTGCTCGGATGTGTGCGCAATGTATGACAGAACGAAGTACGTTGAACAGGGCGGATTTATAAGAAAGACGATATTTAATGAAGATATGATTATGGCATATAGGTTTCTCATGGCGGGATATGGGGTATACTATAAGGCGGATGCCAAGGTGATACACTCACATAACTATTCCAATACGCAGCAGTTTCACAGAAATTTTGACCTTGGAGTATCACAGACGGATAATCCGGATGTGTTTGAAAGTGTGTCCTCAGAGAGTGAAGGATTGAAATATATAAAAAAGATGACTTCACTTCTCATACATGAGAGAGCGGCATATTACATTCCATATTTTTATATTAACAGTTTTTTCAGACTTGCGGGTTATAAGCTGGGGCGGGCATATAAGAAGCTGCCGCGAAAGTTTGTACTTGCATGCACTATGAATCAGAATTATTGGAGGCACCGGTGATTAAGAGTAATCAGAAATATTTTAACAGATTACATGTGCTTTTGGATGCAGTTATAATAGCGGTTTCTTATGCACTTGCATGGGGAATCAAATTCTTTGATGATGGACACACGATGATGAACGCGATGTATATCACCGGACTTGTGTGCATAATACCGCTGTATCTTATATTGCACTATTTTTTTAATGTATACAGCCCAAAGAGAATGCAGACGGTCAAGGAGGAAGCGGGAAATATAATCAAGTCCAATACAGCAGGACTTGTTATATTCATTTTGTCGTTGTACATGCTTCATCAGGCACACTTCTCAAGGCAGATGATGTTTATATTTTATGTCATCAACAATACAATTGAGATTGTGTTCAGAAATCTGATAAGACGTATTCTTCGGAACATAAGAAACAAGGGATTTAATCAGAAACATATTCTTCTTGTCGGGTACAGCCGTGCAGCTGAAGGGTATATTGACAGAATAAAGTCCAATCCTCAGTGGGGTTATCATATAATGGGGATTTTAGACGATAATGTAAGTGCGGGTACTAAGTATCGCGGTGAGGAAGTTATAGGAAAGATTGACAGACTTGAGGGTCTGCTCATGGAAAATGAGCTTGATGAGATTGCAATTACACTCAGCATAGCAGAGTATGTAAAGCTTGAGGGGATTGTTGCAGTGTGCGAGAAGTCGGGAGTTCATACGAAGTTTATTCCGGATTACAATAATGTAATTCCGACAAGACCGTATACGGAAGACCTCTTGGGACTTCCGGTTATAAATATACGGAGAGTTCCGCTTAACGGAAGCTTTAACAGATTTATAAAGAGATTTGGAGATATTATAGGCTCACTTCTTCTTATTATTTTGTTTTCGCCGGTTATGCTGGTTGTGGCAATTGCAGTGAAGATAAGCTCTAAGGGAGATGTAATATACAAGCAGGAACGCGTCGGACTTCATAACAGGAATTTTGTCATGTATAAGTTCCGCTCGATGAGAGCCGACAGATGCGACGAGCATCATTTTACAACTCAGGACGATGACAGGACGACCAAGGTAGGAAAGATTATAAGAAAGTTCAGCCTTGATGAGCTGCCACAGTTTTTTAATGTGTTGAAGGGC
>UQZF01000053.1 GCA_900545455.1 uncultured Eubacteriales bacterium
TGCTTGTGCTGGCACAGGGGGCTTCCGATGCAGGAGTGGCAGCCGCTGTCACAGAGGCTGTAAGTATCGCACTTGGGATAGATATCAATAAAATAAAGGTTATGAAGATGGAGGGATAAGCATTTGAAACGTGTCTTGAAAAAAAATCAAATAATCATCACTGCGCTTGCGATTATGATAGCTGTTGCAGGCTACATAAATTATAGGGATTTAGTGTCGAAAAATAACAAGGACACAAAAGTATCAAACGTAAGTCTGAGCCTCGGCGAGACGGATGCGCAGACGGGGGATATTTTAAGCAACGACGCGGAGCCCGACGATTTCTCCGTGACTGATCCGGGAGCGACGGTTCTCACGGGAGGAACGACGGGCAGCAGTACAGGTACAAGCACGAAGCAGTCCGATTTTATAATAAGTGCCAAGCTTGACAGGGAACAGGTGAGAGCGGCCAACAAGGAGTCACTTCTGGATATAATCAATAATTCGGCACTTGATGAGGCAAGCAAGTCGGAAGCTGTCAGCAGAATGATAGCACTGACGGACATGGCTGAGAGGGAGGCGGCAGCGGAGCTTCTTCTGGAAGCTAAAGGATTTACGGATGTCATAGTGTCAATAACCGATGAGCAGGCTGACGTTGTGGTCTACAGAGCGAGCCTTTCGGACACCGAGCGCGCGCAGATTGAGGACATAATAAAGAGAAAATCAGGTGTCAGCGTGGAGAATATCACAATCTCCGCCGTGAGCTCGGCTGCAGATTCCGCCCAGACGAGCGCCGGTGCCGAGAGTGAAGGTGAGGGCGAGAGTGAGACCTACGGCGAGGGACAGCCGGTTTCATGAAACACTGAGGTGGCAAAAAACGTCTCTTCCGCAAGGGTATACAATGGAAGTAAACAGGTTGTATATTTTCTATTTGCAAAAAAGGGAAGTATTGGGTATAATGTATGTATATTACCGTATTGCAGGCTTCCCTGACGGAGGCGGATTGGAGGACTTATGTCAAAGAGTGGCGAGAGCACATACACAATATGTGAGAATAAAGGAATATGTAACATTCAGGTGGCAGACGAGGTTGTATGCATAGTTGCGGGACTTGCGGCTACTGAGGTTGAGGGCGTTGAATGCATGTCCGGAAATATTACCAATGAACTTGTGAGCAAGCTCGGAATGAAAGTACTTTCTAAGGGCGTTACAGTCGAGATAACAGACAACACGGCAGTTGTGTTTGTATCTGTTATTCTTAAGTACGGTTATTCGATTCCTGAGGTCAGCGAGAAGATTCAGGAGCGTATTTCAAGCGCCATTGAGACCATGACTGGACTTACGGTTGCGGAAGTCAATGTCAAGATTGCAGGCGTGAAGATAGAGAATAAGTAGAGAACGGTGAAGGCCTTGAGCGTTTCAGGGCCTTTATTGTCGTTATTGTGAAAGGACTTTTTAGTATGAGACGAAGTGAAATAAGAGAACATGTATTTAAACTGTTATTCCGTGTGGAATTTCATGATGCAGCTGATTTGGATGAACAGGATAAGCTGTATTTTGAACCGCTCACACTTACGGAAGAGCATCAGAAGCTTATAACGGACAGGACGAAGAAAATTGAGGAGAAGCTTCCTGAGATAGACAGTAAGATTGAAGAGCTTTGCGTAGGCTGGAAGAAGGAGCGTATCGGAAAAGTTGAACTTACGATACTCCGCCTTGCGGTTTATGAAGCACTTTTTGACGATGATGTTCCGACTAATGTTGCAATCAATGAGGCAGTTGAACTTGCCAAGAAGTACGGTGGGGATGATTCGCCTTCGTTTGTCAACGGTATTCTCGGTAAGCTTGTGAAATAATATGGCAGATGCGTATAGTGTAAGTCAGATTAATCAGTACATTAAGAATATGTTTCAGACGGACTTTGTGCTTAACAAGGTACGGGTGACCGGAGAGGTGTCTAACTGTAAGTATCACAGCTCCGGACATATTTATTTTACCCTGAAGGATGAGACAAGTGCGCTTGCGTGTGTGATGTTTGCAGGTGACAGAAAAGGTCTTAAATTCACACTTCGTGACGGTATGCAGATAAAGGCTGCGGGAAGCATTAATGTATATGAGAGGGACGGCAGGTACCAGCTGTATGCCAAGAGCATAGAACAGGAGGGTGCAGGAGCTCTCTACGAGCGCTATCTTGCACTGAAGTCTGAGCTTGAGGAGATGGGTATGTTTGATGTTTCATTCAAGCAGCCGGTGCCAAAGTATGCATTGAATATCGGTGTTGTCACGGCTTCAACCGGGGCAGCAATTCATGATATAATCAATATTTCGCACAGAAGAAATCCCTATGTTCAGTTGTACCTTTATCCGGCCAAGGTTCAGGGTGAAGGTGCGGCGGAGACGATATGCCGCGGAATACAGGTCTTGGATTCCATGAATCTTGACGTTATCATTGTCGGGAGAGGCGGAGGTTCCATTGAGGATTTATGGGCTTTCAATGAGGAGTGTGTGGCAAGAACCGTATTTGAGTGCAGGACTCCTGTGATATCGGCTGTGGGACATGAGACGGATTATACAATAATAGATTTTGTTTCCGACATGCGTGCACCGACGCCTTCGGCTGCCGCCGAGCTTGCTGTATTTGACTATACGCAGTGGTGTCGGAAAATAGAAGATGCATACGATACGCTTGACGGTTTGATGGATGATTATGTAGCGGAATTGAGGGAACGGCTTAATTCAATGAATATAAGGCTTAAGATGTCGGCTCCCGAAAAGAGGCTTCTTGATAACAGGCAGTATCTGGATATGCTGAGACAGCGACTTGATGTATCGTTCGACAGACTCATGGACGCTAAGCGAAACAGATTTAAGCTTCTTGCAGCGAAACTCGGAGGCGTTTCACCGACGGCTAAAATAAGCGGCGGCTTCGGCTATATAGAGGGTGAGGATAAAAGTGCGGTGAGAAGTATTGACGACATAAAAATCGGTGAGAATATAAGGGTAGTATTGTCTGATGGCAGCTTTAGAGCGGTGGTATCAGATACAAAGAGTGAGCATCTGAAAATATAGGATGTAAGCCGGAGGTTGAAATGGCAAAGGCTAAGAGCATAGAAGAAAATTTCGACAAATTAGAAGAGATTATCAATAATCTTGAACAGAATGATATGTCATTAGAGGAAGCATTTAAAGCTTATGAGGCAGGTATCAGGCTGACGGCACAGTGTGCGGCACAGCTTGACGGTGTTGAGAAAAAGATAATTGTTCTCAGGGAAGAGGCTGCAGCTTCGAATGGAGATGAAAGTTAATTATGGTGGATTATCAGAAGCTTCTTGGTGAAAGAACGGATTATGCCAATAAAGTAATAGAAGAATACCTTCCTAAAGAGGAGGGCTTTTTAAGTGAACTTGTCTCTGCTATGAATTACAGTGTTCTTGTCGGCGGAAAGAGACTCAGGCCTGTATTTATTGACAGTGTATACAGGCTTATGGGTGGAAGAGACGGGCGCAATGAGCCTTTTATGGCGGCTATGGAATATCTTCATACCTATTCTCTTGTGCACGACGATATGCCGGAGATAGACAATGATAAACTGAGGAGAGGCAAGCCGACAACACACAGTAAGTACGGGACGGCATGCGGACTTCTTGCAGGTGACGGACTCCTTCACTGGTCAACCCAGACGGCACTCAGGGCATTTAACTATGCAGGCAGCGATGAGGACAGAAGGAATATCGTCAAGGCATTGACGGTGTTTGCCGAGAAGTCGGGACCTTACGGTATGCTCGGAGGACAGTCGGTCGATGTGCTTTTTACGGGAAAGAATCCTGACAAGGAAAGACTTGACTATGTATATAGATTAAAAACGTGTGCTCTCATTGAGGGCTCTATGATGATTGGAGCGGCACTCGCGGGAGCTGACGGGCAGACTCTTGCAAAGTTTGAAGAGATTGGCAGGTGCGTCGGAATGGCATTCCAGATACAGGATGACATATTGGACTGCACGGGAGATACGGCTGTAATCGGCAAGCCGGTCAACAGCGATGAGAAGAATAACAAGACGACTTATGTTACATTGTTCGGGCTTGACAGAGCCGCACAAGAGGTTCGGATACTCTCCGAAAAAGCAGAGGATATATTGAACGGCATTGAAGTGAAGGAACACTTTATTCAGGAAAAGAACTTTCTCCTGTGGCTGATCGGAAGTCTTGTGAAGAGAGAGTACTAGGATTGGAACGAGGTATGTTATGATACTTGATATGATAAATAAGGAAAACGATATTAAAAATGTTCCATCCGAAGACTTGCCCAAGTTAGCCTCGGAGATAAGGGAATTTTTAATTGACCATGTGAGCAGGACGGGAGGACATCTTGCGTCTAACCTTGGAACGGTTGAGCTTACCATGGCAATGCATTTATCGTTTGATTTGCCGGAGGACAAGCTGGTGTGGGATGTCGGACATCAGGCATACACGCATAAGATTCTCACCGGACGAAAGAATGAATTTGACACATTGAGACAATACGGCGGAATGAGCGGTTTTCCAAAGAGAAGGGAGAGCGACTGCGACAGCTTTGACACGGGGCACAGTTCAACTTCGATATCTGCGGGGCTGGGATATGTGAAAGCAAGAGACTTATCCGGCGGAAAGAATTATGTTGTGTCGATTATCGGCGACGGTGCGCTGACGGGCGGACTGGCACTTGAAGCACTCAACAATGCTTCAGAGAATCACAGCAATTTTATAATTGTATTAAATGATAATAATATGTCGATTTCTCCGAACGTAGGAGCAATTTCGACGATGCTTACCAACATAAGAGGAGACAACGCATACAGGGATATAAATGAAAATGTAAAGAGCTCGCTCAAAAAGATTCCGGTATACGGCGATAAGATTGTTTCACAGATTCATAAAACCAAGAGCGGAATCAAGCAGCTTCTCCTTCCGGGAATGAAGTTCGAGGATATGGGAATAACATACCTCGGACCGGTCGACGGACATGATATCAACAAGCTCTGCAAGATGTTCAGGATTGCAAAGAAGATGGATTCGTCGGTTATTGTCCATGTCATTACGGAGAAGGGAAGAGGCTATGAGCCTGCAAGGCTGCGCCCGGATAAGTTCCACGGAGTCGGACCTTTTGACGTTGCCACAGGCAAGACCCTTGCCGTACCTAAGACGACATATACGGATGTTTTTTCAAGAAAGATATGCGATATGGCATCTAAGGACAGTAAAATTGTGGCGATTACGGCGTCAATGGCTTCCGGTACGGGACTTGCAAGATTTCAGAAGAGATTTCCGCTAAGGTTTTTCGATGTCGGAATAGCGGAGGAGCACGCCGTGACATTCGCTGCAGGACTTGCAGCAGGAGGATATAAGCCGTATTTTGCCGTGTATTCATCATTTCTGCAGAGAGGCTTTGACGAGATACTGCATGATGTATGTATTCAGGAGCTTCCGGTTGTGTTTATGATTGACAGGGCAGGTATTGTCGGAAGTGACGGTGAGACGCATCAGGGAATATTTGACTACTCATATCTTAATATAATTCCGGGTATGACGGTTATGGCACCTAAGAACAGGTTAGAGCTTATGGATATGATGGAGTTTGCAAACAACTTTGACGGACCGATTGCCATAAGATATCCGAGAGGAGCCGTGTCGGATATACTTGAAGACCACAAGGAAGAGATAAGCTATGGCAGGGCTGAGGTTATTTATCGAGGATGTAAAACAGCAATTATGGCAGTGGGCGCTTCCATGGAGGAAGGCGTTAAGATATACAATAAGCTTAGGGAGCGAGGGGAAAATCCTACGCTTATCAATGCGAGGTTTGAGAACCCTGTCGATGAAAAGCTGATTGAGGAGCTTGCGGATGATCACGATAAGCTTTTGACGGTGGAGGAAAATATAGGTGCGGGCGGATTCGGAATGAATGTGCTCAGAATCGTCAATGAGGGTGGCTATGACATAAAGGTTGTAAATGCAGCACTTCCGGATGACTATATGGCACATGGAAATGTGGCAAAGCTTAAGGAGATGTGTGGCTTTACACCTGATGAAATAATAAAGAAACTGGACAGATATTAGCCGTGAATACGGATTGTGCCGTATAAGAGCGGCACGGAGGTTTTTATGAAAGAGAGATTGGATGTGCTGGTGGTGGAGCGCAGACTTGCGGATTCACGCGAGAAGGCAAAAGCAATTATTATGGCAGGCAATGTGTTCGTCAACGGCCAGCGTGAGGATAAGGCGGGCTCAATGTTCGATGTGACATGTCAGATAGAACTTCACGGTGTTGCCATGAAGTATGTAAGCCGCGGCGGACTTAAGCTTGAGAAGGCAATGACACATTTTGATATTTCGCTTGAAGGCAAGGCATGTATGGATGTCGGGGCCTCGACGGGAGGATTTACCGACTGCATGCTTCAGAACGGGGCTGTAAAGGTATATTCCGTGGATGTGGGGCATGGACAGCTTGACTGGAGACTCAGACAGGATGAGCGTGTTGTTGTCATGGAAAAGACGAATATTAAGTTCGTGACACCGGAGGACATAGCGGATGTCATAGACTTTGCAAGTATAGATGTCTCTTTTATTTCGCTGACAAAGGTACTGCTTCCTGTCAGGGCACTTCTTCGCGACGGCGGAGAGATAGCAGCCCTTATAAAACCGCAGTTCGAGGCGGGAAGAGAGAAAGTCGGTAAAAAAGGCGTGGTCAGAGACAAAGCGGTACATATTGAGGTTATAGAAAATGTGACACAGTTTGCAGCCGCCAACGGTTTTATACCGCTCAATCTGGAATTTTCGCCTATTAAGGGACCGGAGGGCAATATAGAGTATCTTCTTCATCTCAGAAAGAGCGATGAGGTACCGGGCGAACTTCCGTTTAATATCCGCGAAATTGTTGAAAAAGCGCATGAAATGTTGTAAGATATACCATATTTGAGTACAGAAGGGTAAGGCTACGGGATGGAAAAGTTTTTTATTGTCACCAATACTGCTAAGGACAGAGATCTTACATTTACCAAGAGCATAATAGATTATTTGGAAGCCAAGGGAAAGACATGCTACACCCAGTCGGTGGATGCTGTCAGCAACACTAACTATAATTATACGAATGCCGATATGGTTCCTGCCGATACGGACTGTGTGATAGTTCTCGGCGGAGACGGAACGCTTATCCAGGCGGCAAGGGATTTAAGCCAGCTTGAGCTTCCTCTTCTTGGAATCAATATAGGAACGCTCGGATTTCTTGTGGATATTGATAAAGAACAGGCTTTTCCCGCTATCGACTGCGTGCTTGCGGGTGACTATGAGATAGATGAGCGCATGATGCTTGAGGGTAATGCATACAGGGACGGCAGGATTATATATAACAATGTCGCACTCAATGATATTGTAATCAACAGAAGCGGGGCACTGCGTGTTATTGATTTTGATATATTTGTAAACAATGAATATCTCACGTCATATACGGCAGACGGACTTATAATATCGACTCCGACAGGTTCGACTGCTTATAACCTCTCGGCGGGAGGCCCTATCGCACAGCCTAACTCGGAGCTTATTATTCTTACACCTGTGTGTCCTCATAAGATTAATCAGAGAAGTATTATTCTTGATTCATTTGATGAGATATGTGTAAAGATGAGCAAGAGTCGTTCAAATCAGGAGGAGCGTGTAGCTTCTTTTGATGGGGAATTACATACCAATCTTATCTCGGGTGACAAGGTAATCATAACAAGGGCACCTAAGAAAGCGAAGATAGTCAAGACAAGCAAGTTGAGCTTTTTCCAGGTTCTCGGAAAAAAGATGAGCGTTATATAGGAAAGAGAGGACATGTGCAATGAAGGCTGAGCGCCACGCCAAGATAATAGAGCTTATAAGAAAGCATAATATAGAGACGCAGGAAGAGCTTGCTGACAGGCTCAATGAAGAAGGGTATAATGTGACTCAGGCAACTGTTTCAAGAGACATCAGAGAACTTAAGCTCACTAAGGTGGCTGACGGTGCCGGAAAACAGAAGTATGTGATTCTTGACGGCAAGGATAATTCAATGAGTGACAAGTTTATAAGAATTTTGAAGGAAGCTTATATTTCTGTTGACATGGCTCAGAATATTCTTGTGGTAAAGACTGTTTCGGGAATGGCAATGGCGGTGGCTGCGGCAATTGATGCCATGCATTACCATGAGATAGTCGGATGCATCGCCGGCGATGACACGATAATGTGTGCAGTCAGAACGGTTGAAGACACGAAAAATCTTATGGATAAGATACATAAGCTTGTAAAAGCTTAAATTCGGGGGTTACCCTTTTTACAGGAGAAGTTCTGTCAGAAGGAGGAAATATATGTTAATTAATCTGCATGTTAAGAATCTTGCCCTCATTGATGAGGCAGACATCTATTTTGATGAGGGGCTTAATATCCTGACGGGAGAGACAGGTGCAGGAAAGTCGATTCTGTTAGGTTCTATCAATCTTGCTCTCGGAGCGAAAGCATCCCGCGATATGCTTGGAAAACACGGTGATTTTGCAAGTGTGGAGCTGCTTTTTCAGGTGGATGATTCCACGGTGGCTGCACTTGCCGCTAAGGATATCTTTGTTACGGACAATCAGGTTCTCATTTCCAGAAAGTTTACCGAAAACAGGAATATAATGAAGATTAACGGCGAGAATGTCACGCTCGCGACGGTGCGCGACATAACGTCTCTGCTTATCGACATTCACGGACAGCATGAACATCAGTCGCTTCTGTATCCGGCGAATCACCTTGCGATACTTGACAGATTTGCAAAGCGTGAACTTAACGAAGCTATGGATGAGTATACGACTCTATATAAGCAATACAGACAGATTGAGCATGAACTTACGCAGTTCAATATGGATGAGGAAGAACGCAAGCGCAATATGGATTTCCTTGAGTACGAGATCAATGAGATTGAGGCGGCTGCGCTAAAGCCGGGGGAGGACGAACAGCTCGAAGCTGAGTACAGACGATGCAAGAATGCAAGAAAGATTGCAGATGCTCTTCTTGAAGTTAATGAATGTATTGAAGATGAGGAGCATGATGCTGTTTCGGCACTTATGGGACGGGCATACAGAAGCCTTGCGTCGGTTGTTCAGTATGATGAGGCACTCGCACCTCTTGCACAGCAGCTCTCGGACATCGACAGCCTTATCTCTGATTTTGGAAGAGATATGGCGGGGTATCTTGACGAACTTAAGTTCGACGAAGAGAGATTTAATGAGCTTGAGGAACGCCTCGACATTATAAATAATTTAAAGGCGAAGCACGGCGGGAGTATAGAGAGCATTCAGGCTGCATATCAGGCAAAGAAAGAAAAATTTGATTTTTTGAGTGAATATGAGCAGAATAGGAACAGAGCTTACGCCGAGCTTGACAAGGCACATGAGAAGCTTGTAAAAACCGCGGCAAAGCTCACGACAATAAGAAAGAACGCGGCAAAGAAGCTTGAAAGCCAGATAAAGCAGGAGCTTTCAGAGCTCAATTTTTTGAGCGTCGATTTCAGAATCAGCTTTAAAAATACGGATAAGCCGTCGGCGAACGGAATGGACTACGTTGAGTACCTCATTTCTGTGAACCCGGGTGAGGAGCCGAAACCTCTCGCAAAGGTTGCATCAGGCGGCGAGCTTTCACGAATTATGCTTGCAATTAAGACGGTTCTTGCGGATATGGATGAGATTGACACGCTCATTTTTGATGAGATTGACACGGGAATAAGCGGAAGAACAGCTCAGATGGTTGCCAACAAGCTTGACAGAATCGCATCATGCAGGCAGGCTATCTGCATAACGCACTTGCCTCAGATTGCAGCAATGGCAAAAAAACACTTTGGAATTGTGAAGAATATAAGAGACAATAAGACTGTTACGTCCATAACGGAATTAGACCATGAGGGCTCTGTGATGGAGCTTGCGAGAATGCTCGGCGGAGACTCAATTACCCAGACTGCGGTCTCAAATGCCAGAGAGCTTAAAAGATACTAGGGATAATCTTCATGTTTTAAATGGAGTGACTGTAGCATACTAAGACCATGAAAAACACATGCAGTATTTACGAAAGGAGTTTTCATGGAAAAGGTGTGCGATGAATTCAAAAAGACTTACAGGCACTTCCTTATTTGGCTGCTGATTGCAGGCATAGCGGGGAGTGCCGCTTACTATATATATGCTGTAAAAAACAGGATACCGGATACGATTAATCTCAACCGTTATGCCAATGAGAAGCTTAATTTTAATGTTCCGTTTGTCGGTACGGTTGAACAGACTGCAGATACAGATGTCAGCGAGGTGGCAAGAGCCTACGCCACGAATGTTAAAGCAGTGAATGTCAATCTTCTCGATACGCTTAATATAAGCACGGGAGAGATTGGAAGCTATGACCTTAACTTCAGGCTTTTCGGAATGTTCACACTAAAAAGCATGAAAATCAATGTCTGCGATGAGGTTTTAATAATTCCATGCGGAATACCTGTTGGAATATATATAGAGACAAAGGGAGTTATGGTTGTAGACATCGGAGATATAACATTGGCTGACGGTACGGTAAGGTGTCCTGCTTCGGATGTCCTGTGGCCGGGAGATTATATAGTGAGTATTAACGGACAGGACGTTGATGACAAAGCGGAGCTTATCGAAGCAATCGATAACTCCGGACAATCTGATGACGGATATGTCAATATAGGTCTGTACAGAAACGGAAGGTATATTGAAGTAAGACTTGAGCCTGTGAGGGATGAGAATGGCAGCTTAAAAATCGGAACATGGGTCCGGGACGATTGCCAGGGATTGGGAACACTCACATATATTGACAAAAACGGCAGATTCGGTGCACTGGGACACGGAATAAGCGATGTGGATACGGGGAAACTTGTAAATTCCGAGGGCGGAAGGCTTTACTGTGCGAAAATATGGTCGATAGTCAAAGGAAAGGCAGGCACCCCGGGAGAGGTTGTAGGTTCCATAAATTACAGCCCTGATTATTTCCTTGGATTTATCGAGTCAAACAGTGATATTGGGATATATGGTGTATGCGATGAGAATATTTACCAATATATAGACAGTTATGCGATTCCGGTTGTCTATAAGCAGTCGGTTGAAAGGGGAAGGGCTTATATAAGAAGCTTCATTGACGGTACCGTGCGCGATTATGCCATATATATAACGGACGTTGATATGTCCAACGGAAATATCAATAAAGGAATTTCATTCACTGTGACCGATGAGGAACTCTTAGAAAGCACCGGAGGAATTATTCAGGGAATGAGCGGCAGCCCGATTATCCAGAACGGCGGAGTGGTAGGTGCAGTCACCCATGTGCTTGTCAATGATCCGGCGAAAGGATATGGAATTTTTATAGAAGAAATGCTTCAAAAGTAAAATAAGGATAAACGGAGGAAAAATTATGAAACTTATGATTGCGTCGGACATACATGGTTCGGCATACTACTGCAGAAAAATGCTTGAGGCTTATAACAGGGAGCAGGCTGACCGTCTGCTCCTGCTTGGAGATATTCTCTATCACGGACCGAGAAATGATCTTCCGCGTGATTATGCGCCGAAGGAAGTTATTGCAATGCTTAATAACGTGAAGAATGAACTCTTGTGTGTGCGCGGCAACTGTGACACCGAGGTTGACCAGATGGTGCTTGAGTTTCCTGTGCTTGCGGACTACAGCATTCTCTACATAGACGGTGTGACAATCTTTGCTACACATGGTCATCATTTCAACCTGAAGAATCTCCCGCCGCATAAAGAGGGAGACATTCTTATGCATGGACATACACATGTTCCTGCATGTATATGTGAGAGCGGAATGTGGTATCTCAACCCGGGATCGGTTTCCATTCCGAAGGAGGACAGCCCGAACAGTTATATGATTGTTCAGGACGGAGTGTTTACTTGGAAGAAGCTTGATGGTGAGAAATATAAGGAATTCAGCATTTCGACAAAAAACGACTAAATAAACGGTAAAACTTTCAATATTGCCAAAAAAATATGTTGAACTGTCACAATATGACTATTATAATTTATAGGTACACATTTGTTGTGTGCCTATATTTTTTTAAAAAGAGTGAGGGAACATGGGAAAAGTCAGAATTGCAATTGCGGATGATAATGAGAGGATGCTGCAGCTTCTTGAGGATATTATCGGAACTGATAACGATATGGAGGTTGTCGGGAAGGCAGAGAACGGTGAGGCGTGCCTGAATATTATACGCGAAGCCCAGCCGGATGTTGTGCTGCTTGATATTGTTATGCCAAAGCTTGACGGGCTTACGGTTATGGAAAAGACACATTCGGATTCAAGAATAAAGAAGAAACCTGCGTTTATTGTTATTACGGCTATCGGACAGGAAGGAATAACGGAGGATGCTTTTAATCTGGGAGCAAATTACTACATAATGAAGCCGTTTGACAATAACACACTGTTAAACAGAATCAGATATGTAAAAAGCAATATGGGACGGCATCCGGCGGCAGGGAACATGAACAGACAGGCTGCGGAACTTAATGAGGAGAATCAGAAGGTCAGCATCGAGACGGATGTCACGAATGTTATCCATGAAATCGGTGTACCTGCACACATTAAGGGTTACCAGTATCTGCGTGACTCGATAATAATGGCTGTTGATGATGCGGATATCCTAAACAGCATAACCAAAGTTCTTTATCCTGCTATTGCGAAGAAATACCAGACTACCGCAAGCAGGGTTGAACGTGCAATAAGACATGCAATAGAGGTGGCGTGGAGCAGAGGAAAGATGGAGACACTTGAAGAACTGTTCGGCTATACCGTGAATAACGGGAAGGGCAAGCCGACCAATTCCGAGTTCATCGCACTTATAGCCGATAAGCTCCGGCTTCAGTACAAGGCAAGGTAAAAACGCTCTTTTATATTTATTTTTTATATGGTATAATTATAAAAAGCACTTCAAAACAAATGTGTGTTGGCACATGGAAAATTGCGAGGTAGAGTCTATGAAGAAAAATGTACTTTTTGTAGCATCAGAGGCGGTTCCGTTCATAAAGACGGGTGGTCTTGCGGATGTAGCCGGTTCACTTCCGAAATATTTTGACAAAGAGCAGTATGATGTGCGTGTCATGCTTCCTAAGTATCTTTGCATACCTGAGAAGTGGCGCAGCCAGATGAAGTATGTGACACATTTTTATATGGATCTTGCATGGAGAAGTCAGTATGTCGGTGTGCTTGAGATGGAATATGCAGGCGTACACTACTATTTTATAGATAATGAGTACTATTTTGCGGGACATAAGCCGTATGGGTATATTCATGAGGATATTGAGAAGTTTGCATTCTTCAGCAAGGCTGCACTCTCGGCTATGCCGCTTCTCAATTTTAAGCCGGATATAGTTCATTGCCATGATTGGCAGACAGGTCTTATTCCTGTGTATATGAAGGAGCGCTTCCATGACGGCGAATTTTTCCGCGATATGAAGTCAGTCATGACTATACATAATCTTAAGTTCCAGGGTGTGTGGGATCTGCAGAAGGTTAAGGACATTACGGGGCTTCCGCCTTACTTCTTCACATCCGATAAGCTTGAAGCGTATGGCGATGCCAATTACTTAAAGGGCGGAATAGTATATGCCGATGCAGTGACAACGGTGAGCGACAGCTACGCGGAGGAGATTAAGACACCTTTCTACGGAGAGAAGCTTGACGGGCTTATGAGAGCACGCGCCAACTGCCTTACGGGAATTGTGAACGGAATTGATTATGATGAATTTAATCCTGAGACGGATAAACGCATTGTTGCTAACTACAATCAAAAGACATTCCGAAAGGAGAAGTCCAAGAACAAGAAAGCTTTACAGCAGGAACTTGGCCTCAAGGTGGATGATAAGAAGTTCATGATAGGTATTGTGTCAAGACTTACGGATCAGAAGGGATTTGACCTCATTGCATATATGATGGATCAGATATGTGCCGAGGATGTACAGCTTGTGGTTCTCGGAACAGGTGAATCGCAGTACGAGAACATGTTCAGGCATTTTGCATGGAAATATCCTGACAGGGTGTCGGCTAATATATATTATTCAGAGGATATGTCACATAAGATATATGCTGCATGTGATGCATTTCTCATGCCGTCATTATTTGAACCATGCGGCTTAAGCCAGCTTATGTCGCTGCGCTACGGAACAGTTCCTATTGTCCGTGAGACAGGCGGACTTAAGGACACTGTCGAGCCGTACAATGAGTATGAGAGTACGGGAACGGGCTTCTCATTCGCCAATTATAACGCACATGAGATGATGAATACGATTAATTACGCAAAACATGTATTCTACAATAAGAAGAGGGAGTGGAACAAGATTGTCGACAGGGGAATGCTGAAGGATTTCTCATGGACAAGTTCAGCAAAGAAATATCAGAAGCTCTACGATGGACTTTTAGGCGGCAGATGATTTTTGTACTTTAACATATCACTTTATTAAAAATATGTTGCATCTTGCGAATATCAATGATAATATACTTTTTAAAAGTTCACAATACGGAGGTTAGAGCAGATATGGAAATGTACAAGATGTTAAGCAGGGACGAGCTAAAGACAATCAAGGCGGCTCTCGAAGAGGAATATGCCAAGGCACAGAGTTTAGGGCTTAAGCTTGATATGTCCAGAGGAAAGCCGGCACCGGCACAGTTGGATCTTGCAATGGGGATCTTAGATGCTGTCAACAGCACAAACGGTTATAG
>UQZF01000054.1 GCA_900545455.1 uncultured Eubacteriales bacterium
ATTCTTGCCTTGGTGTCACCCGTCACAGCCACATATCTTGTGATCTGTGTGTTTTTCCAGCTCGGTGAGAAGCTCGCTGTCTCGACGAGCTCGCGGACGAGTTCAGGGGAGACGGCGTCAGGCTTGAAGCTTCTGATTGAACGTCTGCCTTTTATACATTCTTTTGCGGTCATATTGATACCTCCATAAAATTATTGTTATTATTTTAACATAGTATTTTTTGAGTGTAAATATATTTTGTTGATTTTCATATATTGTAAAATTTTTAAAATTGTCAAGAAAAAATACTTGACAACATGAGGGCTTTGTAGTATCCTAGCAAAGGATTGAGGCAGAGTGCATAGCAGAGTAGTGCCTGCAAGATGCTTTAGGAGTGTGCGCAGATGGACGATATGGAGAAGATGGAAAGAATTGTTGAACAGACACTTCTTTATGATTTTTACGGTGAACTTCTCACACCTCATCAGAAGATGATATATGAGGAGTATGTGCTTGATAACTTTTCCATAAGCGAGATTGCCAAGGAACACAACATAAGCAGACAGGGCGTTCATGATCAGCTTAAGAGAGTGGACAAGCTTCTGAATGAGTATGAGAGTACACTTCACCTGATAGACAGATTTATGAAGATTAAGGATAAGGTGAATGAGATAAGCAGCTATTCCAAGCAGGTGTTATCGTCAGATAATTTGGAGACTGTGAAGGAGCTTGTAGGAAGAATCGATTCAATATCCAATGCGATTATCGATGAGTTATAGATTTTCAGTATGAAGTATAGACAGAGGGCTGATTTGCCCGGATAAGGTGGTTACAGAGTGGCTTTTGACAGTTTATCCGATAAGTTACAGAATATATTCAAGAATCTCCGCGGCAAGGGCAGGCTCTCAGAGGCAGATGTCAAGGCAGCTCTAAAGGAGATTAAGATGGCACTGCTTGAGGCGGATGTAAGCTTTAAGGTTGTCAAGCAGTTTATAAGCTCGGTTCAGGAGCGTGCTGTAGGTCAGGACGTACTTAACAGCCTGACGCCGGGACAGACGGTAATTAAGATTGTCAATGAGGAGCTTATAGCTCTCATGGGTTCTGAGACCACCGAGATTGATTTAAAGGGTGGTCAGGCAATCACGGTTATCATGATGATGGGACTTCAGGGAGCAGGTAAGACGACTACCACGGCTAAGATAGCCGGGAAGCTCAAGGAGAAGGGTAAGAGACCTCTCCTGGTTGCCTGCGATGTTTACAGACCGGCTGCCATCAAGCAGTTGGAGATTAACGGTGAGAAACAGGGCGTGCCTGTGTTCTCCATGGGTGATAAGATTAAGCCTGCCGATATTGCGAAGGCTGCGGTTGCCCATGCAGAGAAGAACGGCAATAACGTCGTAATATTAGATACTGCAGGTCGTCTCCATGTTGACGAGGAGATGATGGCAGAGTTAAGGGAGATTAAGTCGGTTGTCGATGTGCATCAGAGCATACTCGTTGTAGATGCCATGACAGGACAGGATGCCGTCAATGTTGCAAGCAGCTTCAATGATGAGGTTGGAATCGACGGTGTCATAATCACCAAGCTTGACGGTGATACCAGAGGCGGTGCGGCACTTTCAATTAAGGCGGTGACAGGCAAGCCTATTCTATATGTAGGTATGGGTGAGAAGCTTTCTGATCTGGAACAGTTTTATCCTGACAGAATGGCATCTCGAATCCTTGGCATGGGAGATGTGCTCACACTCATTGAGAAGGCACAGTCCCAGATTGATGAGGAGAAAGCCAAGGAGATGGAGCAGAAGCTCCGCAAGGCTGAGTTCGACTTCGAGGATTATCTTGAGTCGATGAAGCAGGTCAAGAACATGGGTGGTATCGGAAGTATCTTAAATATGCTTCCGGGCATGGGACTTGGCAATCAGATGAAGAATGTCAATCCCGATGCGATTGATGAGAGTGCTCTCGGACGCGTTGAGGCAATCATTCTCTCGATGACTCCGCAGGAGAGACGCAATCCGTCGCTTCTCAATCCTTCACGCAAGTACAGAATTGCGAAGGGTGCCGGAGTTGATGTGGCTGAAGTCAATCGTCTGGTCAAGCAGCAGGAGCAGATGAAGAAAATGATGAAGCAGATGCCGGGAATGTTCGGCGGTAAAGGTGGTAAAAGAGGTAAGTTCAGACTTCCTTTTTAACATAATAATTCAGAAAATATTCAAGGAGGTGAATACAAAATGGCAGTTAAGATCAGATTAAGAAGAATGGGACAGAAGAAGGCTCCTTTCTATAGAATCATCGTTGCTGATTCAAGATCCCCAAGAGATGGCAGATTCATCGAGGAGATCGGAACATACGATCCTAATAACGATCCTAGCACTTACAATGTTAACGAGGAGTTAGCGAAGAAGTGGTTAGCAAGCGGTGCTCAGCCTACAGAGGTTGTCAGCAAGATTTTCAAGCTCGCTGGTATTGAGAAGTAATATGTTGGAGGTGTGACATGAAGGAATTGGTTGAAGTAATTGCGAAAGCACTTGTAGACAATCCTGACGAGGTCGTTGTTACTGAAACAGTAAAAGAAAAAGCAATCGTCCTCGAACTTAAAGTTGCCCCATCTGACACTGGCAAGGTTATCGGCAAACAGGGCCGAATTGCTAAGTCAATCCGCGCAGTTGTTAAAGCAGCGGCGACAAAAGAAGATAAGAAGGTTATTGTTGACATAATGTAATTTAATAATGCCTTTTTTGTGCCGGGTTATGCCCGGCATATTCTTTATCATATAATAAAACCATCAACAGACATAGTGCATAAACAGGAGGTCTCAATGCAGGATTTATTGCAGGTTGGTGTTATATCATCCACACATGGAATCGCCGGAGAGGTCAAAGTGTTTCCGACAACGGATGATGTGAACAGATTTGATTATCTCAAGGAAGTTATATTGGACACCGGGAGAGAGAAGCTTAATCTCACTGTAGCCGGGGTGAAATATTTTAAGAATATGGTTATCCTTAAATTTAAGGGTATTGATAATATCAATGATGTAGAAAAATACAGAGGTTGTTCTCTCTGGGTTACGAGGGAGAATGCCGTTGAACTTGAAGAGGATGAGTACTTTGTGTGCGATATGATTGGTCTCAAGGTCATGACCGACGAGGGTGAGGAGCTCGGAGAGCTCACCGACGTCATCCAGACGGGTGCTAATGATGTCTATGCCGTCAAGACCAAGGAGGGCAAGGAGGTTCTGCTTCCTGCCATCGCGGACTGCGTGCTCAATGTCAATATAGAGGAAAATACCATGACGGTGCATGTCATGGACGGGTTGCTTGACTTATGATTAATTTTCATGTGCTTACGCTCTTTCCTGAGATGGTGCTTAACGGACTCAACACGAGCATTATCGGAAGGGCTGTCGAGAACAACATAATAAAGATTGGTGCCACCGACATAAGGGATTTCTCAACGAACAAGCATATGAAGGTGGACGATTATCCTTACGGGGGCGGTGCGGGAATGGTAATGCAGCCTGAGCCCGTCTACAAGGCTTATGAGCATGTGCGAAATGATATGCAGGGCAGCGTGAGGGTTCTCTACATGACTCCGCAGGGCAGAAGGTTTGACCACGAGATGAGCAGGGAGCTTGCCCGTGAGGACAATCTCATATTTCTGTGTGGACATTACGAGGGAATTGACGAGCGCGTGCTTGAAATGATAGTGACGGACAATGTTTCCATCGGTGATTACGTTCTCACCGGAGGGGAGCTTCCGGCGATGGTTATGATTGATTCCATCTCAAGGAATGTGCCGGGCGTACTCAACAATGACGTGTCCGCCGAGTTCGAGACATTCCACGATAATCTGCTTGAGTATCCGCAGTACACAAGACCTGTCGATTTCATGGGAAAGCAGGTGCCCGAGGTTCTTTTGTCGGGACATCACGGCAAGGTGGACGAGTGGCGCAGACAGCAGTCAATTTTAAGAACCTTCAATGCAAGACCTGATTTGCTTGAGGGTGCGGTGCTCTCTAAGAAGGAGAAGGCGTACTTGGAGGAGCTTAAAAAGGAGCGGACAGTTAAGGCGCAAGAATAGAATATGTATATTTCGGCTGATTTTTATGAAGGATAAAATCAGCCGTTTTTTTGTGTGATAGGAAAATTTGTTCTTATTACATGTTACATAAAAAAGCGTAAAATATTTAGGACTAATATATTATCTAAAACTTGCGTTTTTGGCGGATTTGGGATAATATATTAGCAGAGGAGCGTGCGATATGGTTAATGTATTTTTAAAATCCGCTTCGGAAATTAACACGGATATAGCTAAGCGGATGGCAGGAATAAGAAAAAGAAGAAAAATATCACAGAAGGAGCTTGCGAAAAGGTCGGGAGTGAGCTTAGGTTCACTCAAAAGATTTGAGCAAACGGGGGACATTTCCTTAATATCGCTCACCAAGCTGGCGATGGCACTTGGACTTGAAAACGAATTGGACGGTTTATTTTCGGATGTTCCGTTTGATTCGATAGAGGAGGTTATAAATGCACAGGATTAAGAAGCTTGAGGTATTTTACCATGACAGGCTTGTCGGGACGATGGCTCTTTATCAGAACAGGCTTGCGGCGTTCGAGTATGGAACGGACTGGCTGGCAGATGGATTCTCGATTAATCCTTTTTCTCTGCCTCTCGAAAAGAAGGTGTTTTTGCCAAAGATTGAACCGTTTGAGGGAATATATGGAGTCTTTGCTGACAGCCTGCCGGATGGATGGGGACGTCTGCTTGTTGACAGGCTGATGAGAAGGAACGGAATTAATCCTATGGAAATGGGAAATCTTGACAGACTTGCAATCGTCGGGGAAACAGGCATGGGAGCTCTCAGTTACAGACCTGTCATAACATTGGAGGAGAGCGATAATTCCATGTCGCTTGATGAGATTGCTGCGGAGTGCGAAAAGGTATTGCAGACAGAGTTTTCCGAGCAGCTTGATACTTTATTTACACTGGGAGGCTCGTCGGGAGGAGCACGACCTAAAATACTCACCAAAATAGATGGCGATGATTGGATAATTAAGTTTCCGTCATCGTATGATTCAAAGGATATTGGCAGACAGGAATATGACTACGCTCTATGTGCAAAGAAATGCGGGATTGATATGGAGGACGTGAAGCTGTTTGACTCTCAAAGATGCAGCGGTTATTTTGGAACAAAGCGCTTTGACAGGGTAAGAAGAGACGATGGAGGTATGATACGCAGACATATGGTATCGGTATCGGGACTTCTTGAGACATCTCACAGGATTCCGAATTTGGATTACGATTTACTTATGAGGCTGACATTTATGCTCACTAAGGACATTGAAGAGTGCATGAAGCTGTACAGGCTTATGTGTTTTAATGTCTTTGCGCATAACAGAGATGACCATTCAAAGAATTTCACCTTTATATATTTGGATGACGAAAAAAGATGGATTCTTTCTCCGGCGTATGACCTGACCTACAGCAATTCGCTGAACGGAGAGCACGCAACAACCATAAACGGGAATGGAGTTAACCCGGGAATAAATGATTTGCTGGAGGTTGCAAAAAAGGCAGGACTTGATATAAAAGCTGCAAGGGCGGCAGCGGAGGATATAAAAGAATGCGTGAATGAATACTTGGGACATTATTTCCCGAATGTTACACGCGTGTAATATAAAAAGAGTAACTGTATGCTATTATTGTAATACAGTTACTTTTTTTTATATGAGGAGGTTATGGGATGAAGCACAGAAGGAGTATGTTATTTGTTGTTATGGCTGCACTTGTGATGCTGTGCAGCGCATGTGCAAAGGGCGGTGCCGATGACACAAATATCGGTGATGAAGTTACGACTAACAGCACAGACATAACCCGCGGCACGGAGAACAGTTCTTCCGGCACTGAGAAAGGGAATGACGATGCCGTATCGGACAACACGGATGCGGATGCCGACGGAGATATAATTCTGTCAGAGCAGGGTGAGCAGTACTACTATTATGTTGCGGAGCATCTGCTTGAAAATGAGAACGAGGCTGCCAACATATTCGATGGCTCATGGTGCCTTGGCGAGAACGGATTGTATTATGATGTCTCGACGCTCTCTGAGGACGGTACAAGATATGAGAATGAACTTTATTATATAAGCTATGAGAACATCAAAAAGCTGGATGATACCGACACCATGCTCCTTGCGTGCACGGAAAAAGGGGACAAACTTGGAGCACTTAGCGAGAAGCTTGAGTATGATGAGCTCGAAGGAAAAACAATCGGCGGGATAAGTGCGTATGGGGATGGATTTGCTGTCCTGTTATGGGTAAACAATGGGGAGAGCCTGCAAAGTGTGGAAATGGCATATTTTGATGGAAATAATGAGCTTGTGGAAATAAGGGATGTCACCGAAAAAATGCAGAAAGCCAATGAACTGCTTGCCGAGGAGGGCGGCGGAATCAACAGGATTGATGTGTTCAAGCGTGATGAGGGAAATATATTCTGCGTGAGATTTGACATAAGGGGAGATGCAAAGATGTGCATATTTGCCGAGGATGTCGACGAGGTTAGAAAGCTTGTCCTCGATTACAAGGTGGGCGGCATCGTGTACGACGGCAAGGATAATTTGGGCTGGATACATAAAGGCGGAGACGACGGGCAGCGTTTTGTGAGCTTCAATGTCGTGAGTGGGGAAAGCAGGGAGCTTACATTTGGCGGCATGAAGGAATCGGCATCGATATATGGAGGCAATGACGAGGGATGGCTGTGGTCGCAGGCTGGGCTGTACGGCTTTGACATGGCAGGCGGAAGTCTCAAGCCGATAGTGAAGTGGAAGAACACGGGAGTAAAAAACGGACTGTTTGAGAAGCTTCGTGTTGCTGAGGATGGAAGCGTGTACGGCGCTAAGCTGACGGGAAACAGCATTGTGCTGTACTGCATGCAGAACTCAGGTGTTGTGTATAATGATGAAAAGACGGTGTTGAAGCTTGCGGTGTCAAAACATTCAAGCAGCGATTTCGAGACTCTTGTAAGGGATTTTAACGCGTCAAACAGTATGTATAATGTTGAGCTGATCGAATATGATGACAGCTATGCTTTCATGACGAGCCTTACCTCAAAGGATGGCGCGGATATGATAAGCACGGACATTATAGACATGGAGCAGTTTGCCGAGAAGGGCTACACGGCTGATTTGTATGAGTTTTTGAACAGCACTGACAGCGTTGTAAAGGCTGAAGATATTATCGAGAGCATAAGGAATGTGTACACGTTTGACGGAAAGCTCGCCGCACTTCCTGTCACGTTCTATCCGATAGTGCTTTTGGGCGGGGATGAATTTAATTCTGAGAGCTGGAATATTGATGAATTTATAGGTCTCATAGAGAGAAATGACAGGGCAGTCACCAACTTTATGGAAAATGTTGTCGATTATCAATTCGATTTGGCATGGATATATTGGGACGGCATGAAGAATGAGCTGATTGAGTGGAAAAATATGGAGGCACATTTTGACAATGCCGATTTTGTAAGGTTTTTAAACGCCCTTAAAAATTACGAGCCGCCGATGCCGACGGACGATTACAGTGTGTCACAGTCGGTGTATTGGAAGAACGGGCAGATTTATCTGTACAAACAATACCTGTGGTCACCTTTGTGGCTTCAGTATGCGCGTGCTGTCATGGAAAATGACAATCCGGTCATACTCGGCTATCCGACGGAGAACGGCTCGGCTTTCCCGATTGTATCAGGCAACAGTATGGCTATAAGTGCGAAGAGCAGCAATAAGGAGGGCGCATGGCAGTTCATACAGTATGTCCTAAAAAACAGTGACGTGCTCACTGACAGTCAGGTGACAATGATGGATTTCCCGGTGTATATTCCTCTGCTGAATGAGCTGCTCGATGAAGCCTCGGTTAAGACCTATAAGCGGGATGAGAACTATGAGATAGTCACCGATAAGGACGGAAATCCGGTTGAAAAGTCAATCACGGAATATTCATCGCGCGGAGAGGGTGCGGTATCGGTTCCGATATATGCGTTGACTGACGAGGACAGGGAGGTTTTGTGGTATATATTTGACAATATCGGAATGATTGGCAACGCTTCCTCGCCTACCGATGAGATGTTTGACGAGGAGATTGAGGCGTTCCTAGACGGCATCCGGACGGCGGAGCAGACGGCTAAGATGCTGCAGGACAGGATGACACTTATGCTGGAAGAATAGAAAATAATAAAAATTTCAAATAATACTTGCATTCCGCATTCCGCCATGTTATAATTTCGAATGTTGTGAATATAGCTCGATGTTCCTCTGGTACGAAAGGGTATTAATGAACATCAAAATTTTAAGGAGGCTCACAAATGAACGATATTATTAAGAAGATTGAAGACGCTCAGTTAAAGGAATCTGTTGCAGATTTCAACGTAGGTGATACAGTTAAGGTATCAGCTAAGATTAAGGAAGGTAACCGTGAGAGAATCCAGGTATTCGAGGGTACCGTAATCAAGAGACAGGGCGGAAGCTCAAGAGAGACTTTCACAGTTAGAAAGCTTTCTAACGGTGTAGGCGTTGAGAGAACATGGCCATTACATTCCCCAACTATCGAGAAGATCGAGGTTGTAAGAACAGGTAAGGCTAGAAGAGCTAAGTTATTCTACTTAAGAGACAGAGTAGGTAAGGCAGCTAAGGTTAAGGAGCTTGTAAAGTAATATAACTTTATATGTAATATGACCATAGAGGGAATGTCAGTGTGGCATTCCCTTTTCTTCAATCATCCGAAAATTTGACATTATGGGAGAGAGTATGGCAGAATTTGAGATTTATCGCAGAGAGAAGAAGTATCATATACATGAGATAATACTTAAATGGATTGTAGATATAATTATGGTTGTGTGCCTGTCCTTTATTCTGGCGACATACATGCTTGGCAAGACGACGGTTGTCGGACATTCGATGGAGCCGACCTTGGAGAACGCCGACAGTCTGCTTATAGATAAGGTGAGTTACTGTTTTAAGGAGCCGGAGCGCTATGATGTCGTTGTGTTTGTGCCGAACATTGCAAATGTGTCAAAGTATTATGTGAAGAGAATTGTCGGTCTGCCGGGCGAGACGGTGCAGATTATTGACGGGCTTGTGTACATCAACGGGAAACCGTTAGAGGACGATGTGATATACGGCTTTGGATTTAAGGATGAAGATGGCAACGAGATAGAGCCCGAGAAGATATACAATGCGGGTCTTGCATCGGAGCCGATCACTTTAGGATATGATGAATATTTTGTCCTTGGGGACAACAGAAACAACAGCGAGGACAGCCGATTTGCGAATGTTGGAAATGTAAAGTATTCCTCCATTATAGGACGTATATGGGCTGTGTCGTCACCGTTTGGAAGAATGGGACTTGTAAAATAGAATTTTAAAGGAGTAAGCGTACATGAATATACAGTGGTACCCGGGTCATATGACCAAGGCGAAGCGAATGATGCAGGAGGACATCAAGCTCATTGATCTTGTGATTGAGCTTGTCGATGCGAGACTGCCTTTATCGAGCCGCAATCCGGATATTGATGAGCTGGGAAAAAATAAGGCAAGGCTGATACTTTTAAACAAGCATGACCTTGCGGACGAGAAGATAAATGACGCATGGGTTGAGTATTTTAAGGCGAAGGGAATCCATGCCGTCAAGATTAATGCTAAGAACGGAAACGGCTTGAAGTCAATTCAGGGCGTGATAAATGGGGCGTGCAGGGAGAAAATCGAGAGGGACAGAAAGAGAGGAATACTCAACCGCCCGATAAGAGCGATGGTTGTCGGGATTCCGAATGTCGGCAAATCTACCTTTATAAATGCCTATGCGGGGCGTAACTGTGCCAAGACGGGCAACATGCCGGGCGTAACCAAAGGAAAGCAGTGGATAAGGCTTAACAAGAATGTCGAGCTTTTGGACACGCCGGGAATACTCTGGCCTAAGTTTTCCGATGAGCAGGTGGGCATAAGACTTGCGCTTGTCGGTTCAATCAACGACCAGATTATCAATATGACGGAGCTCTCATACGAGCTCATCAAGTTCATGGCGGCCAATTATCCGGGAAGGCTTGCGGACAGATACGGGGTTGACGAGACGAAGGAGCCTCACGAAGTGCTCGCTGACATAGCGGTTGCGAGAGCCTGCCTGAAAAAGGGCGGAGAGCCTGACGAGGAGAAGGCGATTAAGCTTCTTTTTGACGATTTCAGAAGCGGCAAGATGGGAAGAATTTCGCTCGAGAAGCCGGAGCAGTAAGATAAGCGGCACGGGTGGTTGAGAAATTCATTATATGGGAAAATACAATAAACAGGATGAGGTCATATTGATTCTATGGAAGAAAAAATAAGTGCGGTTAAGGATTTATTTGAGAATGCCGATGAAAATACTGTAAGGGAATTGATTAAGGAGTACGGGGCATCCGAGAAGGCAGGCATAATCAAGCTTGTTGAGAAATACACTAAGCAGCTTGAAAAGCTCGAGGCAGAGCGCATGCGTGTCGAGAATATGCTTGCTTTTGAGAAGGAAAACAGCATGTACGCGAATATATGCGGAATCGACGAGGCAGGGCGCGGCCCGCTCGCAGGTCCGGTTGTAGCGGCGGCTGTTGTGCTTCCAAAGGATGCGAGGATTCTCTATGTTAACGACTCAAAGCAGCTCTCCGAGAAAAAGAGGGAGGAGCTCTATGGCGTCATAATGAAGGAAGCGATAAGTGTCGATGTCGGAATTGCCTCGCCTGCAAGAATTGATGAGATTAACATTCTTCAGGCTGATTATGAGGCGATGCGCGATGCGGTGTCTAAGCTGAGCGTACAGCCTGATTTGCTGTTAAATGATGCGGTAATCATTCCGGGACTTGACATGAAGCAGATTTCAATAATCAAGGGTGATGCAAAGAGCCTCTCGATTGCGGCGGCGAGCATCATCGCCAAGGTTACGAGGGACAGAATGATGTATGAGTATGACAAGCTCTATCCTGAGTACGGATTTGCATCCAACAAGGGCTATGGCTCACAGGCGCACATTGCGGCACTCAAAGAGTACGGACCGTGCCCGATACACAGAAATTCATTTATCGGAAACTTTGTATAAAAAGACATGAGGAGGTACGTCATGAATATTAACATGAGCGGAATGGCGAAGGGTAATTCTCCTGTGAATATTAATGTACATCCTAATATACATGGCACACAGCCGACTGTAACCGTAAGCGGAAGCCAGTCGGCTAATGCCGCACTTACGATACTGCGTTCGCTGACCAACGGCGAGACATTTTCAGCCAATATCACGGATGTCAACGGCAGCGCAGTTACGATTACCTTAGATGGTGGACAGTCTTTTACAGCGAATCTGCTGAACAACACAGCGTACAATATAGGTGACAGGGCAAGCTTCATAATTATGGACAACACGGGGGACAGCATTGTCTTAAAGGCGGCTGTGATGAAGGAGACTGCATTCGAGACGGCTATGATTAACCGCTCGCTCGATGCGGCAGGGCTCGCTCAGACGATAAAGAATCGTGAGATGGTGCTCGAGCTTATGCACAACGGAATGCCTATAGGGAAGGATGCACTGCTTGAAATGGCAAAGGAGCTCAGCCTGCATCCTGATGCCGATATGCGCGATATAGTGGCTTTGAAGAGAATGGGCGTTGAGATTACGGATTCCGACATCAAGTCATATCAGAACTATAAGGAATACAACGGTGCAATGCAGGCAGATATAGACAGCATAGTCAAGGGGCTGACCGATTCGGTAAAGACACCTGAGAATCTCGGTGATGTGGTGAGAATACTTCTTGCAGGGACGGATGCCGCGCAGGGCGATGCGACTGCGGGTGAGTCCTTAAAAGCGCAGGCTGGAGCGGATGGAACAAATACTGCCGCAGACAGTGCAGCACGTTCAGATAATTCCGGCACAGCAGGCAGCGCGTCCGCCTCGGGCACGGGTGCACTTTTGCAGGACGGCGGATTTGGCGGCGGGATAAAGGAGCTTGCAGATAGTGTTGTAAAGTCGTTAGAGACTATGGTTGAGAACAACAACGCAGCCACGGGGAAGAACGCAGAGAATGCGGTTAAGCTTCCCGACAAGCTTTTGAACGCCTCGAATTTGCAGGATTTCATGGCACAGCTTGCGGATGTGCTTGATAAGCTTGAGAGTGAACCGCTTTTAAAGAAGAAGCTCGGCGAGCTTGTGAAGGGCGACAAGGTGACAAGGCTTTTGTCGGAGCTTGCTAGGGATACCTTCAGCATGAAGCCGTCGGATGTGAAGAACGAGGAAGCTGTGAAGGAGCATCTTGCAAGGACACTCACGAAGCTTAACTCATTGAGCGAATATGCGGCATCAAGCCAGAACTACGCGCTTGGAAATGCTGCGACGGGTATGAGCGGCAACATGGAATTTCTCAACAATATGAACCAGTTCATGTCTGCGGTGCAGATACCGCTCAGGCATATAGGTGAGCATGGCGAGGGCGAGCTGTATGTCTACAGCAAAAAGCGTGCAAAGCAGGAGGATGACACGGTCAAGGCATTCCTGCATCTCGACATGGAACATCTTGGAGCACTTGACATATATGTGACCTTGAAGGGCAGTAATGTGACGACGAATTTTAAGGTAGAGGATGAGAGTGTGCTTGAGTTTCTTGAAAGCAATATGGAACTGCTGACAAAGCAGTTAAATGATGACGGTTATAATGTGGCTGTCAATGTTTCGGAAGGCGACGATGGAGAGGGCTTTGATTTTGTCAAGGAGGTTCTCACACCCGAGCTTCCGGTAAACGAGGTGAAGAGGTTTAAGTTCGATGTCAAGGCTTAAATGCGGGAGGATGTATGGATAAAAGACGTGAATTAAAGGACAGGCAGGCGATTGCACTCACCTATGAGCCTGGTACCTCGGCACCTACCATAGTTGCGGCGGGAAAGGGATATGTAGCCGATAAGATAATCGAGACGGCAAAGGAAAATGAGGTGCCGCTCTATGAGGACAGCGAGCTCTCAGACACTCTTATGCGCCTTCAGATAGGTGATACAATACCGCCTGAGCTTTACAAGGTTGTCGCCGACATTCTTATATTTGTCGACAGCATGGACAAGATAAAGGGAAAGCTTAATTCGGGAAAAAAGTGAAACAGGACTAAGGAAGTATAATTATGGCAAAGGATATGACAAAGGGCAGAATACTGCCGCAGATGACAGCATTTGCGATACCACTGATACTGGGGAATTTATTTCAGATTTTATATAATGCTACCGATTCAATAATAGTCGGACAGTTCGTCGGAGACGATGCGCTCGCGGCGGTAGGAACTGCGGGGCCTATAATGAACATGGCGATTCTTTTTATCAGCGGAATGTGTATGGGCGCGGGCATTTTGATGAGCACGCTCTACGGCGCTAAGGATATGAAGAATCTCGAGAAACAGATAAGCACCACATTGATAGGCGGACTTATCTTTTCACTTATGGTAGCGGCACTTATGATAGCACTTGCGGTGCCGATATTAAGGCTTATCAACTCTCCGGAGGAGATTATTGACAGTGCGGCGGTGTATTTGAGAGTCGTATTTTTGGGACTTATTTTTACCTTTATATATAATTTTCTTGCGAACACCCTGAGAGCACTCGGTGACAGCAAGACACCGCTTTATTTTCTCGTAATAAGTGCGTTTTTAAATGTTGCGTGCGACTTGATTTTTGTTGTTTTTCTAAAGCTTGGAGTTATGGGGAGTGCCGTGGCTACGGTGCTCTCGGAGGCTATGTGCTGTCTGTGCTGCGGAATATATGTAAAACTTAAAGTGCCGATTCTATGCCTCGGAAAAAAGTGGCGTGTTTTTGAAAGAAAGGTTCTCTGGAAAACATTCTCATACGGAATCACAAGCGCGCTTCAGCAGATGTGCGTGCAGCTCGGAAAGATTCTTGTGCAGGCGATAATAAATGTGCAGGGAGTTGCGTTTATCGCAGCGTTCACCGCAATCAACAGGGTGGACGATTTTGTGCTCTCGCCTGAGGGAAATATCGCACATGCGACGACAACCTTCATCGCGCAGAACCGCGGTGCGGGAAACGTGGAGCGTGTAAAAAAAGGCTACCGATGCGGAATAATCATGGAGGTGGTGTTTTCCGTCGTCGTAAGTGTGATTGTATTCTTTGCGGCGAGACCGCTCATGAGGCTGTTCGTTACCGAGGACAGCGCGGAGGTTGTCGCTCTCGGCGTGTCATATCTTAAAGTCATAGCATTTATGTACATAATGCCTGCGCTCACGAACATTGTACAGGGTTTTTTCAGGGGAATGGGCGACTTGAAGGTCACGCTCATAAGCACGATAACCAACATGGGGGTGCGCGTCATTGCGGCACATATCCTCATAAGCATGATGGGAAAAGGTTTTTCGGCACTTGCGTGGTCAAATTTCTGGGGCTGGGTGTTCATGCTCCTGTTTGAGGTGCCGCTGCTTGTGCGTAATATGAGAAAGCTCGGAAGAGGAGAATTGTAGGGTGAATACAAGGGGAATAGGGGACAGATACGAAAATATTGCTGCCGACTATCTTGTGAAAAAGGGCTACAGGATAGTTGAGCGCAATTACAGAAATAAGCTTGGAGAGATTGATATTATTGCCGAGACTCCGGACGATGTGCTTGTGTATATAGAGGTAAAATACAGAAGCAATGAGATGCATGGT
>UQZF01000055.1 GCA_900545455.1 uncultured Eubacteriales bacterium
GATATATACCTTTACTATTCAGTTGAATCAGCGCCTGCCGTTCCAATCAATCCTGCATGATAACTCTTACTTTGCTCACTTGAGCTTGTGTGCGCCGTGCAATTCCGATTTGCACTCTGTCCATACACAAATCCGTTATACTCTATTGACGAGCGGTACAGGCGGTCTGCTGAAAGGGTTCACTCTCCATTGGACCGACCTCCTTATTAGATTGAACACGCCTTAACTACTTCCTAAGGCTTACCTCCTGTGTTCAACTACATAGTAGCACCAAAGTTGGCAGTTGTCAATAGGTTTTTGCATATTTTTTTGATTTTTTTGTGCATTTATTCTAATGTGCGACTGGTTTCAGTTTATAATTATGTCAAAATACCAACTTTTATGCTGGGATATTTCGAAAATTGTTGTTATTTTTGTTAGCTAACAAAGCTAACGGTTATTTTTTTAACATACTTTTGCACCATGTCTTGAATGAAATGACGATTTGATATATAATGAGATTAACTAAATTATTAAAGAAATAAGGAGAAAATTTATGAAGTTCTCATTGGACGGTTCTCATTTTACAGACATAGACGCCGCCGAAAACGGCTGCTTTCTCATAACCAACGGGCTTGGCGGCTACTCATGCCTTGACCTTGCATGCGGCACCTCAAGAAACGACCACGCCATATTCATGGCTGCCGTAAAGGCTCCGAATGTACGCTTCAATATGATTACCAATGTATTGGTTGACATAACTATTGACGGAAACGAATATCCACTCACCACACAGCGTATGTCTGACGATACATACACTCATGGCTATTCGTTTATAGAGAGCGTAAGCTATGAGAATAACAGCTTCTCCATAACCTACGCAATTGAGGATGTACGTCTGATTGTAGACATCCTAATGGTTCACAAAGAGAACACCGTGATGCTTGACTACCGCATAGTTAATCCTGACAGACGCGACATAACTCTCACTTTGACACCTCTTCTCAGATTCACGCCCAAGAACACACCACTTACCACCGATGCCGTTTTTACCATTGAATCCAACTACGGTTCCGGCTGTTTTTCCGTTTGCAGTGGTTCATACAGAGTTTTCTGTGCCTCCACAATGGATATGAAGGCTTTGCCTGCAAATGAACACTACTCCATGCGATGGACACTCGACACGCGCGACGGACGAGATGATACAGGTCTGTGCGCCGTAAATCACAGGCTTGTATGCAATACCTCCTCTTCTGAGAAAGAAGATGTTATAATATATTCCTTAAATGAGAATGTAATATCCGGTGCTGTTAATCACGTCGGTCTAACTGACGCCTTTCGCGCCGCCGCTATTGCTGAGAACACGCGCATCAACGCCCTCGTTGATAACTCTGGACTTAAAAGCATGCTTGGCAGGCAGCTTGCCGCAAGTGCGGACGCCTACGTCGTTGACCGCGAATCCACAAACGGTAAAACCATAATCGCAGGTTATCCTTTTTTCGAGGATTGGGGACGTGACACAATGATTGCACTCGGAGGAACTGTTCTTTCGACCAACCGCTTTGCGGACTGCAAAAGCATTCTGACAACCTTTGCCAAATATGAGAAGAATGGGCTTCTTCCGAACCTGTTTCCTGAAGGCGGTGCCACACCTATGTACAATTCTGCCGATGCACCGCTTCTGTTTATCAATGCGGTGTATGAATACGTCAGCGCCTCCGGCGACACGGATTTCATTACGGAATGCTTTACACCGATGAAGAATATAATGGACGCCTATGAAAACGGCACTGATTTTCACATAAAATGCGACACTGACGGTCTTATCATGGCCGGTGATGACCTAGAACAGCTCACATGGATGGACGTCCGCGTTGACAATTTTCTTCCAACTCCACGCCACGGCAAGCCCGTCGAAATAAACGCCTATTGGTACAGTGCACTCTGTGCCATGGAAAGTTTCTGCCGCACGATAGGAAATACAACTCTTGCCGATAAATATTCCGGCATGGCTGCACGCACCAAAGAAGCCTTTCTCTCCAAGTTTTATGACAAAAGCATAGGATGCCTTAAAGATGTTTTAAACGGAACCTATGAAGAAAATCAGATACGCTGTAATCAGATATGGTCACTTACCATGCCATTCACAATGCCTGACTTCGACATTGCCGAGCAGATTCTCGATACGGTTGACAGCAGACTCTGCACAACCATCGGACTCAGAACCCTTGACATGGCGGATCCGGCATTCAAGCCTGTATACATCGGTGATATGCACAAACGCGACAGGGCATATCATCAGGGAACCGTATGGGCATTCCCTCTCGGAGCTTATCTGCGCGGACGGATACGTCAGCTAGGCTTCTACAGCGAAGAAAAAAGGAACCGTGAAATCATCCGCCTTAAAGATGCGTTTGATGCCCTCACTCCTTGGCTTTACGAGGGCTGTCTCGGTCAATTTGCCGAAATTTACGATGGTGCATCCCCTTGTGTCTCCCGCGGATGCTTTGCCCAGGCATGGAGTGTTGGCGAAATACTACGTGCCGTCCGCGATTGGGAAAATACACCTTATTCACATCTATAATCCAAGAAATGAGGTCGACTATGCAGATTACAGAACTTTTTACTTCACAGCTCGAGGACGCAGTCAGAAAAAATCCTCATGGAAATCTCTCTGATTTCCTGCCCGATATACATGATTCACTTCCTGAAATTCAGGAAAATCTTCTATATATATGTGCCTCCGGGAAACGCACCCTGCACCAGATGCAGCAGTATGCGTTCAGTGAGCTGGACGGCTATATGTTTCTTTATACTCATAGCGGCCAGGGAATAATAGAAGTTGCAGGCGACAGCCGGAATCTTCAGGCAGGTGATCTGCTTTTCTGGGACTGCCAGGACTTCATACAAATGAGAGCTCTCACCTCTGAATGGAAAGTGGACATACTGTTTTTTAACGGTACTTCTGTAATCACATACTACGAGGAGATATGTAAAATAACATTCCCGCTTTTTCATATAACGGAAAACTCCCTTCCCGACTGCCATTTCACCGAAGCAATGGCACTTGGTTCCGTGATTACACCTCACCATGCATTTCTGACACACAAGCTGCTTACCAATCTGATGTCCGACCTGATTACAAGCCTCCATATGTCTAATGACTCCCCAAAGGCTGTTCCTGCATATATTGATGAACTTAAAAACCTGTTCATCTCTCATTGTGAAGCCGACTATTCGATGGATGAACTTGCTGTACGCTTCAACGTGAACCGATATCGTATGACGAGGGAATTTGCCGGCTTTGTAGGAATGACTCCGCTCAAATTTCTCAACAACGCGAGAATAGAAAAAGCCCGTGCTCTCATTGAGAGCACGGACCTATCAATAGGCTCTATAGGAATCGCAGTAGGAATTCCAAATACAACCCGCTTTATCAATCTTTTTAAAGACAAGCTCGGAATGACTCCGCAGGTATACCGTGACGGCTACCGCTCATTTCGTGAAATCAGCAAATCTTTATGAAACTAAAATTCCCAAAAGATCAAACCGGTCACCTGTAGAATCAGGTGCCTTTTTGATTGTTATAATATGCTCCGCCGGTGCATCGGATGTGTATACCTGATTTGCCTTTATCGCATTTCCCCAACCTCCGGAGAAATCCGCATTTATCGTACCGGCATACTCGCCGTCGACATATATATCATACTGACCGCTTTTTCCGTCGATTGTTGCAAAATACAAAATACCAAGGTTCATAAATTCGGCTCTTATCTCAAGACCGCCTTCCCCCTCCGTGCATTCCCATCCATAAGGAAACTGCGTGCATATCCTCTTTTTCTCAAAGCTTCCCGGCTCTGTCACATCCGCATCGGATGAATCTATGATGTCGGCATTCTGATAGCTCTCTTTCATTACTGCGGCAATATCGAACTTCTCAGGTTCCCCGAAGCTGTCCAAACTCTCGTATACTTTATTGAGATACTTCCACAAAATCTCACCCGTCATGGCGTGTCCAAGTGCCGAAGGGTGAACCTCATCACCTGAAAGCTCAGCAGCCGTGTACACTCCCTGTGACATCATATCATTAATCATACTTGTGTAGCTTAACATCGGAAGCTTGTAATTAAACCCGACAAACACATGATTTCCCTGTGCCGTCGCTCCGTTCGTCTGTCCCATGTACAGAAGCATGACAGCCGGAGCACTGTCGGATCTCAGGATTTTTCTGACGAGGTTGTCATAAGTTTTCTTATAGAACAGTGAATCTTCGTCGTTTACCGAGAACTCTACCAGAACCAAATCCGGCTCATAGTCGAGCACATCCTTCTGAACCCTGTGCACTCCGAGATATGAATCGGTTCCTCCAATTCCTGCATTGATGAACTCAAATTCCGTGTCCGGGAATGTATCACTCCACCACTCAAAAAATATGTCAGCATACGACTTTTTTTCATCAATCTCCTTATCGCGGTTTCCTGCTGATATTGTCCCCTGTGTTATCGAACCGCCTATGCAGGCTATAACAACTTTCCCTCCGGCTTCTGCCTTCTTCATCACCGCAGCAAGTGCGGTATCATCGCAGCTTGGCCACTGATCAGCCACCACATACATATCATCCGTCACAAAGTCCGTTAGAGGCGGTACTATATTTCTTATATTCATGCCGGTCTCATTCACTACGGTCTCCGTCGGTTCCTGTGATGGTGCATCAACACCACTGCTTTTGCTGCACGCTGACAACATAACCGCTGCCACGATAATTCCCAATACAATATTTGTTTTTTTCATGCTGCCCCCTTGTCCGAAGTACATCACTGCCTCTTAGGCATTCTTCCACATGACTTCTTCTCAGTACAGTATCCCACCTTGTCACACTTTGGCTTAAAGTAATTGTCAACTATATATTTCCACTCATCGGATACCTCTGACAGTGCTTTTGCAATATCACCAAACATCTGCCTGTACTCCCAATATGCTCTTGTACACATTCTCTGTCCGCTCATGTCAACAAGATTTCTGAGATTGCGCTTATCAACGATTTTTGTCTCCATTCCGAGAGGAAGCAGCATCGCTGCATCCTCTCGTGGAATACCGCATTCCTTCTCAAGATAACTGCAGGTTTCGGTTATTGACTTCATCATTGCATTATATTTTGCCGCTGCCTCTTCATTCGCTGCAATCTTAGGCGGTACAATATATCCGAAATTCTCATAATTAATGTATCTTGTGCTCGCCTGAAGCCTTGTAGGAGACCCTCCGAGGTGTGTATACCACTCACGGATTACTCTTGCCGAGTACCCGTCTATCACCATCTCAACATTTACATACTCCATAACTCTCCAATGCCCCGATATAAGGCAGTCAAGTCCTCTTTTATAATTTCTCTCTTCATTGGTAACATCTGCCCCCCAGCATACCCCGGCGCGTTTTCCCATAAGACTTATAGGATTTTTTGTAGTTTCCTCCAGTATTGTTATTTTTCCCATCTCAATTTTCCTTATCGTTTTCTCATATATATATCTATATTCTACTGCACATATTATTTTATACCCTGTTGCGCTCTTCTCCGTTTATAAATGCTTCCAGGTTAAGGTAAGCCTCGTCGACAAGTCTCTGTCTTGCCTCATTGGTTGCCCACGCGATATGCGGAGTAATTATAAGACGTCTGCTGTCCTTATACCCATACAGCGGATTGCTCCTCTTCATCGGTTCCTCGGAGATGACATCAAGTCCTGCAGCCGCAATTTTGTTCTCATTGAGTGCATCAAGAAGGTCTTTTTCGTTCACAATAGGCCCTCGTCCCACATTTATGAGAACGGCACTGTTCTTCATCTTCTCGAATGCGTCTTTATTGATAAGATTATTGGTTCTCTCATTGAGCGGCGCATGAATCGATATTATGTCCGACTTCTTCAAAAGTTCATCGAACTCAACTCTCTTGTAATCCGGATTGCTGTTCCTGCCAGACGTCGAATAGTATATGACATTGCATCCGAACGCTCCTGCTATATCCGCAACCTTTCTTCCTATCTCACCAAGACCTATTATTCCCCATGTCTTTCCCTTAAGCTCAGCAAACTTCTCTCCGAAATATGTAAAGCATCCGTAATCACAATATTCTCCCTGCTTTACAAAATCATCATAGCTTCTAAGTTTCTCATACACGTAAAACAACAGTGCAAATGTGTGCTGCACCACGGAATCGGTCGAATAGCTTTTGACATTCGTAACCGCAATGTTTTTCTTTGCCGCATACTCGATATCAATATTGTTCGTACCGGTAGCATTGATTCCGATGTATTTAAGTCCCGGGAGCTTGTCCATTTCAGCCGCACCTATCACAACCTTATTTGTGAGAAGTGCGTCCGCATTCTTCAGCCTTTCTATCACCTCATCCGGGCTTGTCCTCTCATATATTGTAACATTTCCCAATTTTTCAAAAACCGTCATGTCAATATCTTCTCCAAGTGCCATGCGGTCAAGAATCACAATATTCATAAACTTATCTCCTCGTAATTTTATGCAAGATATTCCCTCAATACTTCCTCAATCAGCTTTCTCTGTTCCTCATTGATTGCTGTGACAGTCTGTTCCGTTTCTTGTATCGGCGGCCTTGAAACCTGCACCCTTACCTCTTGCGCCGGCTTAACATTACACACTTCCTCGCGCAGACTTTCGTCGTTTTTTCTGTCATGGCTCAACACATTGTCAAAATAGTCAACCATGTTAATCACAATCTGCTGTTCTCTTCTCTCCACATCCTCAATTCGTCCCACGCAGGATACAGCAACCGAACACACGCATCCGTATGCCGTATACCACACATTCGAATTGATTACACCACCCACAAGTCCCAGCATGACACATACAAGCTGTATAAGCCATGCCACCTTCATATACTCCCTTACGGAAAGGTTCAGGTATTTATACTTGTCCAGACTTTTAAGAACAAATGCGTATGTGTTATGAATATTCATGTTAACCCTCATCCCGTTTTCCCTGCGAAGCTTAATCTGCTTGACAAACGGGTGAGTCGAAGCTGTCATTGATATTGTCTCATTATACAATATCGAGAGACCCTTTCCCGCAAGACTGAACGCAAGACACCCAAAAAGTCCGGTGAGCGCAATCAGTATAACGAACGCATTCTGTCCGATATTAATTATAAAGTTCTGCATAGATTCCATCTCCTCATATTATAATGCCGGTGCAAAAAACACACTGCCCAAACCTGCAATAAATATATCTTTTTTTCCGCATCGCCAAAAGAGGGAATAAATCTGCAAATCTCAACAAAAAAAGTTAAAAAACGACCTTAAAGTCTCTGAACCAGATTCTCCATAAGAAGAACCGAATGCTCTATTGCCTTTCTCTCAAACTCGCCGTAATCCATTGATGCACTGTCATCCGCCTTATCGGATATAGCACGAATTACAAGATACGGAATCTTATTTAAATATGCAGCCTGTGCAATGGCCGCACCTTCCATCTCTGTACAGTACGCATGGAATGTATCGGAAATTCTCTTCTTGGTAGACTTGTCAGTCACAAACCGGTCACCGCTTACAACTCGTCCTTCAAACACACCGATTTCGGGAACAGCCTCAGCGCATGCCGCCTTAGCAGCGTCAATAAGCTTTCTGTCTGCCGGGAATACCGATACAGGCATTCTTGGGATAACCCCCATCTCATATCCAAAGCCTGTCGCATCCATATCATGCTGTACCGCATCGCTTGAAATAACGATATCTCCTATATTTATCTCATTTTTTAATGAACCTGCAACTCCTGTATTGATAACGCAGTCAACACCGTATCTGTCAGCGAGAACCTGTGTGCACACCGCAGCGTTCACCTTGCCGATTCCGCTTCTTACGACAACTGCTTCCTTCCCCTTTAAAAGTCCCTTCTTAAAAACCATACCTGCAACAGTTGCAGTTTCTACATTGCTCATCATATCGGCAAGTGCCTTTACTTCCTCTTCCATAGCTCCGATAATACCAATCATCAAATCTGACCTCCGTAAATAAAATTTTAATTAATTATACCACTTGATAGCTTATTATGCTATAATACATTGAAAATGTGGAGCGTTATACCGTTTCCACTCCAAAAAAGTATTAAATACACAGATAGGAGAATAATGTTATGATATACAAACCAACAGGAGTTTGTTCAAAAGAAATCAACATCGAATTAGACGGTGATGTAATCAAGTCCGTCAAGTTCACAGGTGGCTGCTCCGGAAATACACAGGGCGTTGCCGCACTCGTTGCCGGAATGAAAGTTTCCGACGCTATAAGCCGCTTAGAGGGAATCCGCTGCGGAATCCGTGAGACATCATGCCCTGACCAGCTCGCGAAAGCCCTTAAGCAGGCAATCCAGTAGAATTACCGGGAGATTGTCATGAAAAAATTACTTCTTACCGGCGGTGGTACCGCCGGGCATGTTACACCTAATATAGCCATGCTTCCTCTTCTTAAGGAGAAAGGTTATGATATATCTTACATAGGTTCATACAACGGGATTGAGAAAACTCTGATAACCGAGCAAGGTATCCCTTACTACGGAATTGCAACCGGAAAGCTCAGACGTTACTTCGATGTGAAGAACCTGACAGACCCTTTCCGTGTAATCAAAGGCTGCTTTGAAGCAAGAAAGCTCATGCGTCAGATTAAGCCTGATGTTGTGTTTTCAAAGGGTGGCTTTGTATCCGTTCCCGTCGTGCTTGCCGCACATAAGGAACGCATTCCGGTCATAATTCATGAGTCAGATATGACCCCCGGACTTGCCAACAAAATCTGCATTCCTTATGCATCTAAAGTCTGCTGTAATTTCCCCGAAACAGTATCTATGATACCTGACAAAAAGGGAATACTTACCGGAACACCGATTCGTGCCGAGTTAAGTCAGGGAGACCGTCAGAAAGGACTGGATTTATGCCATTTTACTTCAAGCAAGCCCGTAATTATGGTTATAGGCGGAAGCCTTGGCGCTCTTCATGTAAATGAAGCAGTTCGCTCGATACTTCCTAACCTTCTTGAACGCTTTCAGGTTGTACATCTATGCGGAAAAGGCAAGGTTGATGAGAGCTTTTACTCCACAACCGGCTACTATCAGTTTGAATATATTGACAAGGAACTCAAGGATTTGTTTGCTGCCGCCGACATAGTGGTATCACGAGCCGGCGCCAACGCCATCTTCGAACTTTTGTCCCTTAACAAGCCGAATCTTCTCATTCCCCTGCCGGCCGGTGCCAGCAGAGGCGACCAGATACTCAACGCAGAGTCTTTCAGAAAACAGGGCTTCTCAATGGTTCTTCCTGAAGAAGAACTTTCAGACGAGTCCCTCTATCTTGCAATCTGCAATCTGTATGAACATCGTGCCGAATACACTGCCTGCATGAAAAAGGCATCAAGCAACGATTCCATCAGGCAGATAGTATCACTTATCGACGAAGCTTCTCTTTAATAAGCCCGGCTGTTGCCGCAAGCTCATCATTCGACGGTTTCATAGGCTGCCAGCCTATGTTAACACTGTCATTATTGTATCTTGGTATAATATGAAAATGAAGATGCATTACGGTCTGACCTGCTGCCTCTCCGTTATTCTGTACAACATTGATTCCATCACAGCCCATAGCCTCCTTAACTGCATTGGCAGTCTTAGAAATTACAGTGAGTGCTCTTTGGGCTGTCTTAGAGTCAATCGTAAGCAGATTGTCTGAATGATTCTTTGGAATAACAAGTGTATGTCCTTTCGCTGCCGGACCAAGATCCAATATTGCTCTGAAGTCCTCGTCCTCATACACTGTGGCAGAAGGTATTTCTCCTGCTGCTATCTTACAGAAAATACAATCGTCTTTTTTCATCTTGAAAAATCTCCTTTTATGTTATATGTTTATATTAGGTGATGTTTAAATCCGTTTTAACATCCCATAACTCTTAATTATAAGGCAGGTATTTACTATGCTTACAGAAAATGATAAACAGATTTTATCCAATCTTAAAACCGCTAACCCCGAGGCCTATGATCTTTTCCTGCGCCGTGAGGCAGAACATAAAGAATTGTTAAAAACAGGATGCCACGATATACGCAACATTGTCACACTCTTAAGCGGTTCCTACCAGCTTCTTGGGCTTACCACCCCCGTGCTCAATTCCATACCTAGGTTCTCACAGCTTGGCGATGATATAAGAAGTCTTGTCAAAGCATTCAATGACATCGCTCTGTTCCGCTATTCCGGCACGGTCTCCCCTGCACACTCCCATCTGTCAGTTATTGAAAGCAATATTCGACGAAACATCGCTGACGAACACGCCGATATTGCCGACACAATCGAGATTATATGCGAAAAACCCGATGCCGAAATATTCACCGACACCTCAAAGCTTGCCGTCGCTGCCGGCTGTCTCATCACCAATGCCATCGAAGCCTGCACTGCCTCTGCCACGATAGCCGTATATCTGTCCGTTGAATCTGACAACACCCTCTCAATCTCGGTATCAGACTGTGGAGCTGCCCCGGCTGCTGAAATACATGAAAAGATGTTCTCACCATTCTGTTCAGACAAACAGGGGCATCTTGGACTTGGACTTGCAATAGCTGCCGAAACTGCCGATGCGCTTGGTGGAAGCATAGCCTGCTCGCATAAATCAGGAATTACTTCTTTCGTGCTAAGGGTACCCGCTGTATCAGAATTTAAAAAATTGATCTAGCATACGAATATTCTTGAAGTTGCCTCTTGCCGTCATGCTTCCGGACATAAACGCTCCCTGGAACGTCTGATTGCCCTGAACGATTTTCTCAAGCACAATATTGTCGAGTTTGCATACAACCTCAGCATTGTCATTTTGACCAAAGCGGCAATCGATTTTTTGGTTATTGATATCAATAATTAAAGACTTATTCTTGTCATTAATATTGATTACATAAGTTGCCTTAAAATCATTCTGCGGCACAAACTTTTCCTTAAGTAGTTCAACATATCGGTCAATTCCGCCTTTATCCTCCTCATCTAAGAGGTCCTTAAACATACCTGCAAGTTCTTCTATATCTTCCTTCTGCTTCTTTATATACATGTCATCGGCAGCATACTTTGACAGCTGCTCTGACTCCTGAGGAGTAAGCTTGATTGTCTCGCCGACAATATTACTCTTTATTGCATTGTTGCTCGAAGGAAGCGATTTAATTTTCTGGGATACTGTTCTGTATATCTCCTCAGCCTTCTTCTCAAAAATATCAAGATATTCGGGATTAATCTCAAAATCTACCGGATCATCAACATACGCTGCAATTCCGTTACAGCTTTTTCCTCCAAGAAGCTCCCACGCATTGGAAAGCGAAAGTGCTGCTTCCTTTTCCCCTGATGCTCTTGACATTACTACCGGAAACATATATATCTTCCCAATCTTTGCCTTATCGGCATACAGCCAGCACGCATCAAGAAACTGCATCATATAACCGCCGATTCCAAACCATTCCACCGTGGTCGCAAGTATAACCGCATCTGCCTCCTTAAGCGTCTGAGGAAGAGTCGTTATCGTGTTCTTCATCTCGAACAGGTTATATTTATCAACATTCACTCTCAATTCTTTCAAAACATCTGTTATTCTGTTCAGCACACTTATTGTAGGGTCATCAATAAGTCCTCTTCCGCCGTAATATATATTCACCTTCATAGTCTGATTCCCTTCCCTTTCCTGTAGATAAGAACAGCCAATATAAAGCCCGCTGCAAGCCCTCCTATATGTGCGCTGTTGCTCGTAGTCGCACTCTGCAATCCGAGATATATACTCATGACAATAAATAATCCCAGCTTAGCCGCCGATAAATCCTCAAGACGTCCCTTGTTTACAAGGACTATATAAAACAATGCTCCTACAACGGAGAATATTGCTCCCGATGCGCCCACACAGCACACATTCATATTCATTACATCATAGTAAATCAACGCTGCGATATTTGCAAGCAGTCCACCGGCAATATACATTATAAGGTATTTCACATGTCCGACCGCGCGCTCTAAGTTATCTCCTATACAGAACAAAACAAGCATATTATTGAAAATGTGTGAAAAGCCTCCATGCATGAACATTGATGTAAATAATCTGTAGTATTCTCCTCTGTCAATAACCAATGACACATTAAGTGCACCACTTCTCAGCATATATGCTGTATCATTCGTACTTCCGTTTATTTCCATTATGATGAAAACTACAATATTGACCGCTATCAGAAACCAGTTCACGTAGGTAGGAACAATCTTCACCTTGCGCCTGTTATTCTTTTCCCGTTTTGCCGCTCTTGATACATCAATATTTTCTATGACATTCCTAAGCCCTGCATAATCGTCAGGCTGTTCCTCGTATATTATCAATTTTCCCGTATTTTCATCTATAAACCATACAGGAAAATATGCGGCGGTATTTCTCTTAGACAGCATTGTGTTGTACGTGCAGATAATATTCAATCCCCTGCAGTTAAACACACCTTTTTGAGCAAAAAAAGCAACCACATTCCTGTTCCGGTTGTCTATGAGTTTAGGCGAAAATCCCGCAAGTGCCGCCTCATTCCACACAAATACAATATTCATGCGTTCTTCCTTGTAAATACAATACACATTTATATTGTCGACGTATTCCCGCAGTCTGTTAAATCCTGTATTTTCAATTGCCTCACAGCATTCTTCAAATAACATTGACTAAGCCTCCGTATATTTCTAGCTTATCATTATTATTCTGAGGTGTCAATTAATTCAAATCTGCTCTGTGCAAGCCTGATTACATCTCCGTTTCTTACCGGACACATCTCATATACACTCAGCCTGTGATCATTTATCCATGTTCCGTTGGTTGAGTTCATGTCCTTTATAAAGTACATTTCTCCTTCCCTTGTAAGCCTTGCATGAAGCCTGCTTATACCGCTGTCCTTTATCACAATATCAGCCGCCGCTCCGCTGCCGATACTCACATTGCTCTGAGTCACCATATATTCATCCCTTGGTCCATCCTTGACAATCCTTCTTAATAAAGTATTTTCCATCATGGAGATGAGAACCGTGGCATTATCAGCCGTACTGCCCGTAACCGTTTCATTCACATTATGCCTGCTTACGGTTACCCGCGGAACATCAGCTTCATACGGCATGTTTACCTCGCGTCTCACAATTCGTTCCCAGAACTGCCCACGCATTTTAACTGTCCAAAGTGCCACTGAAACGGCAATGCATATCATAAATGCCGCAACTGCCGGCACCATTCCCGACAACATACCTGCCAATGCCGTTATCAACGCTGAAATCATGCCCGCTGCAATTATATATTTTTTTATATCCGCAGGCTGCTTTTCCTCCTCCTGTTCTATGTGTTCAGGCATTACGGAAGAATATTGCTTTCTGTTAAGCTCATATTCCACATACTCCTCTTTGTCCCCGGTAAACTCCTCAAGATTATCAAATATCTGAGTAACAGGAATTTCATCGCGACATATTCTTTTATATAGTCCATATCCCAGAATCACCGCATTTCCATCCTTATGATCCAAACGTCCCAATATAAATTCCATCACTCTTTTTATCCCATCTCGCGCATTTGAAGCCAGCCCCGAGTTATACACAAAGCTCCATGATTTATCGTTTATGCCGCAAAAAATATATTTTATGTCAAACAAAACCCCCTCCATGTTCAACATGTAATTTTCTGAGCTTTTAATTATCTCCCTGATAAAACCCGCAATACGGACAATATCTTCTGCCGAAATCTCCACGCCAAGATACTTCTCCTCAAGCGGTATATTTCCCGATATATCATACAGATAACTAAGCTGATTGTTGACAACCACACTTCTTACCGGAAGAAAACCCTCTATATCATTATTCTCCAGCATCTTCATACAATAATCTGAACTTACCGAATCGTTCACAATCTTTAGATAGTTTTTGTCCATTTCCCTCACAAAATCAATCATTTTCCTTTGTCCTTTCTGTACGAACTTTAATCACATTGATTCCCCTGACTATTGTGCTGTTTTTTAAGCCCCATTTTTTATCCGTTCCGATATCCGAAATTTTATCCTTATATAACATAATGTTTTTCCCATACTC
>UQZF01000056.1 GCA_900545455.1 uncultured Eubacteriales bacterium
ATATGAGTCTGGTTGGACCAAGACCTGAACAGCCTAATTTTGTTGAACAGTTCAGGGAACAGATTCCCAGATATATGATTAAGCATCAGGTAAGACCGGGCATGACGGGCTGGGCGCAGATTAACGGTTACAGAGGTAATACTTCTATCGAGAAAAGGATAGAGTATGATCTGTATTATATTGAGAATTGGACATTCTTCTTTGATATTTCTATTTTGTTTCAGACAATATTTAAAGGGTTTGTCAATAAAAATGCATATTGATAATATATGTTGTATTTGGATTTAGAGAAAGAATAGAGGCTTTGAAATGTCAGGAAAAAGAAAAAAAAGAAAGATGAAGGTATGGCAGAAAGCACTGCTCTTCTTTTTGGAGATAGTGGTGCTGGCTGTCGTCGTTATTGCATGGTATATAGTTGACAAGTTCAGTAAGCTTGAGATTCAGGAGATAGACAGGGAGGCTATTGACCTTGTTATTGCACCTGAGGTAAAGGCTAACGAGGCTCTTAAAGGATATACCAATTACCTTCTGCTCGGAACGGATGCACGTGATAATTCCATTGAAGCTATGACGAGTACAGGTGAGGGCAACACGGATGCGATAATCATTGCAAGTCTTAACAATGACACCAAGGAGGTAAAGCTTGTCTCTGTATACAGGGATACATTGCTTATGGTTCCTAAGTCTGACAAATATCCTGACACATACAGAAAGGCTACAGAGGCATTTTTCTATTCGGGAGTTGAGTCGACTATAAGCATGATTAACTTAAATCTCGACCTCAACATTACCGATTATGTCATGGTAAACTTTGAGGCACTCATAAGAATCGTGGATGCGGTGGGAGGAATAGATCTTGAGATAACGGATCAGGAGCTGTATTGGCTTAACGAGTATCTAAGGGATACGGGACTTAATACCGGAAGAACTTATGAGACGGTTCCACATTCAGGTCTTGTACATCTCGACGGAATACAGGCAACAGCATATTGCCGTATAAGATACGCTGACGGTACTCTTGATTACGGACGAGCGGAGAGGCAGCGAAAGGTGATAAGTCTGATTTTTGAGAAAGCTAAAAAGATGAATCTTAATCAGCTTACCAATGCAATCAACGGCGTTCTTGATAATGTTGTCACAAGTGTACCGGCGAGTGAGATTCTCAGCATGGTGCCGAGTGTGTTCGATTTCTCACTTGTTGATCAGACGGGATTTCCGTTTGAAAAGTTCGGTTCCATGAAAACGGTTCCTGAGCTTAACATCAATGACCCTGTGTTTGCTATGACGCTTGAGTCGAATGTAAGTGAACTTCATGAGTATTTGTTCGGCGTTAAGGATTATACGCCTACATCGAGAATACAGGATATAAGCGCTTATCTGCAGGCTCTGTATGATAAGAATAATTATCCTGCTAATATATATCAGTAGAGAAATACGGAAAAATAATATTTAGGAGTACATCATGTCCGCTATTAAGACAGACATAAAAAAATATATAATAAGAATTGTAATCGTAGCCACAATTAGCATTGTGGCTTCATTGCTTGTTGAGCTTTTCTCAAATATCAGGCTTATTTCAATGAATGCCGGAGAAAAAGGTTTGAGGAATATTGCTTTTACGGCAGAGATATTTGACAGTAAAGATGTGGTGGAGGGAAAACCGGAGGAAGGACTTGAATACAGAACAGGCGGCGAGTATGATGCATATCAGGGAATGGAGTGTTATTACATTCAGCCTGACAGGTATGTAAGCAAGTTGGAGATTGAATATTCCAATGAGTCTGCGGCGTATTTTGATATTATCGTACAGTATGAGAACCGGTTCGGATATCTGGAAAGCTGCGTCATTAAGGATGCCAATCCGATATATATATCGCGTTCGACAGTGAATATAAATAAAAATGCCGTGGGAATATGGATTATTCCGACAGCCAACAATACACCGCAGCTTGAGAATGATGTGCAGCTTATAAGCACTGCAGTGAGAAATATACCTGCATTTAATTATTTTCGATTCATTTTTGTTATGCTTGCCGTGCTCTGCGTCGGACTTTTGGTGGTGTTGAGAAAAATTATATCACAGCATTTAGAGTATGGATTCCTGATAGTCGGAATATGCGCCGGATTTATCTTCTGCCTTGCAATGCCGCTTTCAAGAGTGGGCTGGGATGAGGAGACACATCTAAGAAGCGTGTACTGGCTTGATATTACGGGAAGCTATGAATACAACTGTTTCCTTCATAATTATATAGACGGAGGTGCCGAGAATCTTCCGTTTGAGTACAGTACATCTTACGAGGAGTACAAATATGTGCGCGAGCGGGTCAATGAACTTTCGACGCCGAGTGAGGCCGATCCTGCCACATCGCATCACTGGGGTACCAGTGGATTTGCCACATTCTCATACTTTTTCATGGCAATAACATGCAATATATGCAAGCTCTTCGGTGTGCCGTTCGGATATACCTATATGCTGCTCCGATTTACCAACATGATAATGTATATTACAGTGGTGTTCTTTGCGGTGAGAAAGCTTCCTAAGGGCAAGCTGATAATGAGCGCGGTTGCACTTATGCCGACACCGATGTACCTTGCGGCGACGATATCCTATGACACAATAGTTACAGGATTCCTTTTCCTCGGCATGGCATATTTGTTCTATCTGATGTTTACGGACAAAAAGATTACATGGTGGGAGTATCTTGTGTTCATAGGTGGTATGGCTTACGGTTCATCCAGAAAATCGATATATATACCGCTCATACTTCTCGGAGTATTTCTTCCGCACAGGATTTTTAAGGATAAAAAACAGGAGAGAATAATGAAGGCGGGCGTGATTGTGGTTCTGCTCGCGATACTAAGTACGTTTGTGCTTCCGGCGCTTATAAGTCCGTCGGTTGAGGGAGACTTAAGAGGCGGAACGACGAGCCACGCCGGGCAGATGAGCTCACTTTTCTCGAACCCTGTCGGCTATGCGGGACTTCTGCTCACAACGATGTGGCAGCATCTCTGGGACTACGGAATCGGAACCCCTGCGCTTGATTTCATGGCGTACTTAGGTGCGGGAAGCCTCACCTATGTTATTGTAATCTACCTCGTATCAATAACGCTTACATCAGAGAACACCGTGTACGTTCAGAATGATAAGAAAAAATGGACTGCACAGGGCATGCCGATGTGGTTTAAGGCAATGATATATTTTCTGGTATTCGGTGTCATGTGTCTTATATGGACATCGATGTACCTGAGCTACACGGAAGTCGGAAAGACTGCCATGGCGGGAGTACAGGGCAGATATTATATACCGCTCCTTTTTCCTGTGCTGTTTACGCTCAGCTTTAATAAGGTTAATGTCAACTGGGACAAGGTAAAGTATAATATGACATGTATGCTTATATCTGCATTTATCATTTTCTATAGTATATGGGAGATTCTGATAAGACAGTGCAGCTTATAGGCTTATAAAATAAAATTAATCTGAAAGGAATCAATATGAAAAAATTAATTATCACAGGCTGTAACGGACAGCTTGGAAGAGCGATGAACAAGGTTTTAGAGGGAAATTCAGAGTATGAGCTTGTGAACACGGATGTTGCGGAGCTTGATATAACCAATATCGATGCAGTCTTAACTTTCGTTGAGAAGGAGAAACCGTATGCGATTGTGAACTGTGCTGCATACACGGCGGTTGATGCCTGTGAGGTGAACAGAGAGCTTGCGTATAAGATTAATGCAATCGGACCGAGAAATCTTGCCATTGCTGCCGAGAAGTTCGGTGCAAAGCTCATTCATGTCTCTACGGATTATGTGTTTGGCGGGGATGCTGCAAGTCCTTACACTGAGTTTGATGCTGTGGGACCTAAGAGCATGTACGGATTTACGAAGCTTGCAGGAGAGAATTTCGTAAAGGATTTCTCAAAGCATTATTTTATTGTCCGCACGGCATGGCTGTACGGTGACGGCAAGAACTTCTTAAGAACAATGCTCAAACTTTCGGAGACACATGATGAGATAACCGTCGTTGATGACCAGATTGGTTCACCTACAAGTGCGATGGAGCTTGCAAGAGCGATAAGCTGGCTTATACCTACCGAGAACTACGGACTTTATCACGGAACCTGTGAGGGATATTGTTCATGGGCGGACTTTACAGAAGCTATATTTAAAAAGACGGGAAAGAGCACGAAGGTTATACATGTGAGTACGGAGGAGTATCAGGCGGCACATCCTGACTCGGCAGCAAGACCTGCATATTCGGTTCTTGATAACTGTATGTTCAGACTTGTAGGCGGATATACATTTGCAGATTGGGAGAAGGCACTCGACGAGCATCTTGAATTATGCAGGGACTTATGGTAACATACACATAGCTATGCTTAGTGACATTTGAGATAAGAAAAATAAAAGGAGATATATTCAATATGAGAACTTACCTTGTAACCGGAGGAGCCGGTTTTATCGGTTCAAATTATATTCATTATATGTTTAAGAAGTATGGGGACACTATCCGTATAATCAACGTGGATGTTCTTACATACGCAGGAAATCTTGAGAATCTCAAGGATATAGCGGATAAGCCTAACTATACATTCGTGAAGGCGGACATCTGCGATAAGGAAGCCATCGAGAAGATATTTGAGGAGAATGACATTGACAGGGTTGTGCATTTTGCGGCAGAGAGCCATGTTGACAGAAGCATTAAGAATCCTGAGGTGTTCGTTAAGACCAATGTGCTCGGAACCGCCGTTATGTTAAATGCGGCAAGGAAAGCATGGGAGCTCCCTGACGGTTCATACAAGGAGGACAAGAAGTTCCTTCATGTGTCAACGGATGAGGTTTACGGTTCACTTCCTGACGATGAGACGGCATTTTTCTATGAGACAACACCGATTGATCCGCACAGCCCTTACTCAGCGAGCAAGGCATCATCGGATATGCTTGTGAAGGCTTACATTGACACATATCATTTCCCTGCAAATATAACCAACTGCAGCAACAACTACGGACCTTACCAGTTCCCTGAGAAGCTCATTCCGCTCATCATCAACAACGCGCTTTCAGGAAAGAAGCTTCCTGTATACGGCGACGGAAAGAACGTGAGAGACTGGCTCTATGTTGAGGATCATGCGAAGGCTATCGACATGGTTCAGGAGCAGGGTGTTCTCGGCGAGCGTTACAACATCGGCGGACACAACGAGAAGCAGAATATTGAGATTATAAAGATTATTCTTGAGACACTCAATGAGATGCTCCCTGATTCAGATCCGAGAAAGGCTCACATCAATGAGGAGCTCATCACATACGTTGCTGACCGCAAGGGACATGACAGACGTTACGCAATCGCACCTGACAAGATTAAGGCTGCCGTAGGCTGGGTTCCGGATACAATGTTCAAGGATGGAATCAAGCTCACAATCAAGTGGTATTTTGAGCATGAGGACTGGATGAAGAATGTAACAAGCGGCGATTATCAGAAGTACTATGCCGAGATGTACAAGTAATTCTTCGGAAAGGATTACAATAAGGATTACGGAAAGGATTAAATAATATGAAGGGAATTATACTTGCCGGAGGCTCCGGCACAAGACTTTACCCGCTCACCAAGGCAATCTCGAAGCAGATTATGCCTGTATATGACAAGCCGATGATATACTATCCGCTCTCAACACTTATGCTTGCGGGCATAAGAGAGGTGCTTATAATCTCCACACCGAGGGATTTACCTGTATTTAAGGAGCTCTTAGGCGATGGAAGCCAGCTCGGAATGACGCTTGAGTATGCGGTTCAGGAGACACCGAGAGGACTTGCAGATGCGTTCATCATCGGTGAGAAGTTCATCGGAAATGACAGAGTTGCACTTGTGCTCGGAGACAATATATTCTACGGACAGAGCTTTTCCAAGGTTCTCCAGAAGGTTGCGGCAAGAGAGAGCGGTGCAACAATATTCGGATATTATGTAAGAGATCCGAGAGAATATGGAGTTGTTGAGTTCGACGAGACGGGTAAGGCACTTTCGATAGAGGAGAAGCCTGAGCATCCGAAGTCAAATTATGCTGTTCCGGGACTTTACTTCTATGACAATGATGTTGTTGAAATTGCCAAGAATGTTAAGCCTTCTGCGAGAGGTGAGATAGAGATTACAAGCATCAACAACGAATACTTAAATCGTGGAACACTTCAGGTCGAGACACTCGGAAGAGGATTTGCATGGCTTGATACCGGTAACCATGATGCGCTTCTCGACGCAGCGGACTTCGTTGCGGCTTTCCAGAAGAGACAGGGACTCTACATTTCATGTATCGAGGAGATTGCCTACAAGAGAGGCTTCATCGACAGAGAGCAGCTTGTTGCGCTTGCACAGCCGCTTCTCAAAACCGCTTACGGCAAGTATCTTATAGAGGTTGCCAACGGTCTGTAGAATTTATAAATTCAAATTGAGAATAATATGTGAGGATTAAAATGGGACAGATTACTGTAAGTAAGTGTTACACGGAGGACGGAGTTGAGATAGAGGGGCTCAAGGTTATCGAGCCTAAGGTGTTCGGCGATGCGAGAGGCTATTTCTACGAGGTGTACAACTATAATGATTATGCGGCTGCCGGAATTGACATGCAGTTCGTTCAGGATAACCAGTCGGGCTCTAAGAAGGGCGTTATAAGAGGACTTCATTTCCAGAAGCAGTTTCCTCAGGACAAGCTTGTGAGAGCTGCAAGGGGAACCGTGTTTGATGTTGCGGTAGATTTAAGAGAGGGTTCTGAAACCTTCGGAAAGTGGTACGGAGTGGAGCTTTCTGAGGATAACAAGAAGCAGTTCTTCATTCCAAAGAATTTTGCACACGGTTTTGTTGTGTTATCCGATACTGCCGAATTCGCCTACAAGTGTACGGATTTCTATCATCCTAACGACGAGGGCGGTATTATATGGAATGATCCGGAGGTAGGCGTAAAGTGGCCTATACCTGAGGGTATGGAGCTCATATTCTCCGACAAGGATACCAAGTGGGGAACACTTGCTGAATATGTGGCAGCAAAGAAAAATAACTAAGTTTGAGGAAGGTTGACAATGCGTCATTCAATAAGAGCCAATTTCGCTAAGTTCAGACCGCTTTTATTTGAGCTGGTCTCGCGAGACATAAAAAATAAATATCGCCGTTCAGTGCTTGGTGTATTGTGGACTCTTTTAAATCCATTGTTCATGATGATAATTCTCTCGGCGGTATTTTCCCGCATCTTTGGGTTCGCCGTTGAGAATTATCCTATATATATCCTGTGTGGCCAGGTGCTCTACAACTTTTTCTCCGAATCCACGCAGGCGTCGATGAACTCGATTATCAACAGTGCGGCATTAATAAAGAAGGTTTATGTGCCTAAGTATATATTTGTGCTGTCACGAATATTGTCCTGTTCGATTAATATATTTGCATCTTATGCCGCACTCCTCATTGTCATGGTTGTGCTCAGGACACCGCTTCACTACACGATGTTTTTGTCTGTGATACCGATAGTCATAATGATTATGTTCTCGATGGGTGTCGGCTTCATACTTGCGGCACTGTCCGTCAAGTACAGGGACATTGTGCATCTGTACTCGGTATTTTTAACGGGATTTATATACCTTGCACCGATAATGTACCCGCTCGATATTCTCGGAAATGTTTTGCAGACCATCGTAAAGCTCAACCCGGTTACGAATATACTCGTAATGTTCAGGGGCTTCATGATGTACAACTCGATGCCTGATCTGTACACGGTGCTCATGTCGGTAATACCGAGTGTGCTTATACTGGCACTTGGAGCGTGGGTGTTCTATAAAAAGCAGGATGAGTTCATACTCTATCTGTAGTGTGAGACATCAAAGGCAGTGATATGGAGAATTGATTTAAAGTATGGAAAATAACAGACCATTAAACAATGATATTATCATAGAAGTTAATAATGTATCCCGCTGCTTCAACCTTGCAAGGGAGAGAGTAGACAGCCTCAAGGAGTATGTTGTCCGCAAGCTTAAAGGCAACATACATTTTGACGAGTTCTGGGCGCTGAGGGATGTGAGCTTCACGGTAAAAAGAGGTGAGTCCATCGGACTTATGGGACTTAACGGAAGCGGCAAGAGCACAATGTTAAAGGTCATAGCGGGCGTTTTAAAGCCTACTGACGGAAACGTGAAAGTCTACGGCGATGTCGCGCCTCTCATCGAGCTCGGAGCGGGCTTTGACTCGGATCTGACCGCGAGGGAGAACATCTTCCTAAACGGAGCACTTTTGGGGCATCCGAGGTCATTTATGAGGGAAGTGTACGACGAGATAGTCGATTTTGCGGAGCTTCAAGATTTCATGGACGTTCCCGTCAAGAATTTTTCGTCGGGTATGACATCGAGACTTGCATTTTCAATCGCGACGATAGGAAAGCCAGACATACTGATTGTGGACGAGGTGCTCGCGGTCGGAGATTCTAAGTTCCAGCAGAAATGTATAGACAGAATAGAAGAAATGATGCGGATGGGAACGACGGTTCTTTTCGTGTCGCACAGTATAGAGCAGGTCAGAATGGTCTGCGGGAAGGTCGTATGGCTTGAGCACGGTAAGCTCAGAGCCTATGGCGATACTGAGGAGATTTGTGCTCAGTACGAGGAGCTGTATGGAGGAAAATAGCGAAGGGAGGGATTTCGTATGAAATATGTAAAAAGAATAGTGCTCGCGGCAGTCTATATTGCATTTTCATATTTTTATGCGCTCCTTCCGAAGTTTCATATAAAGGGCGGGTTCGGCGTGAGTGTGAGCCCGTTTAATTTAGAAACATTTATCATGATGCTTTTTATCGGAATATATCTGACGGCGTTCTGGATTATAATCAACAGGCTGTTCAGAAACTAGGAGGCATGGCTTGGACAAGTTCATATTTGTATATGATAAAAGAATAGATTTGAGAGACAGCAACAGGCTTATCATCCGTGCAGGCTCATGTAGGAAATACATGAAGGATGTTAAGGCTGTTTCCTACGTTAATGGAATTGAGACAGAGGTGGAGATTGTGGAAAACCCGCACACGCCTCTGCTTTTTGTGTATAAAAATGCCGAACCCGAGTTCGACGGTGAATACAATCTCTGTGTAAGACTTCCTAAGAATGTAAAAAATGTAAAGATTATACTCAAAAAAGATACCTACCCTTCGGGAGTCGAGGAGATAAACATCCCATCGTCACAGCTTGAGTATCTGAAGGCTCATATCGGGATTAACCTTATCGGCGTTCAGGCTGACGAAAAGAATAAGAACATCAAGGTCACGGGCTGGGCTGAGTCGGCGGGCAAGCCGAAGCTTCGTGTATTCGCGGGCAGCAGGGAGCTTGAGGTTAAGGAGAATTCCTTCACAAGACCTGATATGGTAAGCCGTTACCTTGACGGTGAGCTTAACGAAAGCTGCGGCTTCGAGCTGACGGTTGAGGACAATGGCGCAAGAGCCATAAAAATCACGTCAGAGGAGAATGGACGAAGGGGAAGCGTAAGAGTTGTTGTCAACCGCCCGTCATCGGAGAAGGAAAAGCACAGCGTAAGGCTTGCTGAGGACAAGCGCAACGACTATATAGCGAGGGCAAGGCGTTACATCGCAATGTACGGAATGAAGCGCTTTGTCGAGAAGGCGACACTGAAGATGGCGAGGAAGCTTACGGGCAGGGACATAAAGGATGCGACAAACGAGTACTATAAAAAAATCAATCCCGATGAGGCTCGGCTTGCTGAGCAGAGAAGCTATAAATTTGCCGAAAAGTATAAGTTTTCGATATTGATTCCCGTGTACAGACCTGATATAAAGTTCTTTACATTGATGCTCGACTCGATTGCAGCGCAGACCTACGGCAACTGGCAGGTCTGCTTGGCAGACGGAGGCGGAGAAGGATACACGGTTGAGGACACGGTTAAGCCGTACATCGAAAAATACGGCACCGACAAGGTAAAGTATGTAAAGCTTGAGAATAATCTAGGAATCGCGGAGAACACCAACGCCGCAATGCGCATGGCAGACGGCGATTTCATCGTGTTCGGCGACCACGACGACGAGCTTCACCCGACGGCACTTTTTGAGTGCATGAGGGAGCTTGAGAGGTATCCGCAGGCAGATTTCATATACACCGACGAGGACAAGATAATAGAGGCGACGGGGCGCCATACGGAGGCGCACTTCAAGTCCGACCTCAATATGGAGCTTCTTCGCTGCAACAATTATATCTGCCATCTTTCCGTTGTGAAAAAGAGCCTTGCCGACAAGGTCGGGGGGCTTGACACGCGCTATAATGGCTCACAGGACCACGACTATATATTAAGATGTGTGGAAAAGGCAGAGTGCGTGCGCCACATACCGAGGATACTCTACCACTGGAGAATCAACGATAATTCGACAGCCAAGAGCGCATCGACAAAGACATACGCCAACACTGCGGGAGTTGAGGCTGTTGCGGCGCATCTTAACAGAATCGGCATTGAGGGCGAGGTAAGGAACGGTATAGCGCCGGGCTTCTACGATATACGCTATAAGCTTAACGCGGAGCCGCTCATATCGGTTATAATACCAAATAAAGACCATTTGGACGACCTGACGCGCTGCCTCGATTCGATGGAGAATATCAACAATTACCGCAATGTCGAGTACATCGTGGTTGAGAACAACAGCGTGCTTGATGAGACCTTTGAGGGCTATAAGGAGCTTGAAAAAAAGTATGGCGACAGGTTTAAGCTGGTAAAGTGGGGCGGAATATTCAACTATTCCGCAATTAACAATTTCGGCGCAAGGTATGCGAAGGGCAAGTATATTTTACTTCTCAATAATGATACATCCGTGATTGAGCCCGACAGTATAAGGTGCATGCTTGCACAGTGTCAGAGGGCTGAGGTCGGTATTGTAGGAGCTAAGCTTCTCTATGATGACGACACGGTTCAGCACGCGGGAGTCATTTTAGGCTATCAGGGGGTTGCGGGACATGCGTTTGTCGGAATAGGCGATAAAGTGTACGGATATTTTGCGAGGGCGGTGCTCTCGCAGGAGCTCTCCGCGGTTACGGCTGCGTGCCTTCTCACAAAGAGAACGGTATTCGACGAGGTCGGAGGGCTTGATGAGAGCTTCGAGGTTGCATTCAACGATATTGATTACTGCATGAAGGTGAGAGCGGCAGGCTACAAGATTATATATGAGCCGCACGCAAAGCTTCACCACTACGAGTACAAGTCGAGGGGTGCCGAGGACACGGGAAAGAAGCAGGAGCGCTTCGGCGGTGAGATAATGCACTTTATAGACAAATGGAGAGACGCGCTTATCGCGGGTGATATGTACTACAATCCTAATCTTGAGCTTGTGGGAGAGCTGTACACCATAAAGAAGTAGGAGGTATATTATGATTTTCATAAAGAACGGCAGGGTAGTTGACGCGGTGAGAAGGGTTGATGAGGTTATGGATGTTCTCGTCGATGACGGCGTGATTGTGGCGACGGGAGACAGGGCGAATGAGCTCTTTGACGGCGAAAAGAGTGGAGCGCAGGTAATCGATGCTACAGGTCTTGTCGTAGCTCCGGGGCTTGTGGACACACATGTGCATTTCCGCGATCCCGGCTTTACCTACAAGGAGGACATCATCACGGGTGCCGCCGCTGCCGCGCGGGGCGGATTTACGACGGTCGTGTGCATGGCTAATACCAAGCCGCCTGTGGATAATGTGGATACACTCGAATATATTTTACAAAAAGGTGGACAGACGGGCATTCATGTCCTTTCCGCGGCAACCGTGACAAAGGGGCTTGCGGGAAAGGAGCTCGTCGATATGGAGGCGCTTGCAAATGCGGGTGCCGCAGGCTTTACGGACGACGGAATCCCGATTATGGACGAGCATGTTCTTGTTGAGGCGATGAATGAGGCGAGGAGGCTTAATCTTCCGATAAGTCTCCACGAGGAAGATCCCGAGTTCATAGCGGCTCCGGGAGTGCATCAGGGAGAGGTCTCCGAAAAAATCGGCTACGGCGGAGCTTCAAGAACCGCTGAGGATGTCATGGTTGCAAGGGACTGTGCGCTTGCGCTTCACACGGGAGCGTCTGTGTGCATACAGCATATAAGCTCAAAGAATGCGGTCGAGTATGTGAGAACGGCAAAGAAGCTGGGAGCCGACGTCCACGCGGAGGCGACACCGCATCACTTTACACTCACGGATAAGGCGGTGCTTGAGTACGGCACGCTTGCGAGAATGAACCCTCCCGTCAGAACCGAGGAGGACAGATTAAAGATAATCGAGGGACTCTGCGACGGCACGATAGACATGATTGTGACCGACCACGCACCACACAGCGCGGAGGAGAAGGCAAGACCTATGGAGAGCGCACCGAGCGGAATCACGGGGCTTGAGACCTCACTCGGGCTCGGAATCAAGTCGCTTGTCGAGCCGGGACATCTCTCGCTCATGAAGCTCATGGAGTGTATGAGCAAAAATCCGATGGAGTTCTATAGAAGAAAGCCCGTAAGCATAGCGGAGGGCAATCCTGCCGATATAGTCATATTCGGTGAGAAGGAAAAGTGGGTTGTAGACCATTTCGCTTCTAAAGCGACGAACAGCCCGTTCCTTGGCTGGGAGCTGCCCGGAAAGGTGCATTATACCATCTGTGCAGGGAAAATAGTTTACAGCGCATAAAGACAAGCAAAGGAGGCAGGGTATGATAAGTCATGTACTTACGGTGTATAAAAACAGCGGATTTAAGCCTGCGGTTAAGACTGCCCTGCATGACATGAGGGAGGGCTCGGCAAAAAAGGCTCAGAGAAGCTTTTATATGCGGAGCCTTTTTTCGCAGGAGCAGAAGGAAAATACGCATGTGTTCGGCTACCGTATTGTGAAGTCCGACGGCGTGAGCCTGCACGGTGACCTGATGTGCGAGCTTTCGCAGGCTGTGGCGGGGAAGAATCCCGCATTTGTATATATGGATGAGCTTCGGGACGGCTGGCTTTTGTACAAGCCTGATTTCGCACCCGACAATCTCGCGTCGCAGAACTATATCGGCAACTGCGTGGCGGTCAGGGAGGATGTGCTCGATGAGAGAGCGCTCGCACTTGCAGGTGAGAGCACGCTGTGGAATTTTAACAGATATATCTGTGAAAAATGTACACAGGATGAAATCTGCCATATAAGCAGGGCACTTTTTGAGGATACTGACAGAGGGGACGAAGCGGCGGATGCCATACAGGCGCATGGTGAAGAATCCGAGCATGTTAATACAGAGGATGAGAAGCCTCTTGTATCAATAATAATACCTAATTATGAACACACGGAGGATTTAAGGCGCTGTGTGGATTCGATTTTTGAGATAAACAGCTACGAAAATTTTGAGATAATAATTGTGGAGAACAACAGCAAGGCTGATGATATATTTGCCTATTACGGGGAGCTTCAGGAGAAGCATCCCGACAAGGTGCGCGTCATAAAATGGGACGGAGCCTTTAACTATTCGGCAATCAACAATTACGGCGCGGCACAGGCAAAGGGAGATCTTCTTCTTCTTTTAAACAACGACACGAAGATAATTGAGCCGGGCTCGATTGGAAGGATGGCTTGGTACGCCATGCGCGGCAATACTGGGGCTGTCGGTGCCTGTCTTTTGTACGAGGATAAGACAATCCAGCATTCGGGCGTTATAGTGGGTATCGGACCTGACAGGACGGCGGTTCACCCTAATGCGGGTGTGTCCGTAATCGAGAGAGGCTACAGGGACAGCATACACCATGTGCAGAACTACTCGGCGGTGACGGGCGCGTGCCTCATGGTAAGGAGAGCACTCTACGAGGAGCTTGGCGGTCTTGATGAGGAGCTCGCGGTCGCTTACAATGACGTGGATTTCTGCCTGAGACTCAGACAGAGAGGCCTGTTAAATGTCTATGTGCCGGGGGCGATGCTCTATCACTACGAGTCGAGGTCGAGAGGCTACGACGACAAGGGCGAGAGACACGCAAGGTTTCTCAGGGAATCGGCAATGTTCCGCGACAGATGGCAGGCGTACATTGATGACGGGGACAGATATTACAATTCCAATC
>UQZF01000057.1 GCA_900545455.1 uncultured Eubacteriales bacterium
TCGGACTTCTGACCTTTTGACCCTGATATCATAAATAATAAAATCAGATGAAAAGTCCGAGTGCGTGTGTACGCATTTGGACTTTTTGTGATTATGGCATTGACAAATTTGGTTGGTAGCTATAGACTGAACATAACGAGGTCGGTAAGAATAGACCGGAAATGAGCAGATATAAAAAGAGAGGTATATTTCATGGAAAGTCTTAAATTATGTGAGAGTGATTATCGCTTTATGTGTGTCATATGGGACAATGAGCCGCTTGCTTCGGGAAAGCTTGTGGAGCTGTGTGCAAGCGGGCTGGGCTGGAAGAAGTCGACCACATACACGACGTTAAAGAAGCTGTGTGAGAAGGGATTTGCGAAGAATGAGAACACGGTTGTCACGGCAGTCGTGAAGAAGGAGGAGGTTGTAGCGTATGCCAGTGACCATTTCGTAAAGCAGACATTCGGCGGCTCACTTCCGCAGTTTCTGGTGGCATTCCTCGGCGGAAGGAAGATAAGCGAGGAGGAGGCAGAGGAGCTTAAAAAGCTTATTGATGAGCATAAGTAACATTGGTGAATATATATTGCGTGAAAATAAACAGTATATAACAGTTGACAACAGATGCCGACTGTTATATACTGTTTATACGTTAAGCGATATATGTGGCGTAGCGCAGCGTCACTTCAGCAATTTGTTTTCGCTCGGAAATGAGGATTAATATGCATATTATACTTAATAATTCCTCCATGATACCAATTTATGAGCAGCTCATGGAGCAGATTAAAAATGAGATAATCTCAGGCGGACTTAAGGAAGGGGAAGCACTTCCTTCCGTCAGAACGCTTTCGGGGGAGCTTAAGATAAGTGCTCTTACTGTCAAGAAGGCTTACGATAAGCTTGAGGAGGAGAATTTTGTGAGCACGGTTCATGGCAAGGGAACCTTTGTCACGTCGACAGACAGGGAGCTTGCCGCAGAAGCCAGACGGCATGCGGTGGAGGAGGATTTCTGCCATGCAGTCGCGAAGGCGAGGGCAGTCGGGATGAGCGATGAGGAGATTAAGGAGTTGTTTGCCATAATAACTGAAGAGTGAATGATTATGAGTAGAGGATAGGGAGAGTGAAGTATGATAAAAGCAGATAATCTTGTTAAAAAGTATGGGAATTTCAAGCTCGACATATCAATGGAGATTCAGGAAGGTTATATTACAGGGCTTGTGGGAAAGAACGGAGCCGGTAAGAGCACGGCAATCAAGCTGATACTCGGACTTGTAAGACCGGATTCGGGAAGTATAACGGTTCTCGGTAAAATACCGTGCGAGCTTACGGGAAAGGATAAGCAGAAGCTGGGTGTTACGCTTTCTGATGCAGGCTTTTCGACTTATCTGAATGTGAAGGACATAATCAAAATATTGAAGAAGCTGTATGATGATTTTGATGAAAGAGAGTTCAGAAGCCGATGTGATAAGATGAGCATACCGTTGGATAAGAAAATAAAGGATTTTTCAACAGGAATGAGGGCAAAGCTGAGAATGCTGGTGGCACTCAGCCATAACGCGAAGCTTCTTATACTTGATGAGCCGACAGCCGGACTTGATGTTGACGCACGAAACAGGCTGCTCGATATGCTGCGCGATTATCTGGAAAAAAGACCTGACAGCAGCATATTAATTACGTCCCACATATCAACTGACCTTGAAGGATTGTGCGATGACATATACATGATTCATGATGGCAATGTGGTGCTTCACGAGGATACCGATGTGCTTCTCGACAAATATGCAGTGCTTAAGGTCGATGAGGCAGCTTATGAAAAGCTTGACAAGACATATATTTTAAAGGCAAATAAGGAAAGCTTTGGATATTCATGCTTCACAAACGAGAAGCAGTTCTATGTGGAAAATTATCCGGGTATAGTTGTTGAAAAAGGCGGAATTGATGATTTGATTCTTATGTATTCGGGAGGAAAAATGTGATGGCAGGACTTTTTGAGAAAGATATCAGACTTATTTTAAGAAATAAACAGATGGTGATAGTGGTTGCTTTTATAGCACTTATGATGAGTTTTTCGGGAAGCATTGATATGGTTCTGCCGTATATGACCATTTTCGGGACAATATTTTCGGTGAGCACGATAAGCTTTGATGAGGTTGATAACGGATACAGCTATATCATGACACTTCCGGTGACATATAAGGATTATGTGTATGAGAAGTATATGTTCTGTACAGCCGGTGGAATTGCGGCGGGATTGGTCACAATGGTATTTTTCCTTATCGGCACAGGCATAAGAGGAACGTCTGTAGTGACATCGGATATGATCATAACTGCTGTTGCGGTATTGCCGCTTATTGTGATTATAGAATCATTTCTTATACCTGTGCAGCTTAAGTTCGGAAATTCAAAATCAAGAATCTTTATTATGGTTCTGATAGGTGCCGTAATTGCAAGTGTGTATGCAATGGACAGAGTTGTCGGCGATGTGGAGCAGAAGGCGGCAGATGTCATAAAAGCGGTTGACGGGATAAAGCCATTGTATGGAATAATTGGAGCAGTGGCGGCTACGATGATAATTCTTGCCGTATCTGTCATGTGCAGCATGAGAGTTATGAGGAGAAAGCAGTATTAACAGAGCAGCGAAGCGGATTGCGAATATCATTGATTGTTAAAATTAATATAAGATTACCATCATAACATCCGATATATAATATGCATGACAAAAGATATTTGAAATGCACATACACGGATGTATAAGAACGCTACGGACAGCACGATGTATTGGTGCTGTCCTTTTATTTTTCTTATGAGACAGTAAGTAAGTTACAGGAGGGCTTATGGCGCAGACAGTATATGTAAATTTAAAGACCGTAAAGACGAATGTCAGGGGGAACAATCAGACCGCGTTTGACAAGATAAAGACCGCGCTTGGAAAGGGCGAGGACGGCTACGGCGCGGAGGCAGCAGGGCAGACGACATACGACTCAAGAATGAATATGCTCAGAGTGGCGGTGAAGGATTACCTCAATCCGACCGCGGGGATGACGGATGAGCAGAAGGAGCGTTTTATTAAGAAGCTCTATGCAAAGATACAGAGCGGGAAGAAGCTCACAGCCGACGAGATGCAATATCTGAGAATGAATGACCCTGTGACGTACATGAAGGTCGCGAGAGTTCAGGCACAGAGGGAGGCGCTTGAGACACAGCTTAAAAACTGCAAATCCAAGGAGGAGGCACAGGACATATATCTTGACAAGGTGTCGAGAATATCTGAGGACGATCCGGCAAGGCAGGAGCTGCGAGCCGCCTACGATGATGCCTATGACGAATACAAGAAGTCAGGGGACTACAAGAGCCTGCCAAGGACGGAGGAGGAGAGAAAGCGTAAGAGAGAAAATAATACTAAAAGTGGAAAATAAACGGTAAAAATATTTTATTCTGACGTGACATTATGAATTTACTATTGTATAATAGCTCGGAAAGACTTTTAGATTTAACGGAGGAAAGAGCTATGATGATAGCAAAGATTTTGGCACTCACCATTTTTATAGTGATGTTTGTGCTCATTATCACGGACAAGATTGAAAAATGTATTGTCACACTGTGCTGCGGACTTGCTACTGCGGTTTTTGTGTTCGGTCTGTCCATGCACAGCATGAGTGCCTTTACGGAGACGCTTAATGTTAGAAACATATTTACGCTTGGGTTCTGGTATGAAGCCGGAAGCTCGTCGGAGAGCACCGGAGGAGTGAACTGGGCGACCATTATATTCCTTGCGGGAATGATGATAATGGTGGAAGGAATGGCAAAGGCGGGATTTTTCCGCTGGCTCTGCATGACGATTGCAAAGCTTGTAAAGTATAAGGTAATCCCGATTTTCCTTACATTCATGGTTATGTCATTCGTGCTTGCCATGTTTATCGACAGTATCACGGTTATACTGTTCCTTGCGGCTGTTACGGTTGAGCTTGCACAGCTTCTCAAGTTTAACCCGGTTCCGATTATTCTGTCGGAGATATTCTGCGCGAACCTCGGAGGTTCAGCGACAATGTGCGGTGATCCGCCTAACATCATTATCGGAACATCCTTTGGATATTCATTTGCCGATTTCGTGACCAACACGGGACTTATGGCTGTAATATCACTCGTTGTGATTGTCGTATATTTTTACCTGTGCTTCAGAAAGGAGCTCGGCAATGCAGGCGGGGACGTCGATATATCCAAGATGCCTTCACCTAAGTCTGCAATCACCGATAAGAAGGCGTTTGCAATCAGCACGGTTATATTCTTTATCGCCGTTGCGCTCCTCATCACACATGCACAGACAGGACTCACGGTTGCATTTATCGGTACATTTATTGCACTTATAACGCTTCTTACATCTGGCAAGAATGTAAAGGCGATACTTAAAGGTGTTGACTACAAGACACTTCTCTTCTTTATAGGACTTTTCTTTGTAGTCGGAGGACTTGAGCAGACAGGCATCCTCGAGGTTTTTGCGCAGTTCATTGGAAAGGTCAGCGGCGGAAACATAATGGTAATGATAGCAATTATTATCTGGGTATCAGCCATTGCGAGTGCGTTTATCGACAATATTCCGTTTGCGGCAACAATGATTCCGGTTATAAAGACACTCTCCGCTACAACAGGTGCGGATCTCTCGGTTCTTGCATGGACACTTGCAATGGGAACCGACATCGGAGGAAGTGCGACACCTATCGGTGCTTCTGCTAACGTAGTCGGAACCTCAATCGCTTCAAGAGAGGGCTACCCTGTAACATGGGGTAAGTACTGTAAGGTTGCCGTTCCTGCGACAGTCATTGTAATTCTTCTCTCGATGGTGAGCATCTATGTGAGATACCTGTAAAAGTCTACGGTGTCGAACAGTAGAACAATTTATAGAAAATTCAAAGAATTATAAGAAAACTATTTACAAAAACAGGTATTTTAATGTAAAATATAACTATTCAGAAGCCGCAGTTTTGCAGATGTGGTTATGAATAGTTATATTTTTTTACCGAAACGGATAAGTTATATAACTGTTTATAACCGATGCAATGATGCGAAGAGGAGGCATTTATATGGGTGAACAACTGATTATTGCAGTAAGCCGTGAGTTCGGAAGCGGCGGTCACGCAGTGGCACAGCTTCTTTCTGAGAAGTACAATATCCCTCTATACGACAGCAATCTGCTCGAGGATATTGCGAATCAGAAGAATCTTGATGCGCAGGCTCTCGGAAAGTATGACGAGAAGTCCAAGTCTTCATTTTTTACAAGGTCGGTGAGAGGCTTCAGCACATCTCCTGAGGAGAATCTCGCATGGATGCAGTTTAAGTACTTAAAGGGCATGGCTGACGAGGGCAAGTCGTTCGTCATCGTCGGAAGATGCGCGGAGGAGGTTTTGAAGGACAATCCGAACCTTATCACCGTATTCGTGCTCGGCAGCATGGAGAACAAGATTCACAGAATCATGGAGCGCTATCAGACGACGAGGGATAAGGCTGTGAAGCTTATCGAGCAGCAGGACAAGAAGAGAAAGTCCTATCACAACACATATTGTCAGGGCAAGTGGGGCGACTCGAGAAATTACGACATCTGCATCAACAGCAGGCTCGGAGTTGATGCGACCGCTGACATTGTTGCACACTACATTGACGACGCGAGAGCGCAGAAGAATTGAAAATAAACAGAGCGTTGGCTTTATAACGGAGCATCCGCCTTTTGGGTGGGTGCTCTTTGTTTTTCGGTTGTCAGTTCAATGCCTGAAATGTATAATTCAGAGGTTTTGCCTTAAAATAATATTTTTTTGTGATAGTATGTAAACATACAATAAGTGAGGGAGACAGATATATATGAAGCGTAAATTGATAATTCTTATCTGTGCCGTGTTACTGCTCACGGCGTGCGATAGGGGTTCGGATAGCAAGCCGCAGGACTACGGCGCGCTTGAGTATGAGTCCGTGTATGTAATATATCCCGACAATTTCAGGATACATTCGGTCACGGAGAAGATGGATGTGACAGGCGTCGGGAACAGGACATACGGTTTCCAGCCGGATATATCCGACGAGGAGCGGCAGGCTTGCATCGAGGCGACGGAGACGACGCTTGCAAGAATAGGTTTTGACGGAAAAGTGAGTGTCTACATTTACACAGGGGAAGCACTCAACAATTCGTATTAAATTGATGAGGACGGCGATACGGTGAGTCTTTTCGCAAGCGTGACGGACTGGAAGGGCGCTGACTATGTGACGGAGCTTTTACTGACCGCATACGGAAGATACTGTAATTATGGTGTGGCGCACGGTTATGCCGAGTATTTGTGTGAGGAGGCTTTAAAGAACGGCGGGAATGACGAAGAAGCCGCACAGCCGGTATTTGACATCGGATACAACAGCTATGACCTCAACCTACTGTGCTTCGATGAGAGCTTTGTGACGGGCGATGAGGTGAGGGCAGCCGAGGGCGTCTCAAATGCGTTCGTGCGCGAGTATATAGTTAATAACGGCGAGGCGGCATTTTGTGAGCTGCTTATAAAGAGCGGAAGCCTTGAAACCAACGGTGAATTTATTGCGGAGCTGGAAAAGTGGTACGGTGACAAAGGTCTTACGCTTGCTGAGCCCGTATCGGGGATGCTCTACACATCGGGCGGGTACAGCTACCAGTATATAGCCTATAACGGGTATGCGGTTTTTTACATGACAAGGAATTGGAAGGATGCGACCTACGGAAGCAATCCGCTTGTAACGGAAAAATTTTTGCATGAGGACTATGCCGAGACAAAAAAATTCTATGAGATTAATACGGAACAGATGAAGCAGTATAAGGAGCTCTTCAAGCTTAAAAGTGATGTCATGAATGTTCCCGTCATAATCGAAAGCGGCAGGGAATCTTACTATGATGGGGTTACCGGAACGGGTGAAACGGGTGAAATTCATTTGAGAAACGTATCGTCCCTCTCACATGAATACATACACGCATTGTGTACTCCGACCTCGCTTTCATACCACTGGACAGTGGAGGGCTGGGCGAGAGCGTTCGACATGAGATATAATTACTATGCGTATGATTTTCTCACATTGGATTACAATGATGGGGCACAGAACAATGAAAAACTCAGCTTTTTGAAGCAGTTCATGGAAAAAAACGGGTGTCCGATTGATATGAGGACGGACAGCGTGGATGTGAATAATCTCATGATATATTACGGACAGTATTATGATCCTAATGCCAGCTATGAAACGGGTGCATCCTTTGTGTATTACCTGTGTGATACTTATGGAGAGCAGAAGATTATCGACTATGTCTGCGATAATCATGACCTGACAACGGTTACGGATAAGACCTACGAGGAGCTTATCGAGGATTGGAAGAATTACATGGAGGACACTTATTCATGGTGCAGCAGGGAGAATGAGGAGTGATATATGGAAATAAGCTTGATTTTCTGTCTGATTGTGGTGGCACTGCTTGTGGGCTGCGTGATTGCTCTTGTGGCAGTTATAAGGCGGATGCAGATGCTTCAGACGGAGATGGAGGAGAGAGTTGACCAGTTGTCGCAGATGAACGCGAAGCTTCGGGCATCACGGCATGATGCACTCAATCAGATGCAGATTGTGTATGGCATGGCTGAGCTTGGAGAATACGACGAGCTCAAGGAATTTTTACAGCCGATATACAAGGACATACTAAAGACAAGCAAGGCGTTAAAGACATCGATTCCCGCGGTCAATGCCTTAATCATGGCAAAGAGCGCCGAGGCGGAGGGGGCGCAGATAAGCTTCTGCCCCGAGATAAAATCAAGCCTCAAGGGTATTGCGATGACGGACTGGGAGCTGTGCAGGATTCTCGGAAACCTGATTGACAACGCGTTCAGGGCAGTGAGCGATGAAGGGCTTTCAAGGAGAGAGGTTCTGCTCGACATAACGGAGACAAAGGACAGCTACATAATAGAGGTGTCCGACACGGGAAGGGGAGTTCCCGAGGCGGTAAGAAGCAGGCTTTTTCTTCCGGGCTTTACAACGAAGAGGGATGAAGGTCACGGTATGGGGCTCTACATTGTATCGAAGCTCTCCGCAAAGTACGGCGGAAATGCCTCGTGTACCGTGGCGGACGGAAGGACGAATTTTACGGTGAATATTCCTAAATAAGCCGGGAAAAGTGCGGAAAGGAGGAGACACATGGAAACGATTACGACAATAGGATGGATTCTGGTGATTGCGGGCTTTGTCCTCGCGGGGGTGGAGATGTGCGTTCCGGGGTTCGGACTGCCCGGGATAAGCAGTATTATCTGTCTGATAGCGGGCGTCCTTATGACATCAAAGAGCATTGAGCAGGGAATTATGCACACCATCATTGTTGTGGTAGTGCTGGCGGTGATGATGACGATTGTTATGCTCGTTTTGCATCTGCCGAGAAAATCATCCCCGATTGTTCTGAATGATGAGATGAGCAGCGTCACCGAGTATATCGACGATGACGACTTGAGCTGCCTTATAGATAAGGAAGGGATGGCTATTACCGACTTAAGACCGTTCGGAAAGGGAATGTTCGACGGCGTGGAGCTCGCGGTCAGAGCATTCGACGGTAAGTATATCCAGCACGGAAACAGGATAAAAATTATCGGGCAGAGGGATAATACGCTGCTCGTGAAGATAATTTAAACAAATTTACTGAAGGAGGAAATAAATATGGTTGTAAAGTTAGTGATTTTGGGAGTTGTGGTTCTGCTGGTGGCATTGTTTCTGATTTTTGTCCCTGTGGGACTGTGGATTTCAGCGGTGGCAGCAGGAGCGAGAATCGGAGTGTTCAATCTTGTCGGTATGAAGTTAAGACGTGTTAAGCCTTCAAAGATTGTTTTTCCGCTCATCAAGGCTACCAAGGCGGGAATCAATGTCACGGTTAATCAGCTTGAGGCACACTATCTCGCAGGCGGAAATGTCGACAGCGTTGTCAATGCGCTCATAGCAGCCGAGCGTGCCGGAATAGAAATGAGCTTTGAGCGCGCATCGGCGATAGACCTTGCGGGACGTGACGTGTTTGAGGCTGTAAAAATGAGTGTAACACCAAAGGTTATTGAGACCGCACTTGTGTCTGCGATGGCGCAGGACGGCATTGAGCTTCTTGTAAAGGCGAGAGTTACTGTTAGAACCAACATAGACAGGCTTATCGGTGGTGCAGGTGAGGCTACGGTTCTTGCAAGAATCGGCGAGGGTATCGTCACAACGGTAGGCTCATCCGCATCGCACAAGGCTGTGCTCGAAAATCCCGACGAGATTTCAAGGGTTGTGCTTGAAAAGGGCTTGGACGCCGAGACGGCTTATGAGATTATATCAATTGATATTGCGGACATTGATATAGGAAGAAACATCGGAGCACAGCTCCAGAGCTTGCAGGCTGAGGCGGACAAGAACATAGCACAGGCAAAGGCTGAGGAGAGAAGAGCGATGGCGGTTGCCCTTGAGCAGGAAATGAGAGCCGAGGTTGTCAAGGCGGAGGCTATGATTCCTGAGGCGATTGCAAACGCACTCAACAGCGGAAATTTAGGGGTTCTCGATTATTACAATATGAAGAATGTGCTTGCCGACACGGATATGAAGGACAACATAGGCAAGGGCATTGCCGAGTACGTTTCGGCAAAGACGGAAAAGGCTGACAAATAAGGAGCAGAAAATGATAGAGGTTATGCTTGTGGAGGATGACGAGCTCATCCGAGGTCTGTTAAAAAAGATGGTTGAGAGAGTTGAGGGCTTTGCGGTCACGGCGCAGGCGTCAACTCCCGACGAAGCAGTTGAAGCCTTTAATAAAGCTCCGACGGGGGTAGTATTTGTAGATATAGATTTGAACGGAGAGAGCGGGCTTTACTGTGCCCGCCGTCTCTGCGACATATCGCCCGATGTAAAGATTGTGTTCGCGACGGCGCACAGCGAATACATGGCGGATGCCTTTGAGATATATGCGTTCGACTATATCGTGAAGCCGTTCAATCTCGAGCGTATCAGAAGGACGCTTGAAAAAATCAAGGACATGGATATTCGGCTAAAAAACAGTGCGGGGGCGGCGGAAAATGAGGGGAGTGTCGGAGAGGTAACGGTGTCAGCCACGGCTGAAAATGCGACAGAAAGTGCGGTGGAAAACGCCGCAAAATCAGTACCGCGCCTGCAAAACAAGCTCGCGGTTCGCGGAAAGGATGAGATTGCCTTTATTGACATTGGTGATATTATTTTTGCCGAGAGGCTTAACGGCTCCACGAGACTTGTGACGGCGAAGGAGGTGTACCGTATGAACATCTCGCTCACCGAGCTTCTTGAAAAGCTCCCGGCGTCAGAGTTTATACGAAGCCACCGTTCCTACATTATAAATGTCTCCGCGATAGCAAGGCTTACACAGTACGGAAGATGGACATATACCGTAAGCTTTGCGGGTACCACGGAGACGGCGCTTATGACGTATGATAATTATGAGATGCTTAGAGGAAGCTTTTTCTGATTAAAGCTGTGGCTTCGACCATGTTTCTGAGACTTGCGACAGTCTCAGGGACACCTCTTGTCTTGAGTCCGCAGTCAGGGTTTACCCATAGCTTCTGCGGGCTTATTTTTTCTAACATTTTAAGGATGGCATCCTTCAATTCCTCGACGGAAGGGACGCGCGGAGAATGTATGTCATACACTCCCGGTCCCACCTCGGTTCGGAAACCGTTTTCATTGAGTGCATCGAGGATGAGAAGGTCTGAGCGCGATGCCTCAAAGGTGATCACATCGGCGTCCATGTCATCGATGGCTTTTATTATGTCGGTAAATTCACTGTAGCACATGTGCGTGTGAATCTGTGTCTCGGGCTTCACGCCGCTGTGAACGAGGTTGAAGGCGGGAATCGCCCAGTCGAGGTATTCGCTGTACCAGTCGCTCTTTCTGAGCGGGAGCTTTTCGCGGAGCGCAGCCTCGTCAATCTGTATGATGCGTATGCCGTTCTTTTCAAGGTCGAGGACCTCGTCGCGGATGGCGAGTGCAAGCTGGTAGGTGCTCTCCTTCATAGGGATGTCCTCGCGCGGGAATGACCAGTTGAGTATCGTGACCGGACCTGTTAGCATTCCCTTCATCGGCTTTGAGGTGAGGCTCTGAGCATATACCGACCACTCGACGGTCATAGGGCTGCTGCGCGAGATGTCGCCCCAGATAATCGGCGGCTTAACACAGCGCGTGCCGTAGGACTGAACCCATGCCTTTTCGGTAAAAAGATACCCGTCGAGCTGTTCTCCGAAGTATTCCACCATGTCATTTCTCTCATATTCCCCGTGAACAAGCACATCAAGTCCAAGCTCCTCCTGAAGCTTCACGCACTCGGCAATCTTCTGGCGGTTGAAGGAGGTGTACTCAGCCTTATCTATAGTGCCCTTTTTGAAGGCTGAGCGGTTGGCTTTGACATCGGCAGTCTGCGGAAATGAACCGATGGTTGTGGTAGGCAGGAACGGAAGGGCGAATACCTCCTTTTGAAGCTTCTCGCGCTCCGCAAAAGCGGGAAGTCTTGTAAAATCGCTCTCCTTAATCCTTGCAAGCCTTGTCTTTACAGCCTCGTTGTCCTTGTCAGGTCTTGACGCGTGGAGTGCCTGATTGGCTGTGAAAAGAGGATTGTCGGAGCAGACCTTGGACGCATCGTCGCTGGTTTCATCCGCACAGCCGCAGAGCGTTTTAAGCTCACCAAGCTCCGCGAGCTTTTCCTGTGCAAACGCAAAGTGCTCCTTGTATCTGTCAGGCAGCTTCTTCTCGTTGAGAAGTGTGTATGGGACATGAAGAAGTGAGCATGAGGTGTTAAGCACGGTGCCGATGCCCTCGGATGTGAGAAAATCTATTATCTTCAATGACTTTGCATAGTCGTTTCTCCAGATATTCTTTCCGTTTACAATCCCCGCAAAGAGAAGCTTATCCTGTGGAAAGCCGTTCTTTTTCACGAGCTCGAGTGTCTGCTTTCCCTCAAGAAAATCAAGTCCTATTCCGTCAAAAGCAAGGGTGCACACCTCGTTGTAGCAGTCGCGTATGTCGCCGAAATAGGTCTGCAAAAGTACCTTAACCTGTCGGCTGTTTTTGTTCTGCAAAATATTTTCGTACAGGCGGACGAACAGCTCAATATCCTCGGAGCCTAAATCGTGCACCAGATACGGCTCGTCGAACTGGAGCCACTCTGCGCCAAGACGGTCAAAGCGGGTGAGAAGCTCACGGTATGCGTCCGCAACCGCCTCGATGCAGTCGTCTGCCGTGCGGCATCCCGTGTATCTTATAAGCTTTAAGAGCGTGAATGCCCCCAAAATCACGGGCTTGGTCAGGATGCCTAATGACTTGGCTTCGCTAAACTCGCTGAACGGCTTATTGCCCGCAAGCCTGATTTCGGTGTTGTCGTCGAGCTCGGGAACCATGTAGTGATAGTTGGTGTTGAACCACTTTTTCATGGCGAGAGCCTTGACATCGCCCGCATCGCCCTGATAGCCTCTTGCCATTGCAAAGTAGGTGTCGATTTCGGGGAGGTTAAGCTCCCTATAGCGGTCGGGGATTATGTTAAAGAGAACCTCCGTGTCGAGTGTCGTGTCATAGAATGAAAAATCGTTTGACGGGATAAAATCAAGCCCCGACGCCTTTAGAAGCTGCCACTGCTGTCTGCGGATTCCCTTGGCTGTGCCGTACAGCTCGTTGGCAGTGATTTCCTTCTTAAAATATTTTTCCGTGGCAAATTTGAGCTCGCGCAATGAGCCTACGCGCGGGTAACCGATTATGGATGTCTGCATACTGTGCCTCCTGTTATGGTATGTGGATTTGGCAGCCTGCAATCTGTAAGGGCTGCGGTGAATGATGCTTTGTGTGAAGTATATCATCGGAATGCAATATATAAAAATATATGTTTATATGCGATTGCAATAGTTTAAAACTATGACAGCGGGATTTGTTTTTTAATAATTAGGTTATGAATCCTTAATCTTTGTCCGTAGAATCTTAACAAAATTAGTGATACAATAAAATAAATAAAAAACCACAATTTTTAACACAGGAGGAGCATTGCATGAAGGAAATCAAATCACCTAAGAAACCGTTGATATTCTATTACGGCATAGTTCTTTTACTTTTAGTTCTGTTTAATCTCATTGTATCTCCGATTCTCATGGAGCGTCAGGTCACCGAGGTTGACTATGGCACGTTTATGAGAATGATTGAGGAAAAAAATGTAGGTCAGGTCGAGGTCGGCAATTCGGAGATCGTGTTCACCGACAAGGATAACACCGCTGTCTACAAGACGGGAACGATGAACGATCCTAACCTCACGGAGCGCCTTTACGATGCGGGTGCGAGCTTCACGAAGGAGATTGAAAAGACGACATCTCCTATAATCAGCTTCCTCGTGACAGGCATCCTGCCACTCGTCATTTTCATAGTTCTCGGTCAGTATATGTCGAGAAAGCTCATGCAGCAGATGGGCGGTGGCAAAAATTCCATGGCGTTCGGCATGGGAAAGAGCAACGCGAAGATATATGTGCAGTCCACTGAGGGCATACATTTTTCCGATGTCGCAGGTGAGGACGAGGCGAAGGAGAACCTCGCTGAGATAGTTGACTATCTTCACAATCCGTCAAAGTACACCGATGTAGGTGCTTCGATGCCGAAGGGACTTCTTCTCGTAGGTCCTCCGGGAACAGGTAAGACGATGCTTGCAAAGGCTGTTGCGGGTGAGGCAAATGTTCCGTTCTTCTCAATCTCGGGTTCCGAGTTCGTCGAGATGTTCGTCGGAATGGGAGCCTCCAAGGTTCGTGACCTTTTCAGTCAGGCAAAGGAGAAGGCTCCTTGTATCGTATTTATCGATGAGATTGATGCAGTAGCCAGACGCCGTGGCACAGGAATGGGTGGCGGACACGACGAGCGTGAGCAGACATTGAACCAGATGCTTGTCGAGATGGATGGCTTTGGTGTCAATG
>UQZF01000058.1 GCA_900545455.1 uncultured Eubacteriales bacterium
CTCCACCGACACCAACAACAATAATCTTAGCTGATGCCTCTGTATCGTTCGACTTGATTTCCAACACGTCCGATTCCCTCCTTAACAATTGCATAACTCATTCTTTTATAATATAGTCTTATTGTGAAAATATCAACTGCTTTTTTACTATTTTGCAAAAAAATTGTTCTTTTTTACTGTTTATCTTTCTTAAATGTAATAAATTCTGTTCCCTCGGAATAATTTTCCATATCAAGAACTCCCGACAGCCCGACAAGCTCTGCCTCCATCTGTTTTAATTCATGAAGTTTTTCACTCAGCTTGTCACCTTTTCCGAAATTGACCCTCACATTGCCTATGTACAGTACGATGGACAGATCATCATTGAAATGTATCTTATCCACCGCAATTTCATATTTACGGAGATTCTGCGACAAATCAAGAATGGTGTTGAACACCGATTCGTCCTTTATCGGAAGAGGATTATAAAGTACAATACTGTCGAATTTCAGTCCGTCTATCAGCGGTACATCCGAAACCTGGTCTGCCGAGGTTTCCACGACTATACCATCCTTGTCAAAATACATATAGTTCTCCTTATAAATAACATAGGCAACTATACTTTTCTCATACAAAACCACATGGACTTTATCGGGATATTCGATTTCAATCTCATAAGTCTCGATAAACGGTATTGATGCTTTCTGATAATCATGTTTCAAATCATATCCCAGCTTAAGCGAATTCAGATTCAACGCATCACCGAATATATACGCCGTCAGTTCCTCATCCGTGTATCTGTCGGTGCCCTCATAAGTTATGCCCGTAACCTTAAAATATTTTACTGCCGCATATACTGCCGCACCGGCAAGACATGAAAGTATCACAAGCACAATCATAATTTTAAGCAGTATGTGTCTTTTCTTTCCTTCGGTTCGTGACATTATTACCTTTCTCCTTATTCACTGCATTCAACTATTTTTGCTCCGAGATTTCTCAAATCTCCGGGGAGATTTTCATAGCCTCTTCTGATATACCTGCATCCTCTTACCGTGACAGGTTCATCCGCAAAAAGTCCCGCAAGCACAAGAGCCGCCCCACCGCGCAGGTCGCCTGCCGTCACGGTTCCGCCATGAAGCCTTCTCCTTCCGTATACATACGCAAGCTTTCCCTCCGTTCTTATGTCCGCTCCAAGCTTATTAAGCTCATAAGCAGCGGCAAATCTCGTGTCAAACACATTTTCCTCCATGATGCAGAAGCTTCCTGAAACCGCCATGAGTGAAAGAAAAATTGACTGCATATCCGTCGGGAATTCAGGAAAAGGTCCTGTCGAAATAACACATTCCAGCTCTTTTCTCCTGTCAGTGTTAATGATGACACCGATACCGTCAGCCGACGGCTTTGCCCCAAGATGTCTGATCACGCTTCCTATCCTGTCACATTCAACATTGGGAATATATACATTTCCCGAACACCCTGCCGCCGCTGTGAGAATTGTACCTGCCACAATTCTGTCCGCCGGAACAGTATATTCTATATCACGTCCGTGTTCTCTTCCACCCGGTTTTACCGTTATCGTTCCGGTTCGTTCTCCGTCAATCTCCGCCCCCAACAGCCTTAAAAATCCGCACAAATCCCATATTTCCGGTTCCATGGACGCATTACGAATCTTTGTCTGTCCTTCGGCGCACACCGACGCCAGAAGAATATTCTGCGTGGCACCGACGCTCGGAAAAGGAAGTCTTATCTCATTTCCCTTCAGCCCTTCCCTTTCAACATAGGCATCAATGCCTCCGTCCTCGCTGACCACATGAGCTCCAAGCTTTCTCATCGCATCCACATGGAAATCAACAGGTCTTTTGCCAATCGCGCATCCGCCCGGCGGGGGCATGACAAATTTCCCGAAACGTCCAAGACAGCTTCCCATGAGAATCACCGATGCTCTCATCTTTGTCCCGTACTCACCGCTCAAAATCCCGTTATCCGCATCCGATGCATCAATCGTCATTGTGTGGTTGTTAAACTCAACACTGCATCCGCATATTTTCAAAAGCTCAGCCATAATATATACGTCGGCAATCTCCGGACAGTTATAAAGCACCGAGATTCCTTTGTTGAGCAATGCCGCCGCCATAACCGGGAGTACCGAATTTTTAGCTCCTTGAAGCCTTATCTCACCTGAAAGTCTGCCGCACGGATATACAACCACAGCATTTTCGTTGCCCTGCATATAATTCCTCCATTACCGGTATACATATTATTATATGCCGAAAACGCCTTATGATGAGCGATATATCATACGATTATGTTGATTTAATCATGCCTGTATCTTATATGCCTTGAGACGTTTAATACAATTCCCATCTCCGCCATGAGGAACATTACCGATGTACCTCCGTAGCTTATAAACGGCAGCGTTATTCCCGTATTTGGAATGACGTTGGTTACAACCGCGATATTTAGGATAACCTGTATCGCGATATGTGCCGCAACTCCCGTCACGAGAAGAAATCCGAACTGGTCAGGTGCGTTGAGCGCTATCACCATAAAGCGCCATATCATCATGACAAAAAGAAGTATAAGACATATACCCCCAAAAAGCCCCAGTTCCTCACACACAACCGAGAATATCATATCGTTCTGCGCCTCGGGTATGAAGCCGAGCTTCTGAATGCTCTGCCCCAGCCCCTTGCCGAAAAAGCCGCCCGAGCCGAGCGCATACAACGCCTGAAGTGTCTGGTAGCCTTTGCCCGATGCGTACTCCTCGGGATGTCTCCACGCGAGCACACGCATCATTCTAAAGCCCGTGTCCTCGTCAATCTCAACTCCCGCCGTGACAGGATCGACATAATAGTGTATGTACAGCATAAAAGCCACAACCGCTGCTATTCCGAGCACACCTGCCACCACAAAAGGCCAATATCTCTTCGTGGCAACAAAATATATTACAACCCCGATTCCGAATACGATAATGGCCGAACTCAAATTGCTTGTAATCACAAGAATAAGTGCCGTCGGTACCGCCGTTATCGCACCGACCACGAAGAGATTTCTCCATTTGTCGATACCTTTTCCCACATACACCGCAAATGACGAAACGGTTATAATAACTGCAAGCTTGCATATCTCTGCAGGCTGTATCGTACCGAAGCCCACATTAATCCATCGTCTGGCATGGTTAATTTCCACTCCGAGCGGCGTGAGTATAAGAAGTACTGACAAAAGTGCACCAAAATATATAAACGGTGCCAGCTTGTAATAAAATCTGTAGTCAAAAAAAATACAGAAAACAAACACAACCGAGCCTATTATTGTTGATATAACCTGCTTTTTCAGGTAGAACGCCGGGTCAGGATTCTTCATTCTCATTCCGCTGTAATAACTTGTCGAGTACACCATCACAAGTCCGAAGCACACGAGAAACAAAATAATCACAAGCAGTGAATAATCAAAATATTTCGTTTTTTCACGATGTTTTGCCATCGGCAATCCTCCTAAAGCTCATTCACATACTGCTTGAACAGTTTTCCGCGCTCCTCATAGCTTTTAAACATATCCCAGCTTGCACATGCCGGAGAGAGAAGTACAATCTGACCATCCTTTGCATCGGCATGGCAGACTTCGACAGCCTCCTTGAGCGTTTCAACGAACTTAATGTTCTCAAAGCCCTGCGCTCTTGCCGCCGATGCAATCTTCTCCTTCGTAACTCCCAAAAGCACAAGCTCAATTATGGTGTCGCCAAACACCTTAATCATCTCATCGAACTCCGAATGCTTATCATAACCTCCGGCGATAAGGATTGTCTTCTTAGGCATAGCCTCAATCGCCTTGATTGTGGAATCCGGATTGGTTCCCTTAGAATCATTGTAGTACTCGACACCGTCAAGTGTTCTCACATATTCTATTCTGTGCTCAACCGCCTTGAAATTTCTGATTGTGTCGGCAATAACCTCTACGGGAACTCCCATCTTTATACATATTGCAGCAGCAGCCATGACATTCTCGTGATTATGTGCACCGAAAAGGAGCATATCCCTGACATCTATAACATCCGTCTCCTTCTCACCGTCAGTGTACTTAATCATGGTTCCCTCAAGATATGTACCGTGATTTACCTTATGCTTTCTCGAAAAATATACAGGTGTCGCACTCGTCTGTTCCCCGAACGCTCTCAGAACTTCGTCGTCATAATTCAAAATAACAAAGTCGTCCTTGGTCTGATTTGCCGCAATGCGCTCCTTAACCGCGGCATAATTTTCCATCGTGTAATGTCTGTTAAGGTGATCCGGCGTTATGTTAAGGATTGCGCTGACCCTTGGCCTGAACTCATGTACTGTCTCAAGCTGGAAGCTGGAAATCTCAGCTACCGTCACAGAATCTTTATTGGTCTTAAGTACCTCAGCCGTGTATGAATTACCTATATTTCCTACAACAAATGTCTCTTTTCCCCATGCTTTTATGATTTCGCCGACAAGCGTTGTCGTGGTCGTCTTTCCGTTAGTTCCAGTAATTGCAGCCACAACACCCTTCTCATAATTGTAGGCAAGCTCAATCTCGCCCCACACCGGAACTCCCGCATTGTTGAACATGACAACAACAGGACTGTCAATCGGCACACCCGGACTTATAACCGCAAGGTCCGCACTTTTAACAAGTTCATTCGTAAGTTCACCGAGCACAATCTCCGCCTGAACTCCATCGGGGAATTTAGCCTGAACCTCCTCTTTTACAAGCTTATCATTACCATCATAAAGTACCGGGACCGCTCCGACCTCGCTAAGAAGCTTCACCGCACCGATACCGCTTATACCTGAACCTACAACTATTACCTTTTTTCCGTTCAAATCCATGTCAATATCTCCTGTTTCGCTTTATAATCACTGATCTTCGTGATTTATTTTTTATAATATCTCTATTCCGTAGAAAATTCAACCGTTTCCTGCTCAATTCCAAGATACGGAAGTATATTGTCAAACACCTCCTTTATAACCGGAGCGGCTATTGTTCCACCATAATATATCCCCTGCGGTTCATCAATGATACACATTGCTATGACCTGCGGATTGTCAGCCGGCGCAAACCCGATAAACGATGCAATATATTTTCCCGAACCTCTCGGAAGCTTCTGCGATGTCGCCGTCTTGCCCCCTATACGGTAGCCCTCGATATAACAGCGGTTTCCTCCCCCCTCCGCCACTACCTTCTCAAGCAGGCTTTTCATAAGTTCGCTGTTCTCTTTTGATACCACATTCTCTGTCGTCGGATACTCAAACACCTTCGTGGTCTCTCCCTCACCATTCACCGTCTTAACCGCAAAATGGGGCGTGATAAGTGTTCCGCCGTTAATTATCGCACTTGCCGCCCTGAGAAGCTGCAGCGGCGTTATCTGAAACGACTGTCCGAAGCTCATTGTCGCAAGTTCCACCTCACCCACATTTTCAAGCTTATGTATTATCGTCCCCGCCTCGCCCGGAAGGTCAACCCCCGTTTTTGCAAGCAGCCCGAGCTTTTCCAGATAATAGTAAAAATCCTCCGCCCCGACTCTGCTGCCCCATGTTATGAACGCCGGATTGCATGAATTCATAAGTGTCTGTGCAAATGTCTGCGAGCCGTGTCCCGCTATCTTATGACAGCGTATCGTTCTTCCGCCTATTGTAAGACTTCCTTTACAGTAAAAGCTGTCCGAAAGACTTACAACCCCTTTCTCAAGTGCAGCAGTCGCCGTAATCATCTTAAAAGTTGAACCCGGCTCATAAGTGTCATTAATGCAGAAATTGCGCCACATATTATTCAAAAGCTCCATCTTCTGCCCACTGTCAAGCCCGGATGTATCGCCATACTCCTCCGTCAGGCTGTACGGCGAATTGAGGTCGTACTCCGGCACATTTACCATCGCGTATATCCTGCCATCCTGCGGATTCATGACTATGATTGATACTCTCTTTGCACCTTTAGCCTCGTATGCCTTATACGCCGCCTGCTGTGCGTATGTCTGGATATTATAGTCAAGGCTTATCACAAGGTCATCTCCCGCAACAGGTTCAATCCTGCTCTCTCCTTCCTCCTTAAGCTCTATTCCGGAGGCATCTGTCATTGTGAGAATCTGCCCTGCCTCGCCAGCAAGTTCCTCCTCATACTTCACTTCAAGTCCTATAATCCCCTGATTGTCACTTCCCGTAAAGCCTATAACCTTCGATGCGAGATTTCCGAACGGATAATATCTTTTGCTGTCCTCATCGACCTTAACACCGTCTAAATTGTATTCTCTTATCGCGTCGCCGACTTCCTTTGACACGTTGGTCTTTATCCTCTCCATCGACGACACCTTGTTTACACTCCTTGCGACCTTTTCCCTGTCCATGTCAAGTTCGGTTGAAAGAACGTCTATCACCCTCTGTGCATCCGATATCTGTGCATGAACCACAGATATCGTACATACTGTTCTGTTAGACGCAAGTACCGTGCCGTCACCTGAGATTATTCTCCCCCTCGCCGCCTTAATCGGGCGCTCCCTCTCATGAAGTTCTTTTGCCCGCTGTCCGTAATATTCCGACTCAACAAGCATAATAACCGCAAGTCTGCCAAGCAGCACAACAATAACTGCCGTCACAAGTGAAATACCCCAAAACAGCTTTTTCTTCATCCTGCTTTTGCTGCCCTGTATTATCATACACCGCCTCCATAAAGCTCCAAAACGCATAGCACCGGCCGCCTAAGCTGCCGGTACTACATTCTATTATGAAGGTTCGGAAAGTATGTATTATTCTGTCGCTGTCAAGCCCTCGCCCGAGTTCTCCGCAGACGATGTCTCCTGTGTGGCATTTTCGGACGGCACTTCGCCCGACGGCTCCGACTGCTCCTCAGAGGCACCTGTCACATCCTCTCCCGATTCCTCCGCAGTCTCGGATTCGGCTGTCTCAGTCTGTGGCTCGGTCTGTGTCGGAAGTCCGCCGACATTAATCTCGTAGGACTCATCGACAGGATATATCTCAAGATACGGTATAAGGTCAATCATTATGTCCCTGGCAAGTTCCTGTGCCGCTCTCGATGTGTCAAAATCTTCAACCTGAGCTTCATCAAGCACCACATAGAAAGCAACCTGAGGATCCTCTGCCGGCATAAAACCGATAAATGATGTTACATAGTGCTGCTTGTCTCTAGGCTGTTTCTCTGCCGCTCCCGTCTTGCCTCCGACACTGTATCCTGCAATCTTAAGATAGCCTCCGGTTCCGTAGTCAACAACATTTTTAAGATATCCCCTGAGAACCTTTGACGTCTCCTCAGACACTGTTCTTCTCACAAGGACACTTTCGTTTTCAACCAAAACTTCACCGCCTGTACTCTTTATCTCCTTGACAAGATGCGGCTGATAGTAATATCCCCCGTTGATAAGCGAACAGAATGCCGCCATCTCCTGAACCATCGTTACGTTGAGGTTCTGACCGAAACTGTTGGTTGCAAGATCGATATCCGTTACAATATCTTTTTTAATGACAAGTCCGTATTCCTCGGACGGAAGGTCAATTCCCGTCTTGGCACCGAAATTAAATCTGTCCACATAGTTATAAAAAATATCCTTGCCTATAGCTGCCGCCATCTGCATAAGTGCATCATTACAGGATTCCTCAAGTGCCTGACTGACCGTCAGCTCACCGTGTCCTTCCGGATGCGCACAGCTTATCTTCGTTCCCATGACCACCTCTGAGCCGTCACAGTAATACGACTCGGTACCGTCAAGCACTCCCTCCTCAATTCCGCTCGCAATCGTAAATGCCTTGAACACGGAACCGGGTTCATATATATTGGACACGCAGAAATTACTCCATACGTCATAAAGTGCATCGACAGTCTGTTCGTTGTCCATCTGTGCAAGCTCTTCCCCTGTATAATATGTCGAAAGGTCACTCGGATTATTGAGGTCAAATGTAGGATACTGTGCCATCGACAATATCTGTCCGTTGTTGGGATTCATTATCATAACCGCAGTATGTTTAGAGCCGTAAGCCTCATTGAACTCCCTTATTTTATTCTCAACTATACGCTGCACATTGCTGTCTATTGTAAGTTCTATGGTGTTGCCGTTGACTGCGGGCTTTATCGTCGTCTCGACGTCTAAGTCCTCTCCGACATACCCATACTCTCTTCCGTTGGTTCCCGTAAGATATGAATTGTAATAATTCTCAATTCCTATAACTCCCGTCGACTCTGTGGCATATCCTAGCACGGATGCCAGCATTGAACCAAAAGGATATGTCCGTATGTATTCCTCCTCAAGCCACGAAGAATTAATCTTGTTATCCGCCTCTTTTGCTGCCTTGTACTCCTGCACCTCATCATAAGTCATATATCTCTTAATTCTCTTGTATGCACAGTTGTTACCGCGCTGACTCTCAAATATATCAATGAGCTCCTGCCTGTCACATCCTAAATACTGCACAAGCACGTTGAGATTAAGTTCTCTGTCCGTATCATCAAGCCAGTATGCATTCGGGTCAAGAATAAGATTATACACCTTCTCGGAGTATGCAAGAACCGTTCCTGTTCTGTCCGTTATATCTCCTCTTTTTGCCAGAATGGTCGAATTTTTATATTTCAAATTATCAAAAACCTTCTTGACATACTTGTCCTTGCTGTTCCTGCTTATATTAACCATCACACCTGCAAGCAAAAACAAGGCAACCACGACGAAGCTGACAACTATAATAAGCTTTATCTTCATCTTCCGTCGTAATTTCCTTGTCTTAATTTTTTTCACAAATGCAAATTGTTTCTTTTCCGAACCGTCATCATTGGACAATTGCGTTCTTGTATCCTTCATATCAGATTCTACTCCACATCTTTGTACTGGACAACATACTCGCTGTCCTCATGGTCATACGTCACTATCTGATTCTGTGAAGCATAAACCATTCCCAATTCCTCCGTAGCAACCTTGTAGATATAATCGTAATCAATCGATGAATTGATAGCCATCTCCATATTGTCATTCTCCATGGTCACTGTTGAAAGCTCCTTTCTGAGGGAAGCAATCTGCTTGGACTTATGGGATATATCAATATTGAGCGATATAAAATTCACAAGCGTCAGGAAAATAACAACCATAGCCGCAGCCATGACCACTGTGAACGCAAACCCAAAGCTTGCACTTAATCCCTGATTTCTCCTGTTCTCATGAGCCTGCACATGGGTGTGCTCCTGCTCATGAGTATGTACAGGCTGTTCCACACGCTCACGGCGTGCCGGTGCCGCCTGCACATAAGCTTCCTGCTTACGGGCAAGGTTATCATTAATGTATACTGTTCTGTATGCATTTCTGTCTCTTCTCTCTGTCATTTAATCCTCCCGCCTTCTTTCAAAAACTCTGAGCTTTGAACTCTTAGCCCTCTTGTTAACCTCAAGCTCCTCCTCCGATGGTACAATAGGTTTTCTCGTGATTATCACGCCTTTAGGAACATTTCCGCACACGCACACCGGAAAGTTAGGCGGACATGTACACACGTCGACATTCTTTTTGAAACGGTTCTTAACAATCCTGTCCTCAAGTGAATGGAACGTGATTATACTCAGCCGACCGCCGTCATTCAAAAGCTCTATCATGTCATCAATGGAATTCTCAAGCACCTCGAGTTCCTTGTTGACCTCTATTCTTATCGCCTGAAATGTCTGTTTCGCCGGATGTCCTCCGGTCGCGCGGAACTTCATGGGAATTGCAGCCTTGACCGCCTCCACAAGCTGTCCTGTTGTGGTAATCCTCCCCACTTCGTTTCTCATCCTGACAATGTGCTTTGCAATATTCTTGGCAAACTGATCCTCGCCATAATCCCTTATAATATGGAAAAGTTCGTTCTCACTGTACTCATTGACAACAATCTCAGCCGTGAGGCTCTGTCTGTTATCCATTCTCATGTCAAGAGGCGCATCGTCATCCTTATATGTAAATCCACGTTCAGCATCATCAAGCTGATGTGAAGATACCCCTATATCAAGGAGTATTCCGTCAACTCTGGTTATTCCGAGTTCTTCAAGAACCGATCTCATATTCACATAGTTATTTCTGACGATTGTAACCTTGTCGGCAAACGGCTCAAGTCTCTTCGTTGCCGCCTCAATAGCCTCCTCGTCCTGATCAATGCCTATAAGGCGCCCATGTTCCCCGAGTCTCTCGCAGATATGGTATGAATGTCCTGCTCCTCCGAGCGTACCGTCAACATAGATTCCGTCCGGCTTAATCGCAAGACTGTCTATAGTTTCATTAAGCAATACCGGTATGTGTTCAAACTCCATATAAAATCTCCTTAAATGCTGAATCCAAAGCTCTCCATATTAGATGCAATCTCATCAATGTTGTCCTCGTACTCCTTCTGGTCGGCCAAATATCTGTCCTTATTCCAGATTTCGATTCGCTTTGACGTGCCTGCAAGTACAACCTCCTTGTCAAGCTCTGCATACTCTCTTAACACTGCGGGGAGCAGTATTCTTCCCTGCTTGTCCACCTCACATGTTGCGGCTCCGGCTAAGAAAAATCTCACGAACTGTCTCGTCCCCTTGTTCGTTATCGGAAGTGTCGCTAACTTCTCCTCGAAGTTCTTCCACTCCTCATTCGTGTATACATACAGACACTTATCCGGACTCTTGGTGACAACAAATTCATCGCCGAGCTGCTCGCGGAACTTCGCAGGCATTATCAGTCGTCCCTTAGCGTCAATAGAATGACTGTACTCGCCCATGAACATTGTCATCACCGCCTTCCCTCATATTGTACTTCACTTATGTCAAAAAGCAGTCCATATCTACCACTTTCTACCACTTTTTACCACTTTCCACCACTTATGATGCCATTTTATACCTTTACCATGCTAAAAGCAAGTACTTTTTACTTTATTAGAATAAATTACCAATTTTTTATTGTGATTTTTGCACAAAAAAGCACTGCGGTGCCGTGGCTTTACGCCCGGCACCGCAGTGCTTCTGTCTGAATTATATATTAAAAAGCTTCTATGCTTCTTTCTGTCTTTTCAATTTTACGCGGTTGTAGATTACAAAAGCCACCGCCAGTATTATAAGTACTATCGAGAGAACCTGCGATGCCGCTATTCCTCCGAGTGCCTTTATCACAAGCTGGTCGGTTCTGAGGCTCTCTATCAGGAATCTTCCCACTCCGTAGCCGATAAGGTAGATTGCAAAAATCTCACCGTCGAACTTCTTGTGTCTCTTGTAAATACAGATTCCTATAAACAGCAGCAGATTCCACACTCCCTCATAGAGGAATGTCGGGTGCACCTGCACATAGCTTACTCCGTCGATTGTGACAAGATGCTCAATCAGTTCCTCGGTAATTCCCTTTGCCTCTGTCACGGGAAGCTGCATTGCAAACAGGCTGTCCGTATAGCCTCCGAATGCCTCCCTGTTAAAGAAGTTGCCCCAGCGCCCTATTATCTGACCGATTATAAGCCCCTGCACAGCCGTATCCGCCATAAGCCAGAAGTTAAGCTTCTTAACCCTCGTAAATATGAAGAGTGTAAGCACGGACGCTAGCACTCCGCCGTATATTGCAAGTCCGCCCGCTCTGAAATTGAGTATCTCAAGCGGATGTGCGCTGTAATAATCCCACTCGAAAATCACATAATATATTCGTGCTCCGATAAGTGCGGCTATAAGGGTGTACAGCATGAAGTCGACATAGTCGTCAACCTTCTGTCCCGTCTTTTTCGCCTCCCTATACGCAACAAGCGCACCCGTGAGCATCGCAAGTCCGATTATCACTCCGTAATAGGCAATCTCGATTCCAAACACCGTGAACGACTTACCCGGGTTCAGTGTAAGTCCAAGATGCGGAAAGCGTATTGTTGTATTCATAAAAACATACCTCCGTCTCGCGGCTCTGCCGCTATTCTATTTATTATACCATATAAAAATCCAATTACAATAACCTTTACCTTTCGCATTGCTTTTTTCTTATTATTATGCTACTATTAGTCGGAATGAATTTTTACTATATATGAGCAAATCAGAAACGAGGAATTACTATGAAATTAGGTATTGTTGGTCTGCCGAACGTCGGCAAAAGTACATTGTTCAATTCACTTACAAAGGCAGGTGCAGAATCCGCTAACTATCCGTTCTGTACAATTGACCCTAACGTAGGTATTGTTACGGTTCCTGATGAGCGTCTCAACAAGCTCGCCGCACTTTATAATTCAGCAAAGATTACGCCTGCAGCAATCGAGTTCGTCGATATTGCCGGTCTTGTAAAGGGTGCTTCCAAGGGTGAAGGTCTCGGAAACCAGTTTCTCTCACATATCCGTGAGGTTGATGCCATTGTCCATGTCGTAAGATGCTTTGAGGACAGCAATATCGTCCATGTGGACGGAAGTGTTGATCCTATAAGGGATATCGACACAATCAATCTTGAGCTCATCTTCTCCGATATAGACATTCTCGAGAGAAGAATTGCCAAGGTAGGACGTGCAGCCATGAACGACAAGGCTCTCGCAAAGGAGAATGACCTTTTAAAGAGACTAAAAGCCCATCTTGAGGAGGGCAAGTCTGCAAGAAGCTTTGAGACGGACGATGACGATGAGAAGGCTCTCATCGCTTCATATACCCTTCTCACAGCCAAGCCGGTAATCTACGCAGCCAATGTATCAGAGGATGATTTGGCAGATGATGCCGCATCCAACAAGTATGTTGCTGAGGTTCGTAAGTTTGCCGAATCCGAAGGCAGCGAAGTGTTTGTTGTATGTGCAAAGATTGAGGAGGAAATCTCCGAGCTTGATGATTCGGACAAGAAGGAATTTTTAGCCGACCTCGGTCTTTCCGAATCAGGTCTTGATAAGCTCATCAGAGCAAGCTACTCTCTTCTCGGTCTTATCAGCTATCTCACGGCGGGTCCTACAGAGACAAGAGCATGGACAATAACCAAGGGTACTAAGGCGCCTCAGGCAGCCGGCAAGATTCACAGCGACTTTGAGAGAGGTTTCATCCGTGCCGAGGTTGTCAACTATCAGGATCTTCTCGACTGCGGCTCCTACGCAGCAGCCAAGGAAAAAGGTCTTGTCGGTCTTGAAGGCAAGGATTATGTGGTTAAGGACGGCGATGTCGTTCTGTTCCGTTTCAACGTATAAAAACTAAGAGGTTATCTATGAAAAGGATTCTACTAATTACAACAGGCGGTACTATCGCATCGAAGCCGACCAGCAGCGGTCTGACACCATCCGTCACCTCCGAGGAGATACTTGAATATATCCCCGAAGTGACAGAGATATGTTCAATCACAACCTACGGTCTGTTCAATCTTGACAGCACCAATATATGCTATCAGCACTGGATTGCAATCGTGAAATGCCTGAAGGAGCACTACACATCCTATGACGGCTTTGTCATAACACACGGCACCGATACAATGGCGTACACTGCCGCTGCTCTCTCCTACATGGTTCAGAACAGCATGAAACCTATCGTGATAACCGGTTCACAAAGGCCTCTCGCATCCGTCGACTCAGATGCGAGAAGCAACCTTTTAAATGCAATCGTGTTCGCCTGCGACGACCGTGCCCACGGTGTACATCTTCTCTTCGACAACAAGGTTATACTCGGCACCCGTGCACGCAAGACACATACCAAGAGTTTTAATGCGTTTAAGAGTATTGATTTTCCTGAGATTGCTATTGTTCGTGACCGCAGAGTAAGATACTACATTGAAGAGAAAGTGTCGGATGAAGGACCTGATTTTTATACAAGCCTTGATCCGAAAGTGTTCGTGCTCAGACTTGTTCCTGGTATGAATCCCGACATTTTCTCTTTTCTCAAGGAACATTATGACGGGCTTGTGATAGAGAGTTTCGGTGTTGGAGGTATTCCGTGCTACGACAATGAAGATTTCGTTGATGCGGTCGCGGACTGGATTGCATGTGGGAAAGCACTTGTAATGACCACA
>UQZF01000059.1 GCA_900545455.1 uncultured Eubacteriales bacterium
TATTTTACAATACCTTCATACATACGATACAGTCTGCTACTAAAAATAATTAATGAATAAAGTTATTTTGATGGGCAGACTGACGAGAGATCCGGATGTGCGTGTGTCGCAGGGGGAAAAGCCAATCACCATTGCGCGATATACGCTGGCGGTAGACCGCAGAGGAAGAAGTGACAGCGGTGGACAGACGGCGGATTTCATATCCTGTGTAGCGTTTGACCGCTCTGCTGAGTTTGCGGAGAAGTATCTTCATCAGGGTACGAAGATTGTAGTGTCCGGGAGAATCCAGACGGGAAGCTACACCAACAAGGACGGTCAGAAGGTGTACACAACAGATGTTGTTATAGAGGATCAGGAGTTTGCGGAGAGTAAGTCGGCAGGGGCAAACAATGCGGGTGCTGCACCGGATGGCAGACCACTTCCGGCAGCCGCGTCTGCGGATGGATTTATGAATCTGCCGACGGGAGTTGAAGATGAAGGTCTGCCATTTAATTAGAATGTTTTACATAGGGAGTTAATCAGATGACAACAACCAGGATAACAACAAATGAATTTATGGGTGTCAAGGACATCAGGGGATGCTTTTTATACAGAACAGATGGTTGTATCATGGCATATCTCAGAGTGTATTTTCTCAACCTTGATCTGCTTAGTGATGAGGACAGACGGGCAAAGACGGAGGCTTTAACTCACTCATTTGAGGGAGAAAGAAAAAATTTTGTTTACGAGGCATATCCTCGAGAAATCGATCTCGACAGATATAAGAATGAGCTGAAGAACAGATATAAGGAAGAACTCAATCATATAGGCAAGAGGCATGTACTCACGATGATGCTCAATGAGGCTATTGAGCTTGCGAGCAACGGTGAAAATTTTGAACATGTCCACTTTATTAAATTGTGGGCTGCACCGGGAGGAAGAAACAGGCTTGATACTGAGAAAGAGCTAAAGGACAGGCTGGCGGATTTTCAGAAACGCTACGCCGCCGTCGGAGTAAGAACAGAGATACTTGATGAGCAGGAAATCATCAAAGTATGTTCGTTGTACGGGAATGCGGTGCAGGCGGTCTATGAGGTGCCTGTCAACAACATGCTGTATGAGCAGATAGGGAGGTTGATTTGATGCCTTTTGGTAAACAGGGGAAAAACGGCAATGAGCAGGCAGGCGGTCAGTCATCCGTGAATGACCATATATTGAATATTATTGCACCTGCCGGAATTGACTATGACAGCACACACGCCAACATCGGCGAGAATGTCGGGAAAATATATTGTATATCAAGATACCCGACTGATAATCTTGATTACGGATGGCTCGCGGCGTTGTGTCAGCTTGAGGGAACGATTACGTCAATCGAGTTTCGGCGCACGGATGCTGATAATCTCGTGGCAGTTTACAACCGCAAAATCGGTCTTTTAAAGGGAGATAGGACAAGTGCAAAAGAGGAGTCGGAGAGGCAACTTTTGGATAAGGCGATTGATGATCTTCAGATACTTATTAAAAAAATTGCCGTGATGAAAGAACCGGTCGGATATGTAAACATAATGCTGTTTATAAGACATACGGATATGAAACAGCTTGAGGACAGAATAAAGCGTGTGTCTGGCGCGGTTGCCGTGGCGCAGTGTAAGCTTTTAAACCTTAAATATAAGCAGCTACAGGCTATGAAGTGTATCGCGCCTTACGGGACACCGGATCGGATTGTTGCACAGTACGGCGAGCGTAATATGCCGATATCGACATTCCTTGGGGGATTTCCGATGGCTTCGGCAGGCATTAATGATCCTGACGGATATTTTTTAGGCAGGACTTCGCGCACCAACCGTATGATTATCCTCAATCAATGGATGAGAAATAATGATCGTGTAAACAGTAATTGGTTTATAAGCGGACTGCCCGGAAGCGGTAAATCCACGGCAATCAAAAAAATATTAACGTGCGAATATGCTTTTGGAGCACGAGTCATAATTCTCGATCCTGAGGAAGAGTATGTTGATCTGGCGGATCATCCTGACATTAACGGAGATGTTATTGACTGTGCAGGCGGAACATCAGGGCGTATCAATCCGCTGCAGGTAAGGTATGTACCCCGCATTACGGAGGATGATCTGAGTGCGGGTGAAAATCTCAAAGACTATTTTATCTATGATGATAGTGAGGGAATATCCGACCTGGCATTGCATATTCAGAATTTGAGAGTTTTTTTCAAGCTTTATTTTGGCTCAGATAACTTTGACGCCGGAATAAAAACTGCCCTTGAGGAGTGCCTTATTGAGGTTTATCAGGATTTTAATATCACCTGGGATACTGAGATTGCATTTTTAAAGCCTGAGGATTATCCGATAATCCGCGATTTGTATAACAAGGTGGAGGAGAAGTCTAAGAATAAAGATTTGTCTCAGTACAAGCAGTCTGTATATGACAAGCTCAAAGATTTGCTCTATTCGATTGCATACGGAGCTGATCAGTTTATATGGAACGGACCGACAACAATCAATCCACAGTCGGATTATGTTGTGCTTAATTGTTCCAGGCTGCTTGAACTCGATGACAATGTTAAGAGAGCACAGTTTTTTAACCTGACAAGCTGGTCTTGGCATGAAATGTCAAAGGACAGGAGTCAGAGGGTGATTTTTAATATTGATGAGGGATATTTGTTTGTTGATCCTGATTATCCTGATTTGATGAAATTTGTGCGTAATGTATCAAAGAGAGACAGAAAGTATGAAGCGTCACTCATGTTCATCACCCATTCGGCAGTTGATATTCTTGATCCGGCGGTAAAGCGATTCGGACAGGCTATTATGGATAATTCATGTTACCGATTCGTAATGGGAACAGACGGAAAAAATCTGCAGGAGACGGCAGCTCTTTTTAATCTGACTGAAGGTGAACAGACGATTCTTGCCTCCAAAAGCCGTGGCGTCGGGATACTTTTTGCCGGCAGCGTAAGACTTGATATGAGGGTTGAGGTAAGCAATGAGATGCTTGCCATGTTCGGTAAGAGGGGCGGTCGATAATCAATGAAAAAGCTGCTTATTGGTATGGTTTTAAGTTTTATTGCCCCATTTCTGCTGTTAGTACCGATTATCGGAGCTGCGGCTTCCGTCGAAGGTTTCTATGATCCCGACAGCGGAGAAGATTTTGACGTTGAGACATTTAAGACATCATCAATCGTTACTACGGTCAAGTCATGGTATGACGAGTACATTAATGAATGCGAGAGTGCCATGAATGCGAAAAAATCCGAAGTCGAAAAGGAGCATACCACAATAGAAATAATTCAAAAGCCCGGCGGGGAGCAGGAATCTGATACGCAGGAAAATGACAAGCCGGAAACAGATGCCAATGAGCAGGCAGACACGGAAAGATGTGTATCGGTACGAAAAATGAAAGGTTCCAAATTTGAAGAGATTGCCGTAGAGCAGCCCAGGGAACCGACAGCTAAGCCACAGCCGGATGAGGTTTCGAAAGATGAAGGGGAAGATGAGACAGAGAGTGATTCTGAAGATAATCAGGAGCCGGGGACAGAGGAACGTGAGGTATGTCATGTGAACGTCATTATAACAATGGATGATTTCCCACTAAGTGCAGTTCTTGCTTATTATAACGTCTTATATATACAGGGAATGATGTCAGGCGAAGGATTTAATGTGCCATCGAAGGATAAAGTGCATGATATGTTGTCTGCAATGACTGAATACTCAGAGCTGGAGGATGATGACAGTGAGGATTATTACATAGTAATGCAATTTAAGGATTATCACGATCTTCCGGCTGTGGAGATTGCAGAATGGGAGTTGTCAGATGAGGAGTATGACGAATATACGGAAATGTATCTGAATGTCACGGAGATGGTAGCCGGTTGGCTTGATGAAGAATTGAACGAGGAGGACAAGTATGAAGAAGTACAATAAAAATGTTGTGACAATAGTTGTGTGCTTGTGCCTGTCGGTTGCGTGCCTTATTATACAGTATTTTTTCAAAGGTGGGGTGTAAAGTAAATGGTTTACTACATAGCATCGCCGACATATCAGGCGATTATAACTTCGGTGCTGCGTGATTCTGAGCAGATTATAGCAGGTGGAGATAACATATCCGAATTATATCTTAATAAATACGTTAAAGAGCATATTAATAGTCTGTCAGGGGTTGATATTTTGGTTATTGACTTGTCATGCTGTCTTGACCTTGACACAGAAATTACATCAACTCTTGAGACGGTTAAGGTCATGTACGGACAGCTAAGAATTATACTGCTTGCAACACAGATAATGCCGGGGGATGAGCTGCTTGTAAAGAGTGTGCAGATGGGGATTTATGATATCATTACGGCAACTGATTTTGCTGAGATAAAGGATGAGCTTACATATTGTGTCATTGAGGGCAAGCAGTACAGGGATGCCATAAGATATCTTAAGGCGGATAATGGGGATAAAACGGCAGGAAAGCAGGTACGGATTAAACCGAAGCAGAATGCCAATCGGGTAATGATTGGACTTGCAGGCAGTGAAAGTCGTGTGGGAACAACGCACAATGCGATTGTTATAGCAAATACTCTGCGGCGCAGCGGGTATATGGTAGCATTGCTCGAAATGTCATCCCATCCGGTATTTGGAGACATTAGAGACTCATACGACGAAAAATCAGAGGATGCTCTGCATTTTACGGTAAACGGAATAGATTACTACCCTTCAGTGCAGGCGGCAGAGGTCAACGCAATAATGGCAAAGGCATATAACTTTCTTGTCATAGACTTCGGCAGCTTCGACAGTATGGACGATATTACATTTAACAAATGCGAGGTGCCTGTTATTGTGGCAGGAAGCAAGCCGTGGGAACTGGATGCAGTCAACAGATTATTTTCAAAAGCCATCCATGAGAATCTTGTGAGATACAATTTCCTTTTTAATTTCACGGCGGAGACGTACAGATCGGACATAAAAAACGGCATGGCGGAGCTTAAAAACGTATTCTTTGCACCGGTGACGATTGATCCTTTTTCAGCGGTTGAAAATTCACTTTGCGAACAGCTCTGCGGGGATTATTTTGACAAAGGCAGTCAGACAGAGAAAAAGAAAGGACTCTTTGGCTTATGGCAGAAAAAACAGAAGTAGATGAAAGACTTGAACCTCTTAAAAAAATGCTGTCGCTCAACTCGGAACAGCTCGACCTGATTGCAAACCGAAATGCAAAGGAAGCAGAGTTTAAGGCATTTCTCCGCGCGCAGGACAAAGCTATTGAAGAGATAAATGAAAGACAGCGTGTCATTGCTAAAACACTTGTCGATGCTGATATGAGCAAAATGGGACATGTCAGTGATGAACTTAGAGGGTGTCTTGAGGGACTCGGAATAAAGCTTGATGGTGACAGGCTGGCGGCAGATAAGGAGACTAAAGCTGCACATACAGAAAATTATAAGGGCTTTATATCGGGTGAGAAGCCCGATGTGAAAGCAAGAGTCGTGTATGGAAACAGTATTGACGAAGTGCTTGACAAAGCCGCTGTATTGGCTGATAAGAATAAGAAATCTTATACAACAGTGAATATTGGCGGATTGAATAAATCGGAGGGGCAGTATATGGATTACCGCAGGTTTGATATAGCCAGCCGTTATGACATATCGCCCGTGTATCTGTCATTGCCGCATCTTGAGCGGGACGAGTTCAAAGAGCTTACCAAGCAACTTAAAGACGAGGGAGCAAAATTTAATACATTTAACAAGTCATGGTACATTCCACATGATATAGCGTCAAAAGAGGTATTTCAGCCATACATATCTGAGCCGCCGAGACAGAGAGATTACTCCAGACAGAGAAATTACACCTCCCAGGAGCTTGCTCTGCCGGTAGGACAGACCGGAAAGACGGTAAATGATATGCTGTCAAGAAATGATGGTTATGTGCGGATAACCTATGAGGATAACGGCAGAGGGCGCATTGCCCCGAATGCGGCGTTTTATGAAAATTCTCCGGATGAAACTGAGCAGAGCGGCAGATGGCTTGCTGAGTCCAAGGTGAGGACGTTGGTTATAGGTGGAAATGAGATGAGCAAAAATATCCTGTATCCGGGAGAAGGATTCAGTATTGACAATGTCCACGATATTAAGACAACTCCTTTTGCAGCTATTGTTGAGGAGCAGGATGCATCCGGAAAATTTTACAGTATTTACGGTATACATGACATAAGCGGAATGATATGCCGCCTCTCTCCGAGACGTTTCGATACTCAGGAGCAGTGTGAAAGAAATATTCCGGATGGTCACAGACTTGTTTCTTTAGAGAAGCTCAAAGCTGAAAGTAAAATTTACGAAGATGCATGGGCTGAGATGATTAAGGATGATATTAAGAATAGCGGGTATGATTATAGCTGCTGTATGGTAAAAAACATAAAAATGCTTAATTACGAGACAAACAAATCATGGAGCCTAAAGGATGTAAGTGCGGTATACAAAAGGTTAAATGGTGAAAATATGCCTGAGGGTGTTAGTGAGTTGGCAGAAGCTTATATAAAGCGGATTGGCGATGAATGTGCTGATATGCAGAGAATGGAGATTCAGACGGCGGAAATTGCACAGTGAGGTAATATATGACAAAGAACATAAAAAGAGTATTATCCGACGTATTCACCGATGAGACGGTGGTTGAGTATCTTTTCAGAATGTATTCTTATGATATAAGTACATTTAGGCACATGCTGCACACTTGCCGCTATGCAATAGTTATTGCAGACAAGCTGTTCAGTTATGACAAAATGCTCAGCATTGCCAAGGGTGCGGCTCTGCACGACATAGGAAAGCTTAATGTACCGCCAGGCATATTGAATAAAGCTGACGTTTTGACAAGTGACGAATATATGAGGATACGAGGGCATCCGGTTGACGGATATGAGCTTGTGAAGGAGAAAGTTCATGATGATGTTATTAATGACATAATCCTGCATCATCATGAACATGCTGACGGCAGCGGATATCCGGATGGAATATCGGGAGACAGTATTAAGCCGGAGGTCAGGATTGTTACAGTTGTTGATGTTTTTGATGCAATGACGAGTGACAGGGCCTATCATAAGGCACTTTGTCCGGAAGAAGCTTTAAGGCTTATGGCTGAACAGAGGTATGAGAGAGAATTTATAAATATTTTAAAACAATACATAAAAAAGGAGGGACGGCTTAGATGAAAATGTCAAAGTTTTTCCCTGCAGCGGAAAGACGGACATCTGAAAATGGTGCAGAGACAGAGTTGGAAAGGGAAAGTATTTTTCCGGAACAGGAAATAGTGGATAAGGTTATTGAATACTACACATCAGGAAACAATGTGGCCAGATTGAATATGGTTGAACGCGGAAACCTTACCAAGGAGGTCTTTGCACAGGAAGTAAAAGAGCATGTACGCAAGCAGTATATTTCAAATGACAAAGCTGTAGAGAGAATTTATCAGGGGTTCAGTTCGTTTATGTGGGGCTACTACATAATAGATGGTTTGATTGCCGATCCGGATATTTCGGATATAAAAATTTATGATTATAACAGAATATATATCAAAAAACTGGGTGTGAGGTATAAGGCTGATATTTCATTCCGTGACAGGGTGGATTATGAGAGATTCATCGAACGCTGCAGCCTGCGCAATCATATAAGTCTGAGTATAAACAACAGTACACAGAAATGGACAGATTGGTCTGATGAGAGGTATATATTAAGATTTACTGCCATTACAAAACTGCTTGCTTCGAACAGAATGACGACGATACATATGCGTAAGCATCCTAAAAATAAAAAAACAATGGATGTACTTATACAGGAGGGGCTGCTTACCGCTGAAATGGCATCAATAATTAAACAGAAACAGCAGGCAGGAGAGGGATTTCTTATATGTGGCAAGAATGGCTGCGGAAAAACAACACTTATTAATGCTTCAATTGAGAATATACCGGAGCAGCTTTCAATTTTTTGTGTCCAGGAGTCTGAAGAACTGTTTTCGGCAAGAGAGCGCGACTTTGGAGCTTATCATATTATAGAAGGACGAGGCGAGGATAAGATAGACTATTCTCTTGGAGATATGGTAACTATGGCTCAGACAATGGATGCCGATGTAATAATTCTTGGAGAAATAAAGGGAATGGAAGCAAGGCAGTTTCTGGCCGCAGCACATACCGGAGCTGTCTGCTATGCTTCAACTCACGCTGAATCGGTGGAGGATGCTTATATAAGACTTTGTGATTATGTGAGGCGAGTGTCAGATATGACAAATGATGAGATACTCTATATGCTTAAAAGTCTTAAGAACGCAATTTTTATTGAGAAGTACAGGTTGTGTGAGATGACTGAATGCAGCTGGAATTCCGACAAGAGATGCCTTGATTTTACATATCTGTACAAAGATGGAAAGGCGGTTCATTGATGAATATTATTTTAATCACTTTGCGGTGCCTGGTTATGGCAGGAACTGCATTGGCAGTGAACAGTGCGTTCAGATACGTTGTTAATGGAAAAATTGTAAAAACCAGCCTGATAATGGTATACGAAAAGATAAATATGTCAGGTGAGAATCGTAAGAAATCCGAACAGATGATGAGGCAGATGTATGGCAGCTATGGGCGGAGAGGAGTTTTGAATCACATAGAGGATAATCTTAGATACAGCGGTATTCAGACAAAATATCAGCTTATTACAACTGAGCTTTATTTGGCGGGAATGATTATGGTGTCGGCGGTAATTTTTTTGTTGAGTTCGATTTTGAGCGGTAACATGCTGTATGGTGCAGCTGCTGTTGCGGTATTAAATTTGATTACTGAACTATATTTTAACAGCAGGCGTCGATTACGATACATCCGTATTGAAGACGAGCTGTTGCCGTTAATCAATTCAATTGATGCCTATTCAAGCGTATCGGATGACATAATAAACATTTTTGAAAAGAGTATACCGGTGCTTACCGGACCGCTTAAAGATGTAATATATTCTGCAGTTTCGGCAGCAAAGAGTACAGGAAACAGTTCTGAAGCGTTGAGGCAGCTTGAGGATAGTATAGAGCATCCGTTTTTTAAAAAGCTAATAAGAAACCTTGAAATATCCTCAAGGCACAGTGCAAATTATCATGACATAATTACTGAATGCCGGTATCAGCTTGATGAGGCAACCGGTAATGAAAAAAAACTTGAAAAGATATATAAGGATGGAAAGTTTGAAATAATAGTAATCATCATGTGCGGTATAGTATGTGTCCTGCTGGCAATTGTCGGAGTACTTAATTATGATATTAAGAGCTTTTTTACAGATATGTGGATGACGCTTCCGGGCAGGTGCATTCTTGTCATGTGTGCAGTCGTGCTGGTGGTCTCATTTTATATAGCATTTATCACATCACAGAGGAGGGGGCAGAAATGAACAATGCATGTCAGCTTATAGATAATTATTATCCATTCATCATTAATATAATTATTTTTCTGTTCTGTGGTTTGGTTTTTGAATTTATTATCACGTACATGTATGATGCAATAAAAAATGCATATCAGAGGGCAAGGCTGCAGCTTATAAATGCTATGCAGCGTAACGTGGGACATAATGTATTTTCATACAATTACCAGGCGCAGCGTCTGAGTAAGCTCGGTGTATCCTACTATTCACATGGAAGAGTGACACCTACAGTGTACCTCACATATAAAATTACTGCTCTTGTAGCAGGCTTTGTATTTGGTATGTTGTTTAATCCGTTTATAGGATTAATATTTGCTGTTTGCGGATACATAGCACCTGACAAGGTGATAGAGCATCGGAATAATGAGGACAATCAAAAAATGCTCGGAAGTATTATGAATATCTACGATGTAATACTTCTTCAGATAAATTCGGGAGAGTACATTACACAGGTTCTTATTGATGCATATAGGGTTTCAACGCATCCGAGACTCAAAATGGCACTTATGGAATTAACCGGTGATATTGTCTCTACCAATGATATGGTTCTGTCAATGGAGATGTTTGATGAAAAGTTTGACAATGAGAACATACATAATCTTGTGGTACTTGTCAAACAGCTTTCGGAGACCGGGTCGGTAGCCGGACTTTTAAGTGACATAAAAAAACGTCTCGCAAAATTACAGGAGAGCTATAACAGCAGTGAGAGAACACGCATCAATCGTCTCATTGCGGCATGTACGGCAGCCATTGCATGCGCCGGACTGGCGGTGCTGGGGTATGCTTTCATAATCGGAATAGCGGCCTCAGCAAAATTATTATCATAGCATGATTCTAGGAGGAGAAAAATGAGAAGTATCAGAAACGCGGTAGAAAAGTTGAAGGTTTATCTGGCAGAGAAGGAGGCACAGGTACTGTATAATCCACGGTTTAGAAAGAGCGGCAGTGCAATTATAGGAGAAGTAATTGTTATTGTGATAGTACTTATAATTGCCGTGGTTTATAAGACAGGAGCAGCTGATTATATATCACAGATGTGGGAGAGTATAATAACGCATTCCAATTCACTCTGGGGTTAGCAGATGAAAGATTTTAATTTATTAAAAAAGAAAGAGGCAGCCGGAAGTTTTGTTGACTGTACAATAGCAGTGTTAATATTAATGGCTATTGTAGTGTATTCCATAAATCTTTATTCAAATCTCAACCTTGCAATTCAGAAAGGGAGAATAGAGAGAAGCTTTATTCTGCAGATGGAGACTGAAGGCTGTTTGTCTTCAGCTGCCAGAGATGCCCTTGTTCAGCAGCTTACGGATATTGGCGTTGAACAGATATCGTTTGAGGGAACAACAATTTCACCTGCAGGATATGGTAATATTGTTGTTCTTTCAGTAACGGGGCGCATTAAAGTTAATAATATTGCAGGTATGAGGAGTCTGTATGAGTTTATACGGGGAGATGATACATGTGAGTTTAAGATTTATCAGAAGTCAACTGCGAAGTATTAGGCTTAGAACAAAAAAAGATGGAATGGCACTGTTACCGTTATGCACTGTAATGATAGTGTTTCTTATGCTGATGGCCAACTTTATGTATCGCAGGGAGCTGATTCAAATCAATTATGAGAAGATTGATACTGCACTTACGGATGCCATTCTTGCCGGCGGAGTGATTAATTACTCTGAGTTCGGAAGGACGGGAAGAGTGATGATACAGGAAAGCACTGAGCCATCTGTATGGGACAGTTATTTTAACAATTCATATCAGTTGTTTTATGAATGTCTGAAAGCCAATCTGCGGCTGGATGAAGGTGGTAATGCAACAGTTGATAACGGTATTGTTGGAGCGGTAAGTATACTTGAGTACAGGGTATATAACTACATAGAGGATGAAGATGGATTTTATATTACCGAAATAGGGCTTAATAACGGGCAGGGATACTATGTACAGTATAACCTCAATGAACCCGTGTATGTAAGAGCCAATGATTCGGTAATTGAAATCAAGGAAACATCTGTATATGCCAGGATTGGATTCAGGTTCAGGCTTGCAGTACGTGCGTCATGGCTTGCTGCAATGCCGGATGATGATTTCGAGAAAGATTACACGCTTACAAGGCTTATTGGTATAGCACATTAAACAGAAGGGGAAAAGGATGAAAAAAATTGTTTACACAAGGAATAAAACACATGAGGACGATAAAGAATTGAAGGCGGTTAAAGCCGGGACATCTGCGAAGGTTATTTTATACTGCATTATTGTTACGCTTGTGTTGTATATTCTTATGATTTTCATTGAAAAGTCAATAGTTAATGCTGATGACAAAAAAGAGGTATACGTTGCGGTTAAGCAGGTTCCTGATAATTTTGAGATTACGGTATCTAATATAGCGGATTATTTTAAACTTGAGGACAGACCGGAATCAGCGATACCGGATGGATGCATCACACAGGACGTGCAGCTTGTCGGGTTTATAACCGATAGGGTAATCTTAAAAAATGAGATTGTAACGACAGCGAGTCTGTCAACGCAGGATGAGCGCACTAAGGATATTGCCCATCCAATAGAAGTATCACTTAATGCTTCCAATCTTGCACAATTGGTCGGCGGTGTTCTGAGAACAGGTGATTATATTAATATCTGGTCTGTCAAGTCTTACACGGTAAATGGTGAGAAAATGACGGAAACAAAGAACATCTGCAGGCATGCGTATGTAACAAGAACGTTCAGCTCATCCGGAGAAGCGGCCACAGATGAAAATTCTGATGTGGCAACAATGATCATTAATATCATAATACCGGCGGAACAGGAAGAGGAATTTAACACTGCAATCGTTGAAGGAACACTGCGTGTCGGAAGATATTTATATGATTATAATTCAGAGGAAGATTCGACAACAGATAATGGTAAGTAAATCAGATGCCGGATTATATGATTAATATAGCAATGGCAGTGCTTGCAACTCTGCTTCTGACCAGATGGATTATAAGAAAATATATTGAAAAAAATATCCTGTGCTTTATAGCAGCTGAAATGGCACTTCTGATTGGAATTAAGTTTTTTAGTGGAAGTGTTATGGCAGTATGGTCGCTTCTTGTACTGGAGTCATACATTGACATAACTGAGCAACAAATTTTTTGTGTACCGACATGGCTTTTGATTGGAATTGAGATAATCTATATGCTGCTCAGTGGCACATTTTTAAATATATCTATGAGCACAATGTTTTTTCCAATGCTGCTGATATTAATAATGTCTATCAAAGCTTATGCAGATGGTGACAGAGAACTCTACCTGGCAATAATGCTGGATGCATATAATCATGGAGTGAGACCGGATTCATTTATTGTGTATCACATGCTTATCAGCTGTATAGTGTTTGTTTTATATGTGGGTATTAAAAATCTGATAAGAATGATGCGGCACAAAGCTGTAGTTGGTAATGGAGCTTTTGTTCCGGCTATGGCGGCAGGATATTTTATATTAGCACTATTGAAATATTAAACTTCAGAGGTGAACTCAGTTCATCTCTGCGGTATCTGCTCTTTGATAATTTAATATAGTATACGTCATTTAATTCATACTGAAATGTCGACAATTTTATAGAAATGTCGACACTATTTTAGTAGCGTTATAAAAGAATATGTGATAAAATATAAGTATAAAAAAATAAACGTGTCAGCACTCAAAAAGTGAATGAACGGAAAAGAGGGCTTATGAAAAAGAATCACTTTATTCAATTGATAACAACAGGTATTATTATAGTGACAGCAGCTTCCGGCTGCAACAAGTCAACCGCATCTGTTCCTGATGCTTCCTCCGTAGAAGCGGCCTCAACAATTGAGACCAACACCATCGAAACAGTCAGCACTGCCGAGAAATCCGGCGAGAATCTCGTAAGTACCGAAGCGACCTCGTCCAAGTCTGACGCATCTAAGTCCGGCACATCCGAGACGGAGAAGTACAAGACAGATGCCACAAATAAAAATACAGAATCAGACTCCACAAAGGCTTCCGACAAGACAGAGTCCGCAACTACCAAGGCTGCCGGGGCTTCGACTACAGAGGCGACAACCAGAACAGAAGAGAGTACTTCCAAGGCGGTTGTGACCGAGACTACCACTCAGGCTCAGACTGAAAAAGCTACTGAAAAGCAGACTGAAAAGACCACGGAAAAGGCAACTCAGGCACCGACCAAGCCTGCACATACACACAGTTACACATCTACTGTCACCAAGGCTTCGACCTGCGCAAGCGAGGGTGTGATGACCTACAGATGCTCCTGCGGCGACAGCTATACCGAGACAATCGGAAAGACCGCTCACAGCTTCGGCTCATACACCTACAATAATGACGCGACCGAAGCGGCTGACGGCACCGAGACTGCAGTGTGCTCCGTGTGCG
>UQZF01000060.1 GCA_900545455.1 uncultured Eubacteriales bacterium
TCAATCAACTCCTTAATCGGCTCAAAGAGCCCGAGCTCGTGTAAAAGCTTATTCATGACAGTGCTCTCGCCACCAGGGAGAATAAGTCGGTCGGGCTTTTTTTCGAGGTCGCCAAGCTGTCTTATCTCAAAATGCGGGACGTTAAGTCTGTCAAGCATCTGACCATGCTCGGCGAAAGCACCTTGAAGTGCAAGTATACCAACATTCATTTATGTCAATCCTCATTTCTGCGTATGTTTTGGTGAAGCCTTTGCAGGATTATTTTCCTCTTTCAGCCATGAGAAGCGCAATCTCGTTCTCGTTGATTCCGACCATGGCTTCTCCGAGGTCTGCGGACAATTCAGCGATGAGCTTTGCGTCCGTGTAGTTGGTTACCGCCTGAACGATTGCGGCTGCACGCTTGGCAGGATTTCCCGACTTGAATATTCCCGAGCCGACGAACACGCCCTCGGCACCGAGCTGCATCATGAGAGCTGCATCGGCAGGTGTTGCGACACCACCCGCGGCAAAGTTGACAACCGGAAGTCTGCCGTGGTCATGGACATATTTTACGAGGTCGACAGGAACCTGAAGCTGCTTGGCTGCCTCGTACAATTCATCGTCGCGGAGATTCTGTACGCGGCGGATTTCGGCGTTCATGGTTCTCATGTGACGGACAGCCTGAACGACATCGCCTGTTCCCGGCTCGCCCTTGGTACGAATCATTGACGCACCCTCGCTTATGCGGCGGAGAGCCTCGCCGAGGTCGCGAGCACCGCATACAAACGGCACCTTGAACTGTGTTTTGTCGATGTGGTAAACGTCATCGGCAGGGGAGAGCACCTCGCTCTCGTCTATGTAGTCAATCTCGATGGCTTCAAGAATCTGCGCCTCGACAAAGTGACCGATACGGCATTTTGCCATTACTGGAATCGACACCGCATCCTGAATGCCTCGAATCATTTTTGGATCGCTCATTCTCGAGACACCGCCTGCGGCTCTTATGTCTGCCGGGATTCTCTCAAGTGCCATTACTGCACATGCACCCGCAGCCTCCGCAATCTTAGCCTGTTCAGGCGTGGTTACATCCATGATTACTCCGCCCTTTAACATCTGTGCAAGTTCCTTGTTAAGCTCATATCTTGTTGCCATATTATAATCTCCGTTTCCGAGCAGCCTGCCGCGTCTTTTATTTTAAGGCACCAAGTCTGCATCTGTTATATTTTGTGTGTATCGTCATGTAGTGCGCCGCTTCATGAAATTAACGTAATAATACAGTATGAGTGGAATGATTAAAATATCCAGTTATAAGAAAAATAAGCAGTCCAGATAGAGGCTTGCAAAAGACATGGCTTTCGTGCTACTGTAATAGCGGATTATGACAGGACAGAGGTCTTGGAAGTGAGTGGAAGCCAAAGCCGCTCGGAAATGGGGGATTGATGTGAAAAATAAGCTTACTCAATTATTTTTTACCTTTCTAAAGATAGGTGCGTTCACGTTCGGAGGCGGTTATGCGATGATTGCGCTCCTAGAGCATGAATTTATAGAGAAAAAGAAGTGGATGGATAAGGATGAATTTCTAAATATGGTTGCCGTCGCGGAGTCAACGCCGGGACCTGTGGCGGTTAACAGTGCGACATATCTCGGCTACAGAGTGGGCGGTGCCGTGGGCGCAGCTTTGTCGACGCTTGCGGTCAGCATTCCGTCGTTTGTTATCATATATATTATCTCGCTTTTCTTTGACAGGTTTTTAAGCCTTACCTATGTCGCCTATGCGTTCAAGGGGATACAGGTGTGCGTCGTCTATCTGATTGCATCGGCTGGCGTGAAGATGCTTCGCGGGCTCGAAAAGAATGTGTTGAGCTGTGTGATTATGGCGGTGGTGCTCGTGGTGATGACAGCATTCTCGATAACGGCTGTATCATTCTCCTCGATATTTTATATCCTGATAAGCGGTGCCGTGGGCTGGCTTGTCTACATGCTTGGAAGGCTTGGAAAGAAGAACGGGGCTTCGTCACAGGGAAAGGAGGCTCATAAGGATGATATACATTAGGCTTTTCTTAAATTTCCTTATGATAGGTGCGGTGTCGTTCGGAGGCGGTTACGGGATGATTTCGCTGGTGCGTGAGGTTGTACTGTCAAACGGCTGGCTCACCGAGAGCGAGTTTATGAGCTTTATAGCCGTGTCGGAGTCAACGCCCGGACCGCTTGCGGTAAATATGGCGACCTTTATCGGCTCGGCGCAGGGCGGAATACTCGGTGCGTTCATGGCTACTCTCGGAGTGGTGCTGCCGTCATTTTTTATCATACTGATCATTGCCGCTCTGCTCAAAAATCTTCTAAAGTATGCGGGTGTCAAGGCGGTTCTTGCAGGAATCCGCCCGTGTATCGTCGCCATGATAATTGCGACGGCAGTCAGTATGGGACTTGCGGCATTCTTCGGCTTTGAGAACGTGGAGAGCAGGGTATCGCCCGATTATAAGTCGATAATCATATTTTTAATACTGTTTGCAGTCTCCTTTTTGGTGAAAAAAATATGGAAAAAGAAGCTCTCACCGATTCTCATGATAGTGTTCTCGGCGGTGCTCGGGATAGTGTTCTGGGGCTTTTGAGGAACTCCCTAAAAATTTTGTCGAAAAATGGTATATAGGGCTTGACTCGTACCTTAGGGTACGATTTATAATCAATATATCCAATAGACAAAGGGGGATAAGTACATGAATAAAAAAATATTTACAAAGGTCGGTGCCATACTTATGGCAGCAGCCATGCTCCTGTCAATATTTGTGGGAACAAATGGAGCACCCGATATCGTGTATGCGGCGGATACCTATAAGGTAACCGTGAACTACGGAACGGGCAGCGGAGATTACGCAGAAGGTGCTTCTGTCGAGATAACGGCAGATACCGCACCGAACGGAAAGCATTTTAAAGAGTGGGAAATAGTAAGCGGTGAAATCACACTGGACAGCGCAACGGACACGACGACTTCGTTTGAGATGCCTGCATCAGCGGTAGAAGTAACGGCAGTCTACGAGTATGATGCACCGTCTATTGTCAGCCAGCCGAAGAGTGATGTGTGGGTATATGTGGGAGAAAGTGTAGAGTTTAGTGTAACGGCAATAGGCAGTGAGCTTAAATATCAGTGGCAGGTTGACTCAGGAAAGGGCAACGGATTTGTTGACATTGACGGAGCAGAAGGCTCAGTTTATACGATAGATATGGTATATCCGGAATACGATAGATACAAATTCAGATGCGTGGTAAGCAATCCGGGTGGAACGGTTATATCGGATGAGACAGTACTGAATGCGATGCTGCCATATGTACCGGTACCGGACTACGTCATTACAGCCACAGCCGGAGAACATGGTAAAATTTCTCCAAGCGGCGATGTATATGTGTATTATTGGAATGACCAGACATTTGAAATCACTCCGGATGAAGGCTACGAGATAGACACCTTGAAGGTGGATGGAAAAGCAGTTGACATTGTGACAAGCTATACATTTGAAGAAGTGGAAGATGATCACACTATCGAGGTCACATTCAAGCAGACATCTCCGAAGCCTCCTGTGGAAGAGCTGCCGACTATTCTTACACAGCCACAGAGCGTAAGCGTTAAGGCAGGAGAGCAGGCTGTATTTACTTTAGCGGCAAGTGGCAGCAGCGTGCATTTACAGTGGCAGGTTGACAAAAACGATGGCAATGGATTCGTGGATATTGCCGGAGCGGACACGACAGGATATAAGATAGATGTAACGGATGTGACATACAACGGCTACAAATACAGATGTGTGTTGAGCAACTCGGCGGGTACGGTTACAACTGACATCGTAACGCTTACTGTAACAGTAACATCGACACCAATTGATTATGAAATTCTTGACGGAGCTGACAGCTCATGGACACAGAATACGGACGGAAGCCTTGTAATCAGAGGAAACGGTGAGATTGCCAAGTTCGTGAGCGTCAAGGTTGACGGAAAGGTTGTTGATGCGGACAATTATACCGTAACCGAGGGTTCGACGATAATCACGTTAAAGCCTGATTATCTCAAGGCGTTATCAAAGGGCAGTCATACATTTGAAATTGTATGGACGGACGGTTCTGCAAGGACAAGCTTTACCGTTGCCGAAAATAAGCCTTCGGAGACGGAGCCTTCTGAAACCGAACCGGCAGAAACAGAGCCTTCGGAGACGCAGCCATCCGAGCCTTCAAGCACGGAAAACGATGATCCGGCTATAACAGCTCCGCAGACGGGATATTCTTTTAGCATGGCACCTTTTATCACACTTTTCGTGGTAGTGCTTGCGGGAACTGTTGTAATGACTGCGAGAAGAAGGAAGAGCTGCAAGTAAAGACAAGCAGTAATTTATAGGATAATATCTTGAGTAGGGACTTTAATTGGTCAATCAAAGCCGAAACAGGATATATGCTTTGACATAATGGAAAACGAATGTTAATATAACGATATAACCGCTTAACTTTATGGTTAGGCGGTTATTTTGATTTACGGGAAATTGTTTTTACATAAGTTAAAACGGCATTGCTTCAGGTGTCAAAACATTCTTTTACAACCTTAATGCGTATATCATGTTATATTTGTGCATATCACGACTTTTGGGAGAGGCTTAGTTGTTCTTAGGACTCTGCTTATCACACAGCCACAGACGGCATGGAAGCCGGCTGAGTTGCAAACAGCCATGGATGGCTGATTTTGCAACGGTGGCGAAAGCAGAAGATTTCTTTTTCAGAGTCATTAGAACAACATGCTTCGTACAACGGAGCCGATATGCATAAATATAACATGATATACGCATAAAATAAGACTAGAATGTTTTGACACCTGAAGCTTACAATAAGAAGTAAGGAAGTTATCACAATGAATTACAATATTGCAATCTGCGATGACTGTGAAGCGGACAGAAACTACATATCGGACATGGTGAGCGAGTGGGCAGCCGGCGCAGGTCATACCGTAAATATGGCGATGTTTGGGTCGGCTGAGAACTTCATGTTCTGCTACTCTGACAAGAAGGACTATGATGTGCTTCTGCTTGATATAGAGATGGGAGAGATGGACGGTGTGAGCATGGCGAAGGAGATTCGCAGACAGGATGATAACGTGCAGCTTGTGTTCATAACGGGTTATTCGGATTACATATCCGAAGGGTATGAGGTGGCGGCGCTGCATTATCTGATGAAGCCCGTCAAGAAGGAGAAGCTGTTCGAGGTGCTTGACAGGGCGGCAGAGAAGCTCTCAAAGAATGAAAAGGTAATAAATATAGAGCTTGCGGGCGAGCTCATCCGTGTGCCTGTATACCGTATAAGATATGCGGACGTTCTGGGAAACTATGTGACAATCCATGCCGCGCAGGATTACACGCTGAAAATGACGCTCGGTGACCTGCAAAAGGAGCTTGACGAGCGATTTTTCCGCGTTAGCCGCTCGTGTATTGTGAACCTCACGCAGATAAGCCGTGTCACCAAGACGCAGATAAGACTTTCGGACGGCACGGAGATACCGCTTCCAAGAGGTGCGTTTGACGCGGTTAACAGGGCGATAATCGGGATGTAAGGAGAACGAACATGTCATTATTTTCAAAAAGGATAGACAGACAGCTCGTCGCATACCAGCGGGAGCTCATAGAGACACATTATCGCGAGGTCGACAATATGTACAGGCAGATTCGCGGCTGGAGACATGACTACCGCAATCACATCCAGACCATGAAAGCCTATGCCGCGGCGGGTGACTTTGATGCGATAAAGAATTACCTTGACCTGCTCGACGAGGATTTGACGACGGTGGACACCGTGATAAAGACGGGAAATCCCATGACCGATGCGATTTTAAACTCCAAGATTTCCCTTGCGAGGTCGAAGGACATTAACGTCGTGGCGGACGCGCATATTCCGCTGAAGCTAAAGACCTCGGAGATTGATTTGTGCTGTATCATAGGCAATCTTTTTGACAATGCGATTGATGCAAGCATGAAGCTGCCGAAGGAGCAGAGAATGATAAGAGTGTACATGGACATGAAGAACACCCAGCTCTACATCTCATTTACGAACTTCACATCGGGAAAGAAGCTTAAAAAGGTCGGCGGGCTTTTCGCAAGCACCAAGGGTGAAGGGCATGGCTTCGGACTTGTCAGAATCGACGCGATAGTCGAGAGGCTTGACGGATATTTGAGCCGCAACAGCGAGGACGGGGCGTTCACGACGGAGATACTGCTGCCGCAGGTGTGAGGGAGTATTTATGTAAATTATCAGTTGCCTTTTTTACAACCATCGTTTATAATGGTATCAGGCTTGGGGGAGCCTTTGTGTGTTTGTGTCATACAAAGGGAGGGCTTTTTTGAAAACAGAATTAAGCAATGCAATGACGGCAGCGGGGGATAAGGCACAATATGATATTCGGGCTAAGCGGCTGCTGGCACAGAAGAGTATCTTGGCGCATATTCTTTTAAAGACGGTTGATGCGTTCAAGGGAATGAGCCCCGAAGAGGTGGCGGACTGCATTGATGGTGAGCCGGTGATCGGAATGGTGCCGATTGAGCCGGGGAGCACTAATGCGGAGAGAACTGACGGTTCGGGACAGAGAATCAGAGGGCTCAACACGGAGAACTCGGAAATTAACGAGGGAATGATAAGATTTGATATTGTCTTTTATGTGAGGTTACCGTTTGGCAATGTACATATAAAAGATAATGTCAGACTGACGGAAAGTGAGACAAATCATAAGCTGACACAGATTATCGTGAATGTCGAGGCACAGAAGGATGAGCCTGCCGCATACAAGATATTGAACAGGTCAATCTTTTATGTGAGCCGTCTCGTGTCATCGCAAAAGGAGAGGGATTTTGTCAATTCCGATTACGATGATATTAAGCAGGTTTACAGCATTTGGATATGTATGAACATGAAGTGCAACAGCATGAGTCATATCCATCTGACCAAGGACGAGATGCTTGAGCCGTATGACTGGAAGGGAAATATCAATCTGCTGAATATTATTCTTATAGGAATTACGGATGAGCTACCTGTGCACGATGAGAGATATGAGCTTCACCGCCTGATAGGTGCACTCCTGTCAAGCAGTATTGAGCTCAACGAGAAGCTCGAGATAATGGAAAAGGAATATAATCTTCCTGTAAACAGTGATTTCAGAAGGGATGTGAATGTTATGTGTAATCTCAGTGATGGCATTGAGGAAAAGGCAGCAGAGAAAGCGACAAAAATTGCAACAGAGAGAGTAACAAGAGAAACAAATGAAAAAGTAATCAACAACATGCACAAAAAGGGTTACACAACCGCACAGATAGCTGAGATTGTTGAGGTGAGTGAGTCGGATGTTGAGGCGGTTATAAGGGAGAATAAAATTGTTTAGAAAAATCACAATAAGTCATAACTAATTTTGGTTGCATATTTCTAACTACGGTGTTATATTCATGTTGTAAAGCAGCAACATGAAGGAGGAGATTACTGTGGCTAAGATAGATGAACTTAAAAATGTTACCAAGGTGTACAAGACAGGGGAGCGTGAGTTTCGCGCGCTCGACGGAGTTGATTTGAGTATTGAGAAGGGAAAGTTTGTTGTCATACTCGGTCCGTCGGGAGCGGGTAAATCCACGCTCCTCAATTTAATTGGCGGAATGGACATTCCGACGAGCGGTCAGGTGATTGTTGACGGCGAGGACATTTCAAAATATAACGAGGACAAATTGAGCCGTTACAGGGCGGCGACGGTCGGCTTTATTTTTCAGTTTTACAATATTTTGCCGACGCTCACGGTGCTTGAGAATGTCGAGCTTGTGAAGGATATAGTGAAGAATCCGCTTGATGCGCATGAGGCACTTGCAAAGGTCGGGCTCACGGAGCACGAGAATAAGTTCCCGAACCAGTTATCGGGAGGCGAGCAGCAGAGAATCTCGATTGCGAGAGCAGTTGCAAAGAATCCGAAGGTGATGCTCTGTGATGAGCCGACGGGCGCGCTTGACTCGGCAACGGGAGTTGAGGTATTAAAGCTTCTCATGGAGCAGTGCAGAAAGGGCGGAAATACGGTTATCATCGTAACACACAACAGCCTTATCGCGGACATAGCCGACACCGTAGTGCGCGTAAAGAACGGAAAAATCAAGTCCGTTGTGGATAACGCTTCACCGAAGGCTATCGAGGAGGTGGAGTGGTAATGCTTAGAAAAAAGATGATGAGGGATATTCGGAAGAATATCTCGTCTTTTATCACAATATTTCTCATGACCTTTCTCGGCGTGTTTGTGTTTTCGGGAATCCATGCCTATATGGATGGAATGGATTACAGCGGTCAGAGATACTATGAGAACAACAATCTGCAGGATTTGTGGATGCTTGGGGAGAACTTTTCCGATGAGGATATGGAGGATATTCTTGCCACGGACGGGGTGAAGGACGCGGAGCGTGCGCTCGTGATTAACACCGACCTTAAGAACTATAAGAATGTCGTGCTCGAGACGAACTTCATTGAGAGCAACAATGTATCGAGCATGTATGTCGTTGACGGCGAGGGCTTTGACTATGACAGCGACGGCATGTGGCTTGACAGCTATCTGGCAAAGAATCTCGGAATCAAGGTCGGCGATGAGCTGACGCTCTCATACAAGGATTATGAGATTACGGGCAGGGTGGCCGGACTTGTAACAACACCTGACCATGTGTATGCAATCAAGGATGAGTCGGCAATTTTCCCTACACATGATGACTACGGATATGTGTATCTGTCGATGAAGTCATTTCCGATTAACTATTATGTATATAACTATGCATACGTCACATTGAAGGATGGCGCGGATGAGCAGGCGGTAAAGGCACTTTTGCAGAACAATATCGAGTCCGCGGTTGCCGTGACGGGAAGGGATGCGAGTGCTTCCGTACAGGCGTACCAGAGTGAGATTGACGAGGGCGCAACCTACTCGGGAATATTTACATTTCTCTTCCTTTTCATTGCAATTTTATCCGTTGTCACGACGATGCATCGATTTGTGAAAAAGCAGAGAACACAGATTGGAACATTGAAGGCACTTGGATTTAACAGAAAGAGAATAGAGAGGCATTACATCGGCTATGGCTTCTATGTAAGTATGTTGGCGGCAGTTTTGGGACTTATCGGCGGAAGGCTTATTATAGGAAATATATTTGTGAAAATGCAGTCAAGCTACTTTGAGGTGCCTGACATGGTTTCCGTGACCAAGCCCGTTGTATACGTTGCGGCTTGAGGTTCCGAAAGTAAAGGCGGGGGAGTTAAAGCCTGCCGGAAGCTTTGCAAAGCGCTTTTCAGTGGGCGTGCGCTGGAATCTGCGTGACATAGGAAGAAACAAGGGAAGAACCATAACCGGAATAGTGGGAATTGTCGGCTGTACCATGCTGATTGTCTGCGCGTTCGGAATGAGGGACACGATTCAATTTTTCATAAAATGGCAGTTCGAGGATTTGTACAATTTCGAGTATAAGCTTGATCTTGAGAGCACAATCTCCGATGAGGCGTACAAGTCACTGACCGACAAATACGGTGATGCAACGAGCATGACACTTGCGGTTGAGGCTTTTGACGTTGACGGAAATACATCCACAAGACAGATTGTCGTGGCGGATGCAGGAGATAAGGTGAGATATACCGACCATAAGGCAGGATATTTCGAGCTGTCGGATGACGGAATATATGTATCGGAAAAGCTATTGTCAATCCTTGGCTTAAAGGTTGGGGATAATGTGAGCTGGTCGGTGTACGGCGAGGAAAAAATATACACAACCGGAATTGCCGGAACCTTCCGCGAGCCGCAGGGACAGAAGCTTGCGATGACAAGAGCCTATGCGGAGAGCATCGGAATTGATTACAAGGCAGACTGCATTTATACAGATGAAGATTTAAGTGAAGTGAAAAATATCGCGGGTGTATCGCTCATAACCGGAATTGCTGCCCTGAAGGACGGAATGATGTCCATGATCAGTATGATGGACACGGTTATATTGCTGCTTATGGTGGTATCCGTAGTTCTCGCTGTTGTGATTATCTACAATCTCGGAATACTGTCCTTCTCCGAGAAGCAGTACCAGTTCGCAACAATGAAGGTGTTGGGCTTCAGAAGCAGACAGATAAGAAAGATATATGTCATGCAGAATCTCTGGGTCTGCGTCGTGGCAGTCATAATAGGGCTTCCTCTCGGCGAGTACATGACAGCGCTTATCTACAAGCTGGCGATGGGTGATAACTACGATATGCTGGTACGTGTAGAACCAATCACCTATGTTGTCGGTGCCGTAGGCGTGTTCGCGGTGGCTTATCTGGTAAATCTCCTGCTTGGGCGCAAGGTAAAGACAATCGATATGGTTACGAGCCTGAAGGCAAATGAGTAGAAGTGCGGATAATAGCTAGGTGAAGCGATAAGATGTTTTTTTTTAAATATGTTATTTTAAATTACTATAACTGTGTTATAATAAAAGGAACGTAAGGATTATAGCATGGAGGTTAGTGTGAAAAATACATCTAATGCAGTAAAGGACACTGCATAAGATGTATTACGATTTCACACAGGAAAAACGTAAAAAGCACGTTTTTCATTACTATTTGAGTCACTGCAAAAGCAGTGACAGGGGGGAGAAATATGATACACAACGGAAAAAAGACAAGGAAAATAAGCATAAGGTTTAAGCTCATGATACCGGTTACTGCGATTATGTTGATTATGGCATTGGTGCTGGGGATTATGGGAAATCGTGCTGTCCTGAACGGAATGTCACAGCTTGGGGGCGAGGAGGCCGTGATGGCGGCAAAGGCAGCAGCAAATGTTGTTGATGGCGATGAGCTGGAAAGCCTGTATGAGAGCGGCGGAACAGGAGAAAGCTATGAGAGGATAAGGCTTGCCATCGATGCCGTGAGGCGTGAGCTGGGAGTTCTGTACATGTACACACTGTATGAGGACGGCGGTAAAATATATTATGGAATAGATACTGCTGAGGTTGATGCCTGTGAATATGGCTCCGAGTTTGACGCGACGTATGAAGAGCTTGCGGATGTGTTTGCCGGCAGCAGCTATACGGATAACGTAATCGGGAATTACGGTGATTACTCAATAATAACGTCATATGCGCCTGTTTTTAACCGTGATAACGAGGTAGTAGGAATCATTGCATGTGATTATGATGCGACGCAGATAGAAAAAAGGATTTACAGCAGCAATAAAGCCAATATGGAAGCGGCAGCAGCGTGTCTTGTCCTTGCGGTTATAGCAATGAACGTGATTGTGGCTGTGATTATAAGGAATCTCAATAAGGTTGATAAGAAGATATATGATATTGTCAACAACGAGGGTGATTTGACTCAGAAGCTGGACATCAGAACGGGTGATGAGCTTGAAAATATTGCCGAAAATGTCAATGAGCTTCTCAATTACATAAGAAATATAATGGTTAACATATCGGACAATTCTTCAAAGCTTAGAAGCTCCTCCGATAAGATTGCCAATGATCTTTCCAATGCGCAGATAAGCATTTCGGATATATCTGCGACCATGGAGGAGATGAGTGCATCCATGGAGGAGACAAGTGCCTCACTGAGTCAGATTAATGAGTCGGTTAATGAGACCTTTGAAGCTGTGGAGGATATCAGCAGCCAGGCAGAAGGCGGAAATGATAAGTCCCGGAGGATAATGGAGAATGTGCAGGGAATATATGACAGTGCACAGCAGGCAGGCAGGAGCGCGAAGGAAGAGACGGAGAAAATGGCTGAGAGCATGCGCAGCAGGATTGAGAAATCCAAGGCGGTTGAAGAAATCAGCAGCCTGACCGAGCTTATTCTGAGTATTGCAAAGAAGACGAATCTTCTGGCACTCAATGCAAGCATAGAGGCGGCGCGTGCAGGCGAGGCAGGGCATGGCTTTGCGGTTGTAGCCGGTGAAATCGGGGAGCTTGCGGCTAATTCTACGCAGACGGCAGGAAGAATACAGACTGTTAGCAATGAGGTTATCAATGCCGTGGATGAGCTTGCGGAGGAATCAGGAAAAATGCTGGAACTCATGGATACTACTGTGATGGAGGGATACAGAAGGCTTCTTGATACCTGCGATGATTACAAGAACGATGTAAGCGGCATGAGTGATATGATGAAAAGCTTTGCAGACAGGAGTGATTCCGTCAAGAGCAGCATGAATTTCATACGCGAATCAATAGCTGCAGTGAATATAGCGGTAGACGAGAGTACAAAGGGAATAACCAATGTCACGGAAAAGGCTGTTGAACTTACACAGGGAGTGAACGATATTGGTCAGGAGTCACATAACAATGTCGTTATATCGGATAAGCTTAATGCGGAGATAAAGAAATTCAAGCTGGGCCGGGAATAGTAAAAACAGATACGAGGGCATACGGAGAAATCTTCGTATGTCTTTTTTTGGAAATTGCAGAATAATTGAAAAAATATATTGCATAATAACCACTGACATGATAATATTAACTAGGTTAGATAAAACTAACAGAAGTTACACGTATAATACTGCGTAAAAGTATGAAGCGGAGGTGGATATGTCAGTACAGGAGTTTATGGCTTACAGACAGGGAGCAAGCTTCAGGATGAAGGTGTCTATGGAGCTGGTGCTGCATTGCGCCCCTATACTAAAGGACGTGAAGCCCGCCAACATTGTGGCTGTGACACCGGAAAAGTTCAGACTGTATCTGCGGCTTCTGTCAGGCACGGAAATTTCGTGGCTGCTGCTTAACGTCAATAAACAGAGCGCGATACTGTATCTGTACAGACGTGACAGGCTCGAAGCTTATCTTTCCGATAAGGACATTGGGGATTTCCTTGCAGGATACGGCTATCGGGGTGGAAAGCTTGAGGAGAAGCTTGCAAGGCTTGCAAAGAGAGTTGAGTGCTTTGGCGGTGGCAAGGTGAGCTTTCCGCATGAGATAGGCATATTTCTGGGATACCCGCTGTGGGACGTTGAGGGGTTTTTGAAAAATAACGGGGAGAACAGTATCGGAAACGGCTACTGGAAGGTGTATGATGACCTTGCGGGTGCGCTCCGCACGTTTGCAAGCTTTGACCGAAGCAGGGAAAGGGCGATGGAGGAGCTTGTACAGGGAAAGAGTATTCGTGAGATAGCAGTGTGAGGATGGAAATTGCGGTATTCAATGAGCCGCGGCAATTATCTGAAATTATGAAAATAGGCAATTGCGAAACTATATATTTGAAAGCGTACGTTGTACAAATTTAACAATTCACCACAGGCACGCTTTCGCTACATTACATCACGTAACGGTGCATAATCGGCTAAAGGACAGCCGATAAACACAATAGTTCAGCTTATGCTGAACTAATACGGCTGTAAAGTACCTGCTTGCGAATTTGTTAAATTTGCACAACTGTTTATCGTCAAAATTGCGTTTCGCAAACGCCTAAAATTATGAAAAGAAAGAGAGGACAAGATGAATGGGAAAGGTTAGTATTGTATATTGGAGCGGAACAGGCAACACGGAGGCCATGGCTGCTGCGATGGCAGAGGGAGCGAAGGACGCTGGCGCAGAGGTTGAGCTTCTGACAGTTGATAAGGCAGATGCCGCAGTTCTTTCGGAGGCTAAGGCTTTTGCACTCGGCTGTCCTGCGATGGGAGCAGAGGAGCTTGAGGAGGGTGAGATGGAGCCTTTCATGGCAGAGCTTGACAGTCGGATTGCAGGTAAGACGATTGCACTTTTCGGTTCCTATGGCTGGGGAGACGGTGAGTGGATGAGAGACTGGACCACCCGTATGGAAGCAGCAGGAG
>UQZF01000061.1 GCA_900545455.1 uncultured Eubacteriales bacterium
CCACTTTCCCGAATCCGACAAATCCCCGTCCTCAAATCCCGAGAGCTTACTGCATCCGCTTGAAATAAGTGCGGATGTCTCTGCTTTATTGGAGAGATTCCATATAAAATAGCTGACGTTGTAATCGTCCATCGCCTCTATCCACTTGTTTCCCTCGTCGTAGTTGTTGGATCCGTTTCCCGAGGCATCACAGATACCGAACTCGGACACGATCACCGGAAGCCCTGCATCTATCGAGGCCTTCATCCTGTCCCTGAGATAATCCCTGTGCGTGTCAGCATAGAAATGAAGGGCATACATGATATTGTCATATCCCGTAATCGGATCCTGTGCCGCCTTGTCGATATCCTGCGACCAGGTCGGTGTACCTACAATTATTATTGCATCAGGTGCATTCTCCCTGATGACGGGGATAATTTTCTCCGCGTAGGACTTGACGCTGCTCCAGTCCGGTCCGCTGTTAGGCTCATTGCATATCTCATATATCACATTTCCGTAATCCTTATACTTCTCTGACATCTCGGCAAAGAATTTCTCTGCCTCATCTGCGTAAGTCCACGGATCATGGTCATTTAACACATGCCAATCGATAATGACATACATTCCAAGGTTTGTAGCCGCCTGCACGCCCGTGTCGATTAGCTGCTTCAGCTTTTCCTTGTTGTCATCGCCGCCCTCGCAGTAACCTCCCTCTGCTGTGTACATTGCAAGTCTAACGGCATCCGCGCCCCAGCTATCAAGGTCGGCAAATGTGTCCTGATTGACATACTGTGGAAACCACCCTATTCCGTGTGTGCTCACGCCCTTGATCTGATAGGCTTCTCCGTGCTCATCCGTGAGCGTTGTGCCGTCAAGGTGCAGTTTTCCGTGAACTGCATAAGGGCTGTCACCATCAATCACTACAACCGCCCCCGTATTTTCGTTCGCAGGAACAGTTGTCTCCTGTTCGCTCTTTGAAGTCGTCTCCTGTGCTGTCGTATTCTCCTGCCTCGTGCTTTCTTCCTGAGCAGTAGTATTTTCCTGAGCTTCCGTCTCTTTTGTTGTCTCATTCTGACCTTTCTCAGAATCCGTTCCCGTCTGAGACGTCACATCATTCTGTTCCGCACCGCTCTTCTTTGCACATGACACGCATAACATAAGAGCAATCAGCAATCCCGCAATAAACCAAATCTTTCTTTTTACTTTCCCCATACTCATTCTTCCTTTCAGCTCATAATGATGATATAAGAGCCATCCGCACTGCCTTTGCGGTAACGCTCATAACATTTATATAATGCCATATTTTAGAATTTTCTTCAACCTGCATAACGCAAAAAATCCCGCATGGCATAAACTCATGCCACACGGGATTCATAATGTGCATATCAAATTGTGTCACGCATTATGTATTACATTGCCTCATGAAATGTTCTGCTGATGACCTCATCCTGCTGCTCCTTGGTGAGCTTGATGAAGTTAACTGCATAACCTGAAACTCGGATGGTAAGCTGCGGGTATTTCTCAGGGTGCTTCTGTGCATCAATAAGAGTCTCCCTGTTCAATACATTGACATTAAGATGATGTCCACCTTTCTCTGCGTATCCATCTAATAATGAAATAAGATTATCAACCTGTGCTGTACTTGCTGTCATTGCAATTACCTCCTTCCTTTGATGCTCACAATATAACACCATAAGTCAGGTAATTATGTAACATTTGCAACATTATTTCAATTTTTTTGTGAAAAAAATGTGAACATTACAAATCAGGTTTTACTCATCAAACAATTCTTCGAACAGGTCTATATCAGTTATTTTTATGAGCTTGCCGTGTATTGAAACAATACCCTCATCCTGCATCTGTGTGAGCGTTCTCGACAATGACGGTCTTGTAACTCCAAGATAGTCAGCAAGCTCCTCTCTGGTCATATCAAGCCGCACCTCATTCTTCTCATTGATACGTTCATTCATCCACAGGCCAAGCTTCTGCTTCAATGTGGTTCCTGTTACAATGTGAAGCTTTTTCATCATCTCCAGATTACATTTTGACTGTATATCGAGAAGATTGTGTATAAGCTGCTTATGGTGTTCACACGCACTTGCACAGAATCCGTACACAAACGAATACGGCAGCATCAACACCTTGGACTTCTTAATCGCAACAGCATCATACCAGTAATATTCTTCCTTAGCAAAAAAGAAAACTTCACCGAATACATCCCCCGGAGCCGCCGTCATAAGAATATCTCTTCTTCCTGACGGCAGATACTTCGTGATAATTACCTGTCCTTCAAGAAGAAGATAAATGAACACAGGCTTGTCATCCTGCCCGAATATCATCTCACCGCTCTCAATCTGCTTCTGTGTCGCCATTGAACACTTGAGCATACGCTCTATCTCATGTGAAGTTATGTTTTTAAACAGCAGGCTCTCTGAATAATCTATCATAAATACCTCAACTAAAAGTCTGTTATCTACTGTGGTTCAACACTGAATCCGGCAAGCTTCATATCCGTGTCCAGCATTATCGTGTATGTCAGCTTTGTGTTCTCGTAAGTCACCTTGTACTGCGTCATGGCGTAATACTTATTCGACTGTTTTGCTTCAAAGCCCTCCTTGCTCTCAATCTCCACACGGGCTCCCCAGTCATCCCCGAGACTTGTGACTGCCGTCTCCAAAGCTTCATCCGTCATCTTCACAGCCATATCTTCATTACAGTAATTTTCACGGATTGCCGCATAGTCAGCGGACTCAAATAATGAAATGATTGTCTCCGACTCCTCATACACCTTCTCAGCCGCAAAATTTTTCGACTCCGAAAGCTTGGATGTCTTTGGCGTTCTGATGTAAAGATAAATCAGGGCTCCGACTATAACTATTGACAAGGATATGATAAATCCCACCAATATACGCTGCATCAAGCTCTTTGTGTTTTTGTTTACGTTTTCCTGCTTAGTCATGTTTACCTCCAAAAATCTATTTTAATATTTCTCTCAAATATTCCGTTATCACATCCGCAGCTGCCCTGTGTGACGGCACTCCCGGGTGATTGTTAGCTCCCATCCACTCGATTTTAAGGTCGGGAAGCTGTAAATACGCCACATTTTCATCGTTATAATCCTTCTTATATCTGTTAATCGTCTCAACAATATAAGGCTCCATCACTCTTCCAATCATTCCGTAAAGCCACACGATATGCGCCTTCGGATTATTTTTTCTGATTAAAACAAGGAAATTGTACACTGCCGTCTCAAATCTTGCAAGTGACTCTTCCTCAAAGCTTCCGTCGGCGTTCAACATCTGCTTAAAGCTCTCACCTGTATTCTCATCAACCCAGGCCTTATTCTGAAAAGCCGAAGCGTCGTTGGTTCCGAGATTGACCATGACGGCATCAGGCTGCCATGCATCAAAGTCATTTTGCTCGCCCGCACCCGCTTCAAGCTGTCCTCTTCCGCTCAAAAGTCCGCACACCTGCTCGTAATATTTAGGGAGCACGCGGTTCGGATCATTGTCCCAGCTTGAGCACACGCCCCATCCGCTCTGCGATATTATTCTGTAATCGGCATCTAAACTGTCCGCCGTCGTAAGAACATAATGCCCCAACGTGGAAAACACCGCCGAGTTCCACTCCGTTACACCATAAGCACCCGCAAGGCCCTCTCCCGATGTTATACTGTCCCCGATGAATTCAAGCCTGTATTTCTTCGCCGGAAGCTTCTTAAGCTGTCCGTCGCTGTGAACTGCGCTTATTAGAAAAAGCCCCGATCTATCAGCCATCATCGGCTGAACCTCCTTCACAACACGAACCTTTCTGACATTATCAGGATTCATATTACGATATATGGTAAGCGTACTTCTCCCTTTAGGAAGTGCTGTCCTTATCATTGAAAATCCGTCAACTTCCACTCTTACCCATTGCTCATATATATCATAATCGGTTATAAACTCTATTGACAATTCGCTTCCATTTGTCGAAAATTCAATTCCGCTGCCTGTCCAGAAAAAAACAGGCTCCCCCCTGTCAGCAGTTCTGCCAAATATATGTATATCTCGCTCCGCTCCCGGAATGTATGTGTTCATGCTTTTACCCCTTTCGTACACAGTTAATATATTTTAACAAAATAAACCGCACATAACAATACTTATCCTCATTATTATAACATAATAAATCTTAAATTTTTATAACTTTGTGTACAATTCCGTGTATCCGCTTGCCATTTTTATCCCTAAACGCTAAAATGTATACAATACCCGCACAGGCAATTGCATGGATTCTGCCTGTGCAGACAGAAAGGACAAAACATAATGAACAACGACAAAGAATTTCTGGCAAAGGAACCCATAGGAAAGCTGCTTGTTAAGCTCGCAGTTCCCACCGTTGCCGCACAGATGATAAACATGCTGTACAACATAGTTGACAGAATCTATATCGGACATATTCCCGGAAGCGGCTCCATGGCTCTGACCGGGGTCGGCGTCTGCATGCCGCTCATCATGATAATATCCGCATTTGCCGCACTCGTAGGCAACGGTGGTGCCCCGCGCGCATCAATCCTCATGGGAAAGGGCGACAAGGACAAAGCCGAAAAAATTCTCGGCAACTGCTTCACAACCCAGCTCATCATATCGGTTATACTCACATTTGTGATGTATATTTTTAACCGCCCGCTCCTTCTCGCGTTCGGTGCGAGCGATAACACCATCGAATATGCCGTAAGCTACATGAACATATATGCCCTCGGAACAATATTTGTCCAGCTCACGCTTGGAATGAACACCTTCATAACCGCACAGGGCTTCGCAAAAATAGGAATGTTCTCCGTACTCATAGGTGCAGTCGTGAATATTGCACTTGATCCTATATTTATATTCGCACTTAACATGGGCGTTTCCGGAGCTGCTCTTGCCACAATTATCTCGCAGGCGTGCTCCTGTATGTGGGTGCTCTCATTTCTTTTCGGAAAAAAGACCACCCTGCGCATAAGGAAGGAAAACCTGCCGCTCCACGCAGACATAATACTACCTTGCCTCGCACTCGGACTTTCACTTTTCATCATGCAGGCGAGTGAGAGCATCATATCCGTGTGCTTTAACTCATCGCTGTTAAAATACGGCGGTGACGTGGCAGTCGGCGCAATGACGATTCTCACAAGTGTAATGCAGTTCGCGATGCTCCCTCTTCAGGGACTCGGACAGGGTGCACAGCCTATAATGAGCTACAACTACGGTGCCAAAAACGCGTCCCGCGTAAAGAAAGCTTACTTTCTTCTCCTCAAAGCAAGCCTCTGCTACTCCTTCGTGCTCTGGCTGCTTGTGATGCTTTTCCCACAGGTATTTGCGGGAATGTTCACACCTGACGCGGAGCTTATCGACTTTACCAAGACAGCTCTCAGAATATATATGGCTGTGATGTTCATTTTCGGTATACAGATTTCATGTCAGATGGCGTTCAACTCCCTCGGAAAAGCGATATCGTCAATCATCGTCGCCGTCATGAGAAAGTTCGTGCTTCTCATTCCGCTCATCTACATCATGCCGCACATTTATACCGCCAACAAGGCTTATGCCGTATATATGGCTGAACCCGTAGCCGACATAATTGCTGTAAGCTTCACCGCAATACTCTTCTCATTCCAATTCAGAAAAGCGTTGAAGGAAATTGAGTAATATAAGGAAAAGAATGTGCCTTACATAAAAAACAGCAGACATGTGAGAATTTTCCGCAATCGCGCATCTCATATGCCTGCTGTTTAATTATGCTTTATTCTTTACCAATCGCTGTCCCAGTCGGAGTCATTGCTGTCCCGGTCATCCCAATCGTAGCTGTCCCAACTGTCGTCATCATCGTCATCGTAATAATTGTCATTATTGTAGCTCGACTCGACATAATTCTGATAGTACGACGTATCGTCAAAGTCCCACGCATCGCCCTCGTAATAGCCGTCCAGCGAAGAATAGTAGCTTCCGACATAGTAATCGCGCACATAATCGTCGTCATAGGCAAAATCACCGTCCAAATACCAGTCGTTATACTCATCGTCGTAATAATACCAGTCACCGCCAAGATAATAATACAAGTCATCCCAGAGCGAACCGTCATCGCAGGTCACCTGAAACATATAATAACCCTGTCCGGGGCGTCTCTTAGCCGCCTGCCTGTCAAAATAGCCCTCGGCAAGAATGTAAATCGAACCGATAACTACAATCAATATCAAGATTTTATCAAATATTATCGTTGCATTAGCTCTTGATTTTCTTTTCTTCTTTTTCAGGCTGCCGTACCCATTCCCGCTGCTACCCGAACCAGATGCGTACTGCCTTTTATTGAACTCCTCCTGCAGCTTGTCAAACAAAATCTGACAAGCTGCCGCCTCATCAAAGCCTCTGTACCGCTCAGCCGTGCTTCCGTCATTCTTATTCTTTGCGACAACCCATTCGCCCGTAAATCTGTCCTGATAGATATAGAACCATCTCGGCTCATGCCCCTTATCCTCACCCAAGGCAAATCGTATCGTGTCGAGCGGAATATTATGCTTCGCAACGAACTCCCTATACTCCTCTAAAGAATTAATCCTCATATCTGCCCTTTCCCATATTTAAAGTGCCATACTTTCGGTCTTAACTTCGGTGACACACATCATGTTCTTTTCTGAATTATATTCATAATAAACATAAATAGATCCCACCTTTTCCTGTGACCAATTTTGATGAAATTTCACATCCGTATAGACCACTGAAAGTTCCTGACAATATCTATCCGTATCTAATCCCATCCAAGGTCTGAACCCTGAAATATAATTCCATCTGTTGTCCGTTAAATAAAATTTACAGCCCTCCTTTATTTCTCCATCATCTGAAATATATGACTCGGCTATACTTCTGTACGCATCCATAATCTGTTCATCACTGTTCTCCACTTCTATGAATGCCCAATCTTCCATATCAAAAATCCATGTATTGCAGCGAGCCTCACCCGTACCTCCGGCTAAAGCCCATATCAACAACTGCGGGGTTCCTTTTCCCTTCACGTCATAAAGCCATATATTCGTAGCTGAATCCCCAAGTATGAATGACATTCCGCAATTATCCTTCATGATTATTTTTTTCCCGTTCTTCCATATTTCGAACTCAAAATCATTCTCGACAACATAAACGCCGTTATCCATTCCTACTGCTTTATAATTGCCATCTTCATTATGAATCTCTACAATCTCAAACCCCGACATCTGCGGATATCGTTCACAACGCATCTTCATCTGCCTGATGTTTTCTTCGTCCCACTCCGTAAATTCATTTTCATCCTCTACAACATAATCCTCTATGACCAAATCAGGCACATCTTCATATACAAGCTCAACATCCGTATGCGCAAGTGGAATACTGTCACCAAGAAGCCCCGAATCAGGTCCCGGAGCAGAATCCGGTACCGAATCGCGCATACAGCCTGACAGCAGGCATATTAACATTACCGAAACCAAATATCGCATTCTACTCATAATCTGATACCTTCCTTTATTATTTTTCATAAAAATAAATATTATTTCTTTTTCCCTTCAGATTAAGACTTCTCATACAATATACTTTGGTTACATTTTAACATGTTGTATTATAAATGTCAACGCATCTGTAAAATTACGCCGTGGCTCATCGCTTATAAGCGTTTAGCACAAGCGCCCTCCGGGCTCTTGCACGGTTATCGGCACAACATCTGCGATGTCATGCCGATAACCGTGCGGCGTCAAACAAAATAAAGCCCCCGAATGACTACGCCGTGGCTTATCTCATGCACCTTCGGTGCATTCGATATCCGGCTGTCGCCGGATAAAACAAAAAAATGGGATGCGCGGATGCAAATTAATTTGCACCGCACATCCCATTTTTTCATTTTGCCACGGCTTGTAGCTAAACGCTTACATCATTCCGCCCATGCCTGCGCCTGCCGGCATAGCTGGTGTGTCTTCCTTAATGCTTGCAACCGCTGACTCGGTTGTAAGGAATGTTGAGGCAACACTTGTTGCGTTCTGAAGTGCGCTTCTTGTTACCTTTGCAGGGTCAAGGATGCCTGCATCTACCATGTTAACGTACTCTTCGTTGAGTGCATCGAAGCCTACACCGACCTCGGACTCACGAACCTTGTTGATGATGACCGAACCTTCAAGTCCTGCGTTTGCTGCGATATGGAAGAGTGGAGCCTCGAGTGCCTTGAGAATAATCTTGGCACCTGTCTTCTCATCGCCCTCAAGAGTATCTGCGAGCTTAGCAACCTCCTTGGATGCGTGGATATAAGCTGAACCACCGCCCTGGATGATTCCCTCCTCAACTGCTGCCTTAGTAGCTGCAAGTGCATCCTCAAGACGGAGCTTAGCTTCCTTCATCTCTGTCTCTGTGGCAGCACCTACGCGGATAACTGCAACACCGCCTGCGAGCTTAGCAAGTCTCTCCTGAAGCTTCTCTCTGTCGAAATCGGATGTTGTCTCCTCAATCTGCTTCTTAATCTGGTTAACTCTTGCTGTGATGTCGTCCTTGTTGCCACAGCCGTCAACGATGATTGTGTTCTCCTTCTGAACCTTAACGGACTTAGCACGACCGAGCATATCGATTGTTGTGTCTTTAAGGTCAAGACCAAGCTCCTCTGAGATAACCTGACCGCCTGTAAGGATTGCAATATCCTTGAGCATCTCTTTTCTTCTGTCGCCGTAGCCCGGAGCCTTAACACCTACTACCGAGAATGTGCCACGAAGCTTGTTGACAATAAGAGTTGTGAGAGCCTCACCCTCAATGTCCTCAGCAATGATAAGAAGCTTTGCGCCTGTCTTTACAATCTGCTCAAGAAGAGGAAGAATCTCCTGAATGTTGGAAATCTTCTTGTCTGTGATAAGGATGTATGGGTTGTCAAGAACAGCCTCCATCTTATCCATATCTGTTGCCATGTATGCTGATACATAGCCTCTGTCGAACTGCATACCTTCTACAAGGTCGAGCTCTGTCTTCATTGTCTTGGACTCTTCGATTGTGATTACACCGTCGTTGGTAACCTTCTCCATAGCATCAGCTACGAGCTGACCTACGCCCTCATCACCTGCTGAAATAGCGGCAACCTTGGCAATCTGCTTGTAACCTGTAATCTTTGAGCTCATTGAAGCAATTGCCTCAACAGCCTTGTCTGTAGCCTTCTTCATACCCTTTCTTAAAATGATTGGGTTAGCACCTGCTGCGAGGTTCTTCATTCCCTCGTTAATCATAGCCTGTGCAAGAACCGTAGCTGTTGTGGTACCATCACCTGCAACATCGTTAGTCTTGGTTGCAACTTCCTTTACAAGCTGTGCGCCCATGTTCTCGAAAGCATCCTCAAGCTCGATTTCCTTTGCGATTGTGACACCGTCGTTTGTGATGAGCGGTGCACCGTATGACTTGTCAAGAACTACGTTACGTCCCTTTGGTCCAAGTGTAACTCTTACTGTATCTGCTAACTTATTAACTCCGGCGCCCAATGCTGCTCTTGCTTCTGCGCCATACTTAATTTCCTTTGCCATAATAATTATGCCTCCATAAAATATAATCTTTATTCAACAACAGCGAGAATATCGCCCTGCTTTACAACAATGTACTCTGTATCCTCAAGCTTAACCTCAGTGCCCGAATACTTGGAATATATAACCTTATCGCCAACCTTAACCTGCATTGTAACTTCCTTGCCGTCAACTACTCCGCCGGGACCGACTGCGATAACCTCAGCCTGCTGTGGCTTCTCCTTAGCCTGACCAGGTAAAACGATACCTGACTTGGTTGTCTCCTCTGCCTCTAACTGCTTTAAAACTACTCTGTCTCCTAATGGTACTAATTTCATGATATCCTCCATTCCACCGCTCAGCGGTAAAAGCTATATGATGATTCCGAAACTGCCGATACACTGCATGGCAGCCACGGATATCAGTCGAACTTAATCAATTCGCCTTACATCTGTTCTACTTCATGTAGAATTATCACTCACATCATCACAGTGCTAATTATAGCAGATGAATTTGAGAATGCAACCCATTTTATAATTTTTTTATATTTTTTATTACTTTCCTATTTTCTTCTCTTTTCCGTAATAAAACAGGTACTGCTGTGCATAACCGCCGTACTCGCCAAATAGCTTTTTGGCAAGCTTGGAAATCACTTTCTTATCCTCCTCGTGTCCGATATACATTTCCTCCATTATGCGCTTAATCCACACATCAACCGGAAAAGCATTTCTCTTGCCGAGCCCGAACAAGGCAATACAGTTGGCTACTTTCTCACCTATACCCTTAACTCTCATAAGACTTTCCATAACCTTATCGTAGCTTTGCTCTCTAAGTGTATGCTCATCAAGCTCCCCGCATATATACTTATCGCACGCGTCCATTATATACGGTGCGCGAAATCCCGTCTTGCACTCGCGGACGCCGTCCTCGCCGGCGGCAATAATCTCGCCGGCTGTCGGGAATGTGTAAAAAACTCCCTTATTTTTAACTCCCCCGTCAACAGCGGAAAGGTCTTTTTCGTAACATCTTTCGGCACCATCAGCAGACCTTCCGTAGCTTAACGACATATCCGACACTATCTTTTTTATGTGAGCAATCTGCTTATTTTGGGATATTATAAAGGAAATCATTGTCTCAAAAAATTCCTGATTCAAAATTCTTATTCCCCACATTGTGTCCATCGCGGGTTTAAGCTTGTCATCGAGCTCACATATTTTCTTCTTGATTTTTCCGTAATCCGTTCCAAAATCAAAGTAGTCAAACCAGACGTTATCAAATGTCTCTTTGTCAGTATCGTAAAAGACCACCGAGTAATCCTCATTCTGTGCTATATGAAGGAACTTTCCTTTTGCCGACACATAATATTCATTTTCGCCTGTTTTCTCAAAATGAAAGCACTGACCGCATTCTAAGGTCTGCCCAAGGTGGAAATCCCTGATTCCATCCACATAGAGATTGCCGTTCTTTTCCTGTACATTAACTGTCTGCTTATCTTCGCCACTCATAACACTGTCTCCATTTCGTAATCTGCCATTATTTGCCCTGTTTCCACTTATCAGCCTCCGGCATCGGACAATACATCTGTATCTTTCGCGCTCTCGCAAGCACAAAACAGCCGCAATGGCTGCATGTAAGCCCGCCTGCGAGGTCGGCACAGCGGCTGCATATATCAAGCCGTCTCTCGTACTCGGCATCATCGACAATATCCTCCTTCGGAAGAGATGCAACGTATGCCGCTATGCTTTCGGTCATCATATCAGCCTGAAGATTTGCCGGAATTTTACAGTTACATATCTTTTCCACTATGAAAATGCCTCCCAAAGAAGCTTAGTACCTCTTATTATCTCATCCTCACCGAGTCTTGCATATCCAAGTATTATCGTGCTGTCTCTTCCGGTCAGCTTTTTCATCGCTTCCGCGGCATCCGTCGCAGTATCCTGCCCCTTTCCTTCCTCCAAAAAATGAGCCGAGAGCGGGTACACCCGCACGCCCTTATCTGCCGCCATCTTCACGAGTTCACTTTCCGAAGCGTTATCTGTCGACAGAAGAATATGAAGTCCGGCGCTCTCACCCGACACCTCATATCCTGTTCCCAGATTTTTTAACCCGCCAAGCAGCACATCATGTTTAGCCTTGTATATCCCCCTCATCTTATTCAGATGTCTCTCGTAATATCCCTCTTTTATGAATCTGTTAACAATATTCTGGTCAATTCTTGACACCGTATTGGAATATCTCAATCCTACCTTGACATAACTCTCCATAAGCCTGTCCGGGAGTACCATATAACTCATTCTAAGTCCCGGCGCAATCGATTTTGAAAAAGTTCCGATATAGATAACCTTTCCGTCCTTGTCAAGTCCCTGAAGTGCCGGAATGGGTTTGCCACGGTAACGAAACTCCGAATCGTAATCATCCTCTATGATATATCTGTCATCCTTTTCCTTCGCCCATGAAAGCATCTCCATACGCCGTCCGATGCTCATCACAATTCCCATCGGATATTGATGTGATGGTGTGACATACGCGACATTTACACCACTATCCTTTAAAAGACTACAGTTCATCCCGTACCCGTCAAGCATAATCGGATAAACCTCCCTGCCTATCCCATTCAGGACAAAATAAGCCTTGCGGTATGCGGGGTTCTCCATTGCATAACTCAAAACCTTATCGTGTGCATTTGTGAGAAGCTGGTCAAGCAGCATAAGAAGGTATTCATCCCCTGCCCCTACTATAATATTGTCAGGGCTGCAGTTCACGCCTCTCGATTCGTGCAGATAACCGGCAATAGTCTCCCTCAGTTCAAAATCGCCCTGTGGCTCTCCAATGTTAAACAGCCCTGCATCTTCACTCATGACAGCCTTGCTCACCTTGCGCCACGCATTATACGGAAAATTATCAAGCTCTATTCCACTCGGTGAAAAATCAATCTCATATTTCTCTTTCCGCACGACCGCACGATTTACCACTCTGTGCTCGACCGCGGCAAGGTCATACAATCCGTCAAGCTTCAACACATAATAGCCTTTACACGGTCTTGCCTCTATGTAGCCCTCGCTCAGAAGCTGGTCATACGCAAGCTGCACCGTACTTCTGCTCACATTAAGATGTGCCGACAGAGCTCTCGTCGACGGAAGTTTTGTCTCTGCCCTTAGCTTTTTATCCCTTATTTCTTTTTTTATATAATCGTAAATCTGCTCGTATATAGGTTTTTTCCCACCCGCCGTAATCGGCACCGAAAGCTCTTTCATCGCACGCCTCCTCGTACAAATATCCCTGCAACTCATCACATCTTCAATTATTTTAACATGATATACGCAAAAATGCACTCTCTTTGTCCGCACTTTGGAATTCCATTTTGTGCATAAGGCATATTTTAAATAATCCTATGGCATCACACCTGCTTTTATTATATAATAAATGCAAGCAGTATTTTTGAAAGGAGCCCCGAATGAAAGAAAAAATATACACAATTCCCGTAAACGATGCCTTCACAAGCACCTGTGAATGCCCTATCTGTGTCATGTACAAGACACTTGAGGACAACAGTGTCGAATATACCATGGGACCAAGCTACATGGAGGATGACGTGAGGAGCGAGACAGACCGCCTCGGTTTCTGTGAAAAGCACATACGGGAAGTATACCACATGGACAACCGTCTCGGAATGGCATGGGTCATGAAAACGCATTTTGACAAAGTTATTGACGACGTGGAAAAGCTACAGAAGAAATCCGGCTCGAAATCCGGCTCAATTTTTAAGAAAAATACAGAAGAAAGTCCTCTCTTGTCCTATCTGCACACTCTCAACAATTCATGTTTTATCTGTGAAAGAATAGAAAAGGTCTTTATGCGGTATATCGATACCATTTTTATGCTTTGGGAGGATGACAAGGATTTCAGGGAAAAATACAAGTCCTGCAACGGCTTCTGCAACAAACACTACGAGGTTCTGACTGCAGAATCAAAAAAGAAGCTGCGTGGCAGCTCACTTGAAGAATTTACCGCCGTCACGGACAAGCTCTATCTTGACAATATGA
>UQZF01000062.1 GCA_900545455.1 uncultured Eubacteriales bacterium
AATGAGAAGTAATACCCGTCCGCGAAATCCCTGCTGAGTTCAATCATTCTTCTTGCAAGTTCAATTCCGACCTGTTCGCCCGCTTTTTTGCTTCCGTTCTCGGGATATTTTTCTATAAGCTCGTCAGGCACGTTCACTCCGGCAATCTCATTTTTCATGAAGAGAGCGTTCTTTCGGCTGATTAAAGGCATTATTCCGCATAGGATTCTTGCGCCCGTCTCCTTCTTTATGTATCTGAGCCGTTCTATATCCTCCTCGCAGAATACCGGCTGTGTGAGGAAGAACTGTGCCCCTGCATCCATCTTTTTCCTGACTCGTGCAAGTTCAACTTCAAGATTTCTTCTGCCCTGATTGATTGCCCCTCCATAGCAGAGAGGTCTGTCGGTGAAAGTCTCCTCATTCATCTCGGCAGCGATTTTCATAAGCCCAACCGAATCGAAATTGAACACGGACTTTACCGTATCCCTGACCATTGATGGGAGCGGATCACCCGTAATTATGAGCATATTGTATATGTCGTTTATCCGTGCGCCCATGAAGAGTGAACGCATCGCAACAGCATTCTTGTCACGGCAGCATATATGCGGCATGACCTGAATCCCCGTCTCGCGGTGCACCTTGTCAGCCATGAGGACGGAGTCCACTCTGGTTCGTCCCGACGGCGAATCAGGAAAGGTGAGCACATCAACCCCCGCTCCGACAAGCGCATGAGCCGACTCGAGAAGCTTCTCGTCGTTGGCGTCAAACGGTGGTGCTAGCTCAACCGCAATGAACTTTTTGTCCTTCACGTTGCCGTTCTCGTCGTAGAGAAAGCCTGCACGCTTCCTTTTTTCCGTGCCGTCAGCCGCACCGGAATTGAACTTTTCGGAGCGTTCTGCCGCATCTGACGGCTCGTGAAGGAGCTCGTCTGCAAGCGCATCCGCGACAGCCCTTATCGTGTCAGGCTTTGTTCCGCAGCAGCCGCCTACCATGCTCACGCCGAGGTGCGCTATCTCTTTCATTTTTCCCGCAAAATATATCGGCGCGTTTCCAAAGTGCATTCTGTTTCTTGTAAAATCAGGGTAACCCGCATTGGGGAGCGCTGCAAAATATTTGTCGGACGGGAGGCTCAGATTTCTGATAAGCTGCTCCATGTGTCCCGCACCGACACCACAGTTGAGCCCCACCGCATCGATTGGAAGCTTTGAGGCGTCGGCAACAAGCCGCTTTGCGCTGAGCCCCGCCGTGCTGTAGCCGTACTGGTTCACACTGAAGCATACGCTTATAAATATATCCTCCGACTGCTCCCTTATATGCTTTATCGCAGGCGCAATCTCCTCACAGTCGGCAAAAGTCTCAAAGTGAACCGCATCCACCCCGAGCTTTACCAATCTGTCCGCAAGCCTTATGTACTCCTGCTCGTTTTCGATTTTCTCCATGCCTGCCATGCCCGAGATAGGTCCGATGTCCCCGGCTATGAATATCGGCTCACTCCTTTTGCTGAGCGAAACCGCCTCCCTAGCCGCTTTTACAGCCGCCTCAAGGTTTTCCATGACCTCGCTCTCATTTTCCGAGAGCATCCTGATGTTCGTCGCATAGGTGTTGGTTCTTATGTAAGACGCACCCGCATTTATGTACTCGAGGTGGATTTCCCTCACACGCTCGGGATGTGCCGTGTTTGCAAGCTCGGGAAGCTCATTTGTGCCGTATTTCTCGGCGTAGTAGGTTCCGAACGCTCCATCGGTAATAATTGTATGAGTTTTCAGATATTCGTGTAAATTCATCAGTGAGTATTCCTTTCCGCCTTGACTCTGAACACGCCAAAGCTGTGTGCCCTGACGCTGAACCTTCCCTCAGGCTCGCCCGAATGTTCAACCTTTAAGTCGTACACCCCGATTCTTCTCGGATGTTCAATATCATTGTGTGCTTCGCCGTCATCCTCGCCCATTATATAGCACTGTACCTTCCTATAATCAGGCGTATATCCGTCGGTGTCGACATTTACCACATAGTTGTCCATGCCGTAGTTCACAAGCTTTATTATGAGCTCGTGAGTCTCCTCGTCATACGACACCGTCTGGTAAATTTTTTCTCTCTCCCCGTCAAATCTGCTCTTTACCACATAACCGCCCATATTGTGTGAGTACATCGCCTGAACATAGAAGCTCGGCGTTCCAAAGCACGTTGCGTCATCGAACCATATCAGGTCAGGGCTCCACTGCTCATAGCCGACTCTCGCAAAAAGAGGTGCGTAGGAGGCGAGCGCAACGACATCCGCGTTTCTCTCAACTCCCGTCAAAAATGCCGCCTCCGCGAGTGCCGCTCCGAGCGTGTTCCTGCTGCCGTCCTCCGTCTCGCCCTCTATGTGCGCCGCATATTCACCCGCAAACACCTTCACGCTACGAGGATAATTGTCGTAGAAATCGTCATTGTCGATAAACCATCTCGGCGTGCAGTAGTAGTGCTCGTCGACCGCATACACAAAACTATTCTCACCGCTTCCGCCATGCGCTTTATCTGCACCGTGAACGCGGTAAAAATCCCACGCCGCCTTATAGTAATCCGACTTCACATCAGGTCCCGCGGAGCCTATAAGCTTTATCTCAGGATATTTTTCATGGACAGCCTTCTCAAATCTGCCGTAGCGCTCGAAGAATCTTGAATCTTCAGTCTCCCACTGTTCGTTTCCTATGCCTATCATTTCAAGATTGAAGCTCGCAGGATGACCCATTTCCGCCCTCAATGAACCCCATCTCGTGTTCACGTCACCGTTGGCAAATTCAACCAAATCGAGGACATCCTGTACATACTCCATGAAATCGTCCGAGTCAGGGCTCACCATCTGCGTCGACTGATACTGGCACGCCATTCCGACATTCTGAACAGGCAGAGGTTTTGCACCGATGTACTCGCACAGGAGGAAATACTCATAGTAGCCTATGTCGCAGCTCTGGTTGTAGTGGCTGAATTTACCCGCGGCAAAAGGCTTTTCCTCATTGCCGTGAACAGCCCAGCGGTTCCAGTTTCTTATTCTCTCCTCCCTGCTGCCGACCGTGTTCTTCCAGCGGTAGCTGTTCGAGAGCTCGTTTCCCTCGACTATGCAACCACCCGGAAAACGCATAAAGCCCGGCTTCATGCTCTTTAAAAGTTCAACTATATCCCTTCTGAACACTCCGCACACGGCATCGTCCGCCACAAGCGAGAAGAAGTCCGCACAGATTGTGTCGCCCGCCTTGATTTTCTCCGCCTCGAGTTCAACCACGAAGAGCTCATGTCGCTGCATTTTTGATGCTGTAAACGAAACCTCGTACTTTTTCCACTCAGACGTGACACTTTCGGTGAGCAGGCACTCCTGACTTCCGATTTTTACCCTGACACCACCCGTGTAACTGTCACTTCGCAGGTATGCGCTCACATGGTAGGTCATGCCCTCCCTCAGATACACGCCGTCATAAGCCTTGTTGGCAAAGGCATTCTGCTCAACGCCCGGCTCGAACACGAGATAGTGGGGAGCGTTTTTTGACACGGGATTAACTCGTTCAATGTCAAGCTTTGCCCCGTCAGCATTAGTCGGATAGGCAATCCAGCCGTACATGCCATCATATTTTGTTGAATAATTATCCTTATAACCGAACGCCTCCACGAACTCAAACGCCGCGTTCTCAAGCTGCTCGGCGCTTATTCCGCCGTCACAGCAATAATTTATATCCTCATAGAACACACCGAACATTCCCTTATTTATCGTGGCACCCCTTGTGCCCTCAATTTTAAGTGTAATCTCTCTGCCGCTCATACCCTGCCTCTTTCTTTTTTAACCGTCTATTCAAATTATAGACATAAAAGCCTGCCATGGCAACAACTATTCTTCTGACAAAATTCCGAAAAAACTGTGAACTTTCACAATTTAGGAAAATAGGGTGCTATAATGCACATATTCAAAATGAGCTTGAATTTACAAACGCTCAGAAATGAGGATTACCATGAAAATATTGATTGTTGAGGATGAACCGCTTCTCTCCGAATCGGTCGCCGAGCTTTTAAAAAAACACGGCTACGAGACCGATGCCGCCTACGACGGTGAGCTCGGGCTTGAATATGCCTCCCTCGGGATATACGACCTGATAATACTTGACATAATGCTTCCTATATTAAACGGCTATGACATCGCAAGACGTCTGCGCTCCGACAAGGTCAACACACCGATTCTGATGTTGACCGCAAGAACCGCCATCGACGACAGGATAACGGGGCTTGACTGTGGGGCTGATTACTACCTCGGAAAGCCTTTTGATTCGAGAGAGCTTCTCGCCTGCATCAACGCTCTTCTTCGCAGACAGGGTGTTCAGGTCGACTCCCTCTCCTTCGGCGACACGACGCTTGAACTCTCGTCCGCCACGCTCGCCTGCCGCGACGCCTCAATCCGACTGTCCTCCAAGGAATTTGAGATTATGAGGCTTCTCATGGCTGCAGGAATGAATAACACCTCTAAGGAGCATATATTGTCCAAGGTATGGGGCTACGATTCCGATGCCGTCGACAACAATGTCGAGGTCTACATCGGTTTTCTGAGAAAAAAGCTCGCCTACATAGGTTCGGGTATCAGAATAGAAGCGATACGAAGGCTTGGGTATCACCTTGAATCCGTTACTACCGTAAGTGAAACGGAGGCACGCGCTTGATAAAGTCACTCCGAATCAAATTTGTACTTATAAATATGACTATCATAGCCGTTATGCTATACTCGATTCTCGGGTTAATCTGGTTTTTCACCAAGCAGAATCTCGAAAATGAGAGCATAGGCATGATGAAATCGGTCGCGATTGAGCCCTTCGCTCTCGGTCAGCCCGACAGCGCGGACGACAATGTGAGACTCCCCTACTTCGTGTTAAGGCTAGGGCCGATGGGCGAGTTCGTCACGGCACACAGCGGATATTACGACTTAAACAACGATGAATTTTTAAACGAGATAACCAAGAGCGTGCTCTCATCGCCAAGGCACCTCGGAACTCTTCCCGAGTACAATCTCCGCTACTACAGGCTTGACAACCCGCTTAGCCCCTGCATCGTGTTTGCCGATATGTCGAGCGAGAAAGCCACGCTTCACAGCCTCCTTATAACCTGTATCGTCATCGGAACGGTCGGCTTTGCGGTGTTCTTAGGGCTCAGTATTCTCCTGTCGCACCGTGTTACCGCCCCTGTCGAGGAGGCATTTAAAAAGCAGCGTCAGTTTATAGCGGATGCCTCACACGAGTTAAAAACCCCTCTCACGGTCGTGCTGACCAACACGGAGCTTATGCAGAACGGCGTCTCCGACGACGGGCATCTTCTCGAGGCGACGCACGCGATGTCGCTGCGCATGAAAAAGCTCATATCGCAGATGCTCGAGCTTGCCAAGACCGAGTACGACTATGTTCCCGCGCAAAGCGACCGCATGAATGAAAACGTCGACCTCTCGGATACCGTCTCCGAGTCGGCACTCACCTTTGAGACAGTGTTTTTTGAGAAGGGACTGATACTCGACACCCAAGCCGAGGAGAATATTTTTGTCACGGGAAACAGACAGATGTTCACCGAGCTCATCGAGATACTTCTCGACAACGCCTGCAAATATTCCAAGAACGGAGGCACCACATGGCTTACCTTGAAGCGCTCTGACAAAAATCACTGCCTGCTCCGTGTCGCCAACGAGGGAGCTCCGATTGATGCCTGCGACCTTAAAAACCTCTTCACACGCTTTTACCGCGCCGACCACACGGGCGGCTCCGTATCAGGCTCCGGGCTCGGGCTTTCAATCGCAAGCAACATAGTTAAGCTTCACCACGGAAAAATAAAGGCGGAGAGCTTAGACGGTGTCAACAGCTTCACCGTAAGGCTTGAATGCCGCACAACCCCTTCAAAATAATTTTTCACATATTCTTCACACAATTCCCATATTTTTTCAGCTTCATTTCAGCTTCCTCCTGTATACTTTCTGCAAAAGAAATTTTCAGGAGGAAGCATACAACCATGATAACTGTAGAACATTTAACCAAATGCTACGGTGATTTTACCGCTGTGGATGACCTCTCCTTCGAGATAGGCGAGGGGCAGGTCTACGGCTTCTTAGGGCCTAACGGAGCCGGTAAATCCACAACCATGAACATAATGACCGGATGCCTTTCAGCCACCGAGGGGCGTGTTCTCATCGACGGGCACGACATCTTCGAGGAGCCCGACAAAGCAAAACGCCTTATCGGCTATCTCCCGGAGCAGCCGCCTCTCTACATGAATGAGACGCCGCTCGAATACCTGCACTTCGTAGGTCAGGCAAAAGGCTTAAAGGGCGCACAACTGAAGAATCAGATTGAGCTTGTCATCGAAAAGACCAAACTCACCGACGTCTGCCACAGACGCATCGCCGCACTGTCAAAGGGCTATAAGCAGCGTGTCGGAATCGCACAGGCGCTCCTTGGCAATCCGCGCGTCATCATCCTCGATGAGCCGACGGTAGGACTTGATCCCATCCAAATTATAGAGATAAGGGAGCTGATTAAGGAGCTCGGAAAAGACCACACCGTGATACTAAGCTCACACATTCTCTCGGAGGTTCAGACAATCTGTGAGAAGATTCTCATAATAGCACACGGAAAACTCATCGCATACGATACCCCTGATGCACTTGAGAAGTCCTTCATGTCCGACTGCGGCATAACCCTGACCGCGGAGGCGGACGAAAAAGCCATGCGCGAGCTTATAGGCGGCGTATCGGGTGTCGGCGAAATCACCTTCTCACATGATGAGAACGCCTCTGAGGAGTATCTCACCGCCCATATCTCCACAGACGGAAACGACATTATGCAGGTTTCCAAGGAGCTGTTCCTCGCATTTGCCAAGGCAGAGCTTCCTCTCGTCGAGCTCACGCCTAAGAAGGCAACCCTCGAGGATGTATTTATTGAACTGACCAATCGGAAGGAGGCGGACAAAGAATGACCGCGGTATTTAAACATGAACTGAAAAGTTATTTTCATTCGCTCACAGCGTACATATTCGGTGCATTCCTGCTGGCATTTGTCGGTATCGGTGCGATGATGTACAACATTCAGGCATCCGTCAGCAACTTTGAATTGTATGGATTTCCTCATCCTATTTCCTCGATGATGTCTACAACTCATACTCATCGGGTGCAAATATTGACCTTGCAATGAACTCACTCAGTTCAATGATAGGCGACAACGAAACCATATCCATAAGAAGCAAGTCACTCAGCTACAATTACCTCACGATAAGCGAGTCTACATCGTCACTCTTAAAGGTTCTCATGATTGGCGTATTCCCGCTTGTATTCCTCGGAATAGGAATAGCTGTCGTGGCGATAAGAAGGGGGCTTCAGAATGAAAAGGCTTAAAAAAATATCAATTCTTCTCGCTGTTCTCATCGTAGTCTGCGCGGTCGCATTCGGCGTCAGCAGATACGAGGAACACAAGGAGGAGATAAAAAATACAGACGCGGTCATACTAGCGGTCGATGAGTCATCCGTCACCGCGCTCTCGCTCGAATACGACGATACCTCTCTCACCTTCCACAAGTCGGAGGACGGCGCATGGCTCTACGATGCGGACGAGGCATTCCCTGTCGACGCTGACAAAATCGACAAGCTCCTCAACGTCTTTGAGAGCTTCGGCGCGTCATTTATAATTGAGAACGTGGACGATTTCTCACAGTACGGGCTTGATACGCCTACCTGCACGATAAAGCTCACAGCCTCCGATACTGAATACACTGTTGAACTCGGCGCATACAGCACGATGGATTCAAAGCGTTATGTCTCAATCGGCGACGGCAATGTCTATCTCTCCTCCGTCGATCCGTTCGACACCTACGAGGTGGCACTTTCTGATATGATTAAGGACGACGAGCTTCCAAAGCTCACCGAGGCTGACAGCATAAGCTTCACCTCCACGGATTCGGAGAACTATGACATCTACCGCGAGGACGATAACACCTTCACCTACTGCGCGGACGACATCTATTTTACAAAGAACGGCGATGAGGTGCTCGCTCTCGACACCTCCAAGATTAAGAGCTATCTCTCAAGCGTCGGCTACACAAAGCATACCGACTATGTGACCTACAATGCCACCGACGAGGAGCTGAGCTCGTATGGCTTTGATGAGCCTTACATGACAGTGAACATAGGCTACACGACAACCGACGAGGACAAGAACGAGACCGAAAACAATCTGAAGTTAGACATTGGTTCGGTCGACGAAAAATATTATCTGAGAATAAATGACTCGCAGATAATCTACAGCCTGTCATCGTCCGACTACGAGGCTCTGACGGATGTATCCTACGATTCACTCCGCCACGATGACATCTTCACCGCCGATTTTTCCGAGGTATACAGAGTTGATGTAAGCCTTGAGGAGTACACCTACACCTTCACCTGTGAGACCAAGGACAACAAGACCATCTGGTACTACAACGACGAGGAAATCTCGATTGACGGCTTCAAGTCAGCGCTCTCATCGCTCTCTGCCGACAGCTTCACCGATGAGGAGGCTGCACAGAAGGAGGAAATCGGAATCACGCTGTACCTGAACAACGATTCATTTTCACAGGCAGTCATAAAGCTCTACCGCTACGACGGCAACACCTGTCTGGCTTACGTTGACGAAAAGCCTGTGGCACTCATCCCGAGAAGTCAGGCTGTAAGTCTCATCGAGGCTGTCAACACGATAATTCTCGGCGACAAGACCTCAGGAGATTAATCAATTTATGTTTTTATGTAATAGGAACGAAGTTTCCTATTACATAAAAATAACCTCTGCACGAAAATCTCATGCAGAGGTTATTTTTGTCTCTAAACATTTTTAATTACTTATCCATATCATTTGTGATATACTGGTCTATTCCCCTTTTTAACCTTAAAAGACCGTCCATGAGCCTGCTCTTAGGGCAAGCCACGTTGAGTCTCAGGAAGCACTCACCCGTGCGTCCGTATTGTACGCCGTCCGACAGATACAGTCCTGTTTTCTCCCTTATAAAGTCCGCAAGCGTCTCGGAGTCCGAGCATATAGCAGAGCAGTCAAGCCACAGAAGATATGTCGCCTCGGACTTTACAAGCTTAACCTGCGGAAGCTGATCCTTAATATAGGTATCAACAATGAGCTTGTTCTCATAGATGTACTCCCTGAGAGCGTCGAGCCACTCTCCGCCCTCGTTGAACGCCGCTATCGCAGCCCATATCGCAAACGCATTCGGCTCTGCGACCTCGTCCGTGTTGAGCCCGCGGTTCACCTTATGTCTCAGGAACTCATCAGGCACAATCGCTGCTGCCGTCTGAAGTCCCGCCATGTTAAACGCCTTGGTCGGTGCGACGCAGGTCACGCTTATCTCGCGGCAGGTGTCGGATGCCGACGCGAACGGGATGTAGCCCTTGTCGGGATCCGTTATGTCACAATGTATCTCATCGGAGACAACAATCACATGATGCTTCTTGGCAAGCTCGCCCACTCTCGCAAGCGTCTCCCTGTCCCATATCTTTCCGACAGGGTTGTGAGGGTTGCAGAATATCATCATCGTGGTCTGCGGCTGCGCCATGGCACTCTCTAACGCCTCGAAGTCAATCGAGTACTCTCCGTCCTTGTAGCTTAACGGGCACTGGAGCACATTTCTTCCATTGTTCACGATTGAGTTGAAGAAAATGTTATAGACAGGTGTCATGATAAGCACATTCTCAGCGGGTGTCGTGAGCTTTCTAACAACGCTTGAGAGAATCGGGACAACTCCCGTCGAGAAGATAAGCCAGTCCTTCTCAATGTGGAAGTTATGTCTCTCCTCCCACCATCTGATGTAGGCGTCATTCCACTCATCGGGAATGATCGAGTAGCCGAACACGCCGTGCTCAACTCTCTTCTTAATCGCATCAATGATAGCCGGAGCCGTCTTAAAATCCATGTCGGCAACCCACATCGGGAGCTCATTTTCCTTCACGTCCCACTTGAGCGAGTGCGTCCCGCGTCTGTCCACCACCGTATCGAAGCTCTCTCTGTATTTCTCGTCCATGCCGTACCTCCTCGTATTATTTAAGATTGTCGTCACAATTAATTTACCACTTGATAGTGTCCGTCTTTTCCTTTATCTCACCGCAGACAATCTTTGTCTTTTCCTCGTCGATGTAATCCTTCTGGATAATGAGCGTGTCGATGTAGTCAGCCTTGATTGTTCCCGATGAAGGGTTGAGCACGCTTGTCACACCGCTTGTTATCTCCGCGTCAACGCTCGAATACTCGAATGCGAGGGTCGTGTTGATGAGCTTGCAGTTCTTCATCACGAGATTATCGACGTAGCACATTCCCTGAAGGCTCTCGATTGTGCAGTTGATGAGCGTGAGGTTCTTCGCATTCCAGCCGAGATACTCACCTGAAATGAACGAATCATACACGGTCACATTCTCGGTATTCCAGAAGGCGTCCTTGGAAAGAAGCTTGGAATTGCGGATTTCCATGTTCTTTGTTCCGTCAAACGAATAGTTTCCGACAAGTGTAAAATTGTCCGCCTTTATATTGTTCGTGTTGAAGGCAAAATAATCGCCCTTGGCAAACACGTTCTCCATCGTGACATTGTTGCAGTTCCAAAGTGTCTCAGCGGCATTCGGGAAGGACACATTGCGAAGCGTCACGCCGTCAGCCTTTCTTATGTTCTTCGGAGCCTCAATCACGGTGTCCTCGATGCTTATGTTGTCCGTGTACCAGATTCCCGCTCTCGCCATGTCAAAGAGCGTACAGTTTTTAAGGCTTATGTCCTTACAGTACCACAACGGATACTTGTATCTGAAAAGTGTGGTATCTATGTCGAGCCTTCTGCACTCCTTGAGCGGAGACTCTCCCTTCTCAAATACCGAATCGCTTATCTTAGCGTCAAATGTATGAAACAGAGCTCGTTCCTCTGTAAATGTCTGCTGCGTAAATTCATTCATCCTAAAATCCTCCTAAGTCAAATTTCGCAATTCTCTATTATAGCTCATAAACCTAGCTTTAGGTCAAGCATTATTTCTTTTTCGCTGATTTCCTGCTCAGGTTCAAGTTCATCGCCAGCCATATAATCGTAGATTGCCGCCAAAAGCGCCCTCGCCTCAGGATATTTCTGACTGTTTTGCAGCTCCATGGTCGACAAAAGCAGCTTTCCGCCCATACAGCGAAACTCGATGAGCTGCGCCATCGGTCGAAGAAACGCATAGCTGTCCATCTCGGTCACAATGGCTTTCATCCTGCGCGGAAGAATGACCGCGCGCTTCGTCGCCATAATCCACCACTGCCAGTCCGTGTGCTTCTCAGTCGGAAACTCCCTAAAAATAGGGTGGCTTACATCTATGAGCTGTCCCATTCCGCCCTCCTGGTCGGCAAATGTTCCCACAGACCAGAAATCCGTGGTAAACTGCGTCTTGATGGACACGGGCAGGCTCTCCTTGTCCGCGTCGGGTGACAGATAAACTCTTCCTCCCGCTCTTAAAACCTCACGCGCCCTGTCGTCAAAATGCCTTGTCTCATACACATTCTCGGGACATACGGGGGTAACCTTTTTGTAAACCCATATCGGGTACTCCGACTCGGTAAGAATCCTGCCGTCAGCCACGACCTCCACATGGAGCATGAGTGCCGTCGATTCATCGGTAAAATCAAGCGCGATGTCAAGATTTCCTGCAAGTGTATGCTCTCCAGCCTTGCACAGCACTCTTCCGAGGCTTCCGCCAACATTCACTCCGCTTTTTGCGCTGCCTATTCTGTATACCAGCTCGCCCTCTATATCATTTTTCCCGAAATTTGCAATATCTATGTCTGCTGTAATGTGCTCTCCCGCCTCGTAGGTGTAACGCGAAAGCTTTACAAGCGGCATACACTCCTTAAAAAACTTCCTAAATTCGGACGGCTTCGCAAACTCATACGGCTTCGGTTCAAGGTGCGAGTTCATCATCCCGACGAGCGCGGTTCCCTGTCCCGGGAAATCCTGCAAGCCGAGAAGCGATATTCCCGACAGCTCCCTAGTCCTCATTGCCGCCTCAATCTCCTCGCGGTACGCAAGCCTTGAGAGCTCACCCGTCGCCTCGACGTACTCCTTCCACTCGCTAAAAAGCCCTCTCTCCTCGACGCGCTTCTTTATGAGCTCGAGATTGACGGGACTCGACACGCCCTTAAAATCGGCAAGCTCATCAAAATCCGGCAGAACCTCGAACTGTCCGACCTCGAAGCTGAACACTGGCTTCTTATACTGCTTTCTTATGCTCTCCATCGCGAGGTCATAATCGTGGTCAGCCGACGGATAATTCTCATTTATATATCCCTTCATCCCCGAAAAGGTTCCTCTGATTTTCACCTCGTGGCAGCTCTGCGACGTGTAGAAATCGCTGTCCGCATCGCACCCCTCCTCGCCGTAAAAGGCATTTGAGCCGTTCGCATAAAGTCGCGTGCCGTCCATCTCCTTTGCAAGCTTTACAAGGCTGTTCATGCGCGTTCTGCCAAGCTCCTTGGTCTGAAGCTCATTTCCGAGCGTCAGCATGACAAACGAAGGGTGATTTGCAAGTGTCCTTATTATACCCACAAGCTCCGCTTTGTAGTACGCATAGCTCTCTTCCGTCTCAAAGGCATCCCTCGGATTCCAGTTCGACAGCTCTGGCTGCAAAAGCATTCCAAGCTCATCCGCCGCAATAAATGCCTCCTCGGGCGCACAGTGCGAGTGAAAGCGCACACAGTTGATTCCGTAGCTTCTGTATCTTAAAAGTATCTCTCTCCATTCTCCGACCGTCATCGGCGCGTGCCCCGTCTCAGGAAACTCCGCGCAGTTAGCCTCGCTCCTCAAAAAAATGGTTCTTCCGTTCAGCGCAAGCCTTCCGTGTCCGTCGTCGCCAAAGCTCCTTATTCCGAAGCTCTCCGTGCGCTCGTCCGCACAAGCCGTGTTTCCGTTCAAATACAGCTTCACATTCATGTCATACAGGCTTGCGTCGTCCTCATCCCACAGCCTCACCTCATCGCTAAGCTGTAAGCCCTCAAGCCTTATTTCTTTTTCACCGTCGGTGATGTTTGTCGTGACATCCGACTTTAACGCAGGCGAGCTCAAGACAAGCCGACAATCACATGACTTATCTGCAAGCTCCACGCTGGCGCACACATCAAGCACGAAATCCTCGGGCTTATTGCCCTTTACATCACCCGATTTAAGTCTCGGATACACATATAGCCCCGATATAAAGCTCTGCGGCTTGGTGTACATAAAAAGCTCCCCGACAATCCCGTTCCAGTTAGTCTGCGTCTCATCCGTCGCAGCCGACGAGTAGCATATAGCATCCTTTGGCATACCCGGGTAGCTGTTGTCCGATATGAACGTGAACTCATGCGTTCCGGGTTCAATTCCCGTAAGTTCAAATATATAT
>UQZF01000063.1 GCA_900545455.1 uncultured Eubacteriales bacterium
CGTTTGGATTTAAGTACGGAATTCCTGCAGATGCGGATTTGGTTTTTGATGTGAGATTTCTTCCTAATCCGTATTATGTCGATGAACTCAAGGCTCTTACGGGAAATGACAAGCCGATACAGGACTATGTGCTGGGCTGCCCGCAGGCAGGAGAGTTTTTGGACAAGCTTGAGGATATGATTAATTTTCTCATACCTAATTATGTCTTAGAGGGCAAGAACAGCCTTGTCATAGCGATAGGCTGTACAGGGGGCAAGCACCGCTCCGTTACTCTTGCCAATGAATTATACAAGAGGCTGTCGGACAAAGATTACGGTATCAAGATAGAGCACCGTGATATCATGCTCGACTCGCTTCGAAAAAAATAAGCTTATGTACATGGGCGGATGGGATGGTGCCGATGTCATTTTCCGGTGAAGTTAAAGAGGAACTGGCTGAGTATACAGTGGAGGCTAGGCACTGCCTGATAGCAGAGTTGTCGGCAATGCTCAGCATGAGTTCGCGGGTAAGAAAAGATGCTGACGGATACAGTATTGTATTCACTACAGAAAATATAGCAGTTGCAAGAAAAATGCAAAGATATATAAAAGAAGGATTCAACTGCAATCCGCAAATCAGTGTAAGATGCAGCGGACACGGTGGAAAGAATCATATATATACTGTAAGAGTTGATAATAGGGCGGCAGAACAGATACTTTTTGCCACCAAGCTCATGACAAGGGATGAGGAACCGTCCGAGGACCTTATGCCGAAGAATACGATGGCGATTAAGAATGATTGCTGCAGACGAGCTTTTATAAGAGGTGCGTTCCTGACATCGGGAAGCATGAGCGACCCTGAGAAATTTTATCATTTTGAGATTGTGTGTTCGACAGAACGAAAGGCTGAGTTCATACAGTCGATTCTTACGGGATTTACATTTGATGCGAGAATTGTTCAGCGCAAGAAATATTATGTTGTGTATATCAAAGAAGGTGAGCAGATAGTAGACCTGCTTAATATAATGATGGCTCACCGTGCACTTCTCAATCTCGAGAATGTGCGTATACTCAAGGAAGTACGCAACTCTGTCAACAGGCAGGTCAATTGCGAGACGGCGAATCTCAACCGCACAGTCTCGGCAGCTGTGAAGCAGCTTGATGATATTAATTATATTCGTGACACGGTAGGACTTGACAGTCTGAGTGAGAGTCTTATGGAAATCGCGATTTTGAGGGCGGAGAACACGGAAGTATCGCTTAAGGAATTAGGTCAGATGCTGACACCGCCAGTAGGAAAATCGGGAGTTAATCACCGTCTCAGGAAAATAAGCGAGATAGCAGATGAACTGAGACAGAATAAAATATAAAAAAGATATGGAGAATAATATCATGGTTCAGAAGAATATCAAAATCCAGATTCCAACCGGTTTAGAGGCAAGACCGGTGGCAGTGCTTGTACAGATTGCAAGCAAGTATGAGAGCTCAATTTTTATCGAGTCGGGTACAAAGAGGGTTAATGCAAAGAGCATTATGGGAATGATGGCATTAGGTCTTGAGGCGGATGAGGAGATTACGGTTATTGCCGATGGCAAGGACGAAGAAGAAGCGATAAAGGGCATTGAGGAATTTATCACATCAGCAAAATAGAATACGATAATGATGACTTGTAAAAGCTCCCCGGATGTGTCTGAGGAGTTTTTGCGTTTATTAAGTATGGTTACGGGGTAGGAATTAAGATGAATTTTACACATTTGCATGTGCATACCGAATACAGTCTGCTTGACGGGTCAAGCAAGATAAAGGAACTTCCGGCGAGGGCAAAAGAACTCGGCATGGACAGTCTTGCAATCACGGATCACGGTGTAATGTACGGTGTTATTGATTTTTACCGTGCATGTAAAGCCGTGGGAATCAAGCCGATTATAGGCTGTGAGGTATACGTGGCACCCGGTTCGAGATTTGACAAGGAGGCGACAGGTCAGGGAGACGACAGATATTATCATCTGGTCCTGCTTGCGGAGAACAATACAGGGTATTCCAATCTGATGAAGATTGTGTCGAAGGGGTTTACCGAGGGCTTCTATTATAAGCCGCGAGTTGATTATGAGGTACTCGAAAAATATCATGAGGGAATAATAGCACTGAGTGCGTGTCTTGCCGGAGAGGTGGCGCGTGACATAACGAGGAACAACTACGAGGAAGCCAGAAAAGCTGCACTCCATTATCAGGAAATATTCGGAAAGGATAACTTCTTTTTAGAGCTTCAGGATCACGGTATTCCTGCACAGAGACTTGTAAATCAGGAGCTTATGCGAATGAGCCGCGAGACGGGAATTGAGCTTGTATGTACCAACGATATTCATTACACCTATGCTGAGGATGCAGAGGCACATGACCTGCTTTTGTGTCTGCAGACTGGTAAAAAAGTGACGGATGAGGACAGAATGCGCTATGAGGGCGGACAGTACTACTGTAAATCGCCGGAAGAGATGGCGGAATTGTTTCCTTATGCTCCGCAGGCACTCGAGAATACATACAAGATAGCACAAAGGTGCGAGGTTGAGATTGAGTTCGGAAAGACGAAGCTTCCTAAATATGAGGTGCCGGAAGGGTATGACTCGTGGACATATCTTCTCCACCTCTGCAACGAGGGACTTGTAAAGAGATACGGCGATGAGGCTGAAAAACACAGGGAGCGCCTTGACTATGAGCTTGGTGTAATAAAGCGGATGGGGTATGTTGATTACTTCCTCATTGTGTGGGATTTTATCAATTATGCCAAGCAGAACGGAATCGCTGTCGGACCGGGAAGAGGTTCGGGAGCGGGAAGCATTGTAGCTTATTCGCTCGCAATCACGGACATTGACCCGATAAGGTATAATCTTCTTTTTGAGCGTTTCCTGAACCCGGAGCGTGTGTCCATGCCGGATATCGATGTTGACTTCTGCTTTGAGAGACGTCAGGAGGTCATCGACTATGTTGTGAGAAAGTACGGCAAGGATAAGGTTGTCCAGATTGTAACCTTTGGTACGCTCGCCGCAAAGGCGGTTATAAGGGATGTCGGAAGAGTGCTTGATATGCCTTACGCCGACGTTGACAGGGTTGCAAAGCTTGTGCCGAATGAGCTTGGAATCACGCTCGACAAGGCACTTAAGGAGAGCCAGGATTTTAAGGCATTGTATGAGTCGGATGAGTCGGTGAAGCATCTCATTGACATGGCAAGACGTCTTGAAGGACTTCCGCGCAATACCTCAATGCATGCAGCGGGTGTCGTAATCTGCCAGAAGGCGGCGGATGAGTTCGTGCCGCTCTCAAGAGGCGGCGACGGAACCATCACGACGCAGTACACGATGACGACGCTTGAGGAGCTCGGTCTTTTAAAGATGGATTTCCTTGGACTCAGGACGCTCACCGTGATACAGGATGCGGTTAATCTGGTTAACAAAGCACATCCGGGAACGCTTGATATAGATAAGATAGATTACAATGACCAGAATGTTATGGAACTTATCGGCTCCGGCCATACGGAGGGAATATTCCAGCTTGAAAGCGCGGGAATGAAGAACTTCATGAAGGAACTAAAGCCGAAGAGCCTTGAGGATATAACAGCCGGAATATCGCTGTACCGACCGGGACCTATGGACTTTATACCTAAGTATATAAAGGGAAAGAATAACCCGGATGAAATAGTATATGAGTGCCCTCAGCTTGAGAACATACTCAGCACAACGTATGGATGTATCGTGTACCAGGAGCAGGTTATGCAGATCGTGCGTGACCTTGCCGGATATACGCTCGGGCGAAGCGATCTGGTGCGCCGTGCAATGTCTAAAAAGAAGGCTGCCGTAATGGAGAAGGAGCGTCAGAACTTCATATACGGAAATGCCGAGGAGGGAGTGCCGGGCTGCATAGCCAACGGCATACCTGAGGAGACAGCAAAGACAATATATGATAATATGACCGATTTCGCAAAGTACGCTTTCAATAAGTCGCACGCAGCATGTTATGCGGTTGTATCTTACAGAACGGCATATCTTAAATGCTACTATCCGAAGGAGTTCTTTGCGGCACTCATGACGAGTGTGCTTGCCAATAATGCCAAGGTTGCCGAATATGCTTATACATGCAGGCAGATGGGGATAGAGATTCTTCCGCCCGACATTAACGAGGGCGAGGGTAATTTCTCGGTAGCTCCGACGGGAATAAGATACGGTCTTTCGGCTTTAAAAAGTATAGGAAAACCTATTATCGATGCCATAATTCAGGAGAGGGAGGCTAACGGCGCTTTCACTGACCTCGAGGACTTTATAAGCAGGTTGTCGGGAAAAGAGGTCAACAAAAGAACTCTTGAGAGCTTCATAAAGTCGGGCGCGTTTGACTGTTTTAATGCCAACAGACATCAGATGATGCTGGTGTATGCAGATATTGTGGACAACATAAGCAATGAGAGAAAGAGTAACATTGCGGGTCAGATGTCGCTTTTTGATATGTTCGAGGAGAAACACAGCAAGGTTAACATGCCGAATGTCCCTGAATATGATAAAGAAGAACTTCTCGCGTATGAAAAAGAAGTTCTGGGAGTGTATGTAAGCGGTCATCCTATGGATGATTATGAAGCATTGTGGAGAAAACATATAACTAACGTGAGTTCGGATTTTATAAATGATGAGGATAATCCACCGAAGGTTACGGATGGAGAGAAAGCGACCATAGGAGGAATTATTACCGCCAAGACCGTAAAGAACACAAAGACGGGAAAAATGATGGCATTTATAACTGTCGAGGACGTGTTCGGTGCCGTCGAGGTGCTCGTGTTCCCGCGCGACTATGAGAAGTACAGGGCGCAGGCGGTTGAGGACAACAAGGTGTTTGTTACGGGACGTGTAAGCATCAACGAGGAAGAAAACGGAAAGCTTGTGTGCGAGAGTATTACGGCATTCGAAGATGTGCCTAAGGTGTGCTGGATACAGTTCGCCAACAAACAGGCGTACCTTGACGCACAACCGGAGCTTGACAGGATAATTGCGGCATCGGACGGCAATGACCTTGTCACTGTATACTGCAGGGAGGAAAAACAGAGAAAGGTTCTGCCTAAGAGCCAGACAATACAGGCACAGGGAGAAACTTTGAAGCTCCTCGTAGACAAATTCGGTCAGGACAATGTAAAAGTGGTATAAGTTTGAAAAAAACAAATTATACTATTGAAAATAATTTGATTTAGGTATATTATAAGAAAAACTGAGTTTGTTAAATTTTTCACTGGTAGAACGGAGGATATTATGGCTAAGGAAATTAAGACAATTGGTGTACTTACCAGCGGCGGAGATGCCCCGGGAATGAATGCTGCGATTCGTGCGGTTGTCCGTACTGCTATCGCGAAAGGACTTAAGGTTAAGGGTATTTTAAAGGGATATAATGGTCTTTTAAATGAAGAGATAATTGATATGGATGCGCTCAGCGTTGCAGATATTATTCACAGAGGCGGTACAATTCTCTATACCGCAAGATGTCTTGAATTCATCACTCCTGAGGGACAGCAGAAGGCTGCCGATATATGTAAAAAGCATGGAATAGACGGACTTATTGTTATCGGTGGTGACGGTTCCTTCAGAGGAGCTCAGAAGCTCGCAGCACTCGGAATCAACACAATCGGTGTTCCTGGAACAATTGATCTTGATATTGCATGTACAGATTACACAATCGGATTTGATACTGCAATCAATACTGCGATGGAGGCGATTGACAAGATAAGAGATACCTCGACATCACATGAGCGCTGCAGTATCATTGAAGTAATGGGACGTAATGCAGGTTATATTGCTTTATGGTGTGGTATCGCCAACGGTGCAGAGGATATTCTTCTTCCTGAGCGCTATAACAACGATGAGCAGGCACTTATTAACAGCATTATCAATAACCGTAAGAAGGGCAAGAGACATCATATCATTGTAAATGCAGAGGGAATCGGTCATTCAACAAGTATGGCAAGAAGAATAGAGGCCGCAACAGGCATTGAGACGAGAGCTACTATTCTCGGTCACATGCAGCGTGGAGGAAGCCCTACATGTAAGGACAGAATGTACGCTTCAATTATGGGAGCATACGCAGTTGACTGCCTTATCGCCGGCAAGAGTATGAGAGTTGTTGCACATTCACATGGCGAGTTTGTTGATTACGACATCGACGAGGCACTTTCAATGAAGAAAGATATTGATGAGTATCAGTATACAATCAGCAGAAATCTCGCAAGATAGAAATTTTAGATAAGGAAAAGGTAATGATTACAAGTACATCCAATTCACAGATAAAGAATGTAATTAACCTCATCAAAAAGTCTAAGGACCGCAAGGTCCAAGGACTTTTTGTTGTTGAGGGGAAGAGAATGTTTGAGGAGACACCAAAGGACAGAATCGCAGGTCTGTATGTGTCGGAGAGCTTTGAGAGGGAGAACAAAAAAAGCCTTAAGGGCTATGGCTTCGAGACGGTGTCGGACGAGGTATTTTCACACATGTCGGACACTAAGACACCACAGGGAGTTATGGCTCTTGTAAAAATGAAAGAGTATTCCGTCGGGGATATGCTTACAGGCGAAAGACCTCTTATAATGGTGCTTGAGAATATACAGGATCCCGGGAATTTAGGAACCATAATAAGAACTGCCGAGGGTGCCGGCGTTGACGGAATAATTATGACACAGGGTACCGTTGACATATATAATCCGAAGGTAATACGCTCCACGATGGGAGCTATGTACAGGATGAAATTTGCCTATGTGGATAACCTCAAGGAGGCAGTGAAGTTATTAAAAGAGAGGGGCATCACGACTTATGCGGCACATCTTGACGGTGCGGTTGATTATGTCAGCTGCGATTACAAGGCGGGGACAGCCTTCTTTATAGGGAATGAAGGCAACGGACTCACTGATGAGGCGACAGCCCTTGCGGACAGAAAAATAATCATCCCGATGAAGGGTGAGCTGGAGTCGTTAAATGCCGCTGTCAGCAGCGCAATTCTTATGTACGAGGCGTCACGACAGAGAAGGGGTTGACAACTTATATATTAATTGTTACAATAAGACGTAACATTTCTTAACAATTTTGTAACAATTAATATGGAGATTTGAAAAATGAGAAGGAACAAGAAGTTTTATGTGTATATGATGCTCTTTGTAGTACTCATAGCACAGCTTGCGTTCTCAGGCAAGACGATGGCAGGCACACCGGAGCCGGTTAATGCAGCCATATACAATGCCGAAAATGCGCAGGCAGACAGAACTGTAGCCCCTTACGAATCAGATAATTTTTCAGAAAATACTCAGAAGGCAGTTGCACTTACCACGGACAATGGCAGTGATTCCGCTGAGGCAGCTCAGGTTGAGCCGAGAATCGTGTACACAAGTACTCTTTCGGCGAACGGCGAGATAGTGGATGACCTTACGAGTGATAAGCACAAGAGTGACTTTGAGAACAAGGTTATATCATACTGCGAGGACAGAGTCAGTATTTACGCTGAGCCTGATGAAGCTTCGGAAGTGGTCGGTTGTATGTATTCACGTTCTCAGGCGGATATATTGGAGAAGGGTGACATCTGGACTAAGATTTCATCCGGAAATGTTGTCGGCTATGTGAAGAATACTTACATGCTTTTCGGCGAGGAAGCTGACAAGGTAGCTCCTTTTATCGGAGATAAGACAACGGTAGTTGAGGCAGATGTACTGAATGTATATGCTTCGGCTGATTCATCAAGTGCAGTTATAGCAGAGTTTTATTCCGGCGAGACGATAAATGCCTACGAGGAAATCGGCGACTGGGTGCTTGTGGAGTGTGAGAGCGGATATGGTTATGTTCAGGAGAGTGGGATAAGTTCTTCTTATGACCTGGCGACAGCATGGACTATAGACGAGGAAAACGCTTATATAGCAGAGCAGGCAAGAATAGAGGCCGAGAGACGTGAGGCAGAGCGTGTGGCTGCGGCAAGAGCTGCACAGGCTCAGAGCACATCAATAGGAAGAACTACGAATGCGGCGATGAGCGCAAGCGATTCGGAAGTATATCTTCTCGCATGCATTATTGAATGGGAAGCCGGCTGGGAACCGTATGAGGGCAAGCTGGCAGTTGCAAATGTTGTGCTTAACCGTGTAAGAAGTTCGAGATTCGCACAGAACAGCATAACAGATGTAATTTATGCACCTGGACAATTCTCGGGTGTACTTGACGGTAACGGCAATGTATCAGAGCGTTTTGCCGCACTTCTTGCCAACGGACCGTCGCATCAGGAATCATACACCGCAGCAGGTGAGGCGCTTGCAGGAGTGAACAACATCGGTGATTATCTCTTCTTCATCAGCGTGAAGAAGGCTAACTATGCGAGATATTCACAGTACACGGTAATCAATAACCATTGTTTTTACGCATATTAATAAGTAAGAGTGAGAGCACCATTCGGATGAGACATACATCCGGATGGTGCTTTTTGCCTATTGTGGGGAAATTATCCGAATAATTATTGTAAAATGAGGCTTATTAGTGTATTATAAATAATAAGTCAGAAAATTAAAGGTAAGGGGGAATGCACATGCATGCAATGATATGGCTGATTTTGTTTGTTGTGCTGGTGGTGTTTGAGATAGCGACTCTTGGACTTACAACCATTTGGTTTGCCGCGGGTTCTCTTGTAGCTTTCTTTGCCGCACTGCTTCATGCAACATGGTGGCTGCAATTTATATTGTTTATCGTGGTATCATTCGTGATGCTGATTTTTACACGGCCGTTCGCGGTCAAGTATATCAATAAGCACACATCCAAGACCAACATAGACAGTATAATAGGACAGACAGGGCGTGTTATTGCTAAGATTGATAATGCGCAGGCTTCGGGATATGTCACTGTTAACGGTGCCGAGTGGGCTGCGAGGTCAGTTGACGGAAGTGTAATTGATATTGATACAATGGTTACGATTAAGGCAGTCGAAGGAGTTAAGCTTATTGTCGAGCCTGTTGTGTCGGCGGCAGAAGAGGAAAATAAGAACTAATTTTAAATTCAGGGAGGATTTATCATGCAAGCTATTGTTGGAATTATTATTGTAGCGGTAATTATACTTATCATATTGGCATCCTGCATCAAGATTGTGCCTCAGGCGCAGGCGGTTGTTCTTGAGAGGCTCGGTGCATACAAGGACACATGGAACGTAGGAATACATTTTAAGATTCCGTTCATCGATAAGATGGCGAGAAGAGTTATTCTTAAGGAACAGGTTGCAGATTTCCCTCCACAGCCTGTTATCACCAAGGATAATGTTACAATGAGAATTGATACGGTTGTATTCTTCCAGATTACCGACCCAAAGCTTTTTGCTTACGGTGTTGAGAATCCTATCATGGCTATCGAGAATCTTACCGCAACAACACTTCGTAACATCATCGGTGAGCTCACATTTGAGCAGACACTCACATCACGTGAGGTTATCAACTCTAAGATGAGAGTATCCCTCGATGTTGCAACAGATCCTTGGGGAATCAAGGTCAACAGAGTCGAGGTTAAGAACATCATCCCTCCTTCAGCAATTCAGGATGCAATGGAGAAGCAGAAGAGAGCAGAACTCGAGAAGATTGAGGCTGTAACACGTTCGGAAGGACAGAAGCAGTCGGCGGTTCTCGTGGCAGAAGGTAAGAAGCGTTCAATGATTCTTGACGCTGAGGCAGAGAAGGAATCTGCAATCCTCAGAGCCGAGGCTCAGAAGCAGAAGATGGTTAAGGAGGCAGAAGGTCAGGCTGAGGCTATCAGAGTGGTACAGCTTGCCAATGCAGAAGGTCTTAAGATGATTAAGGAGGCAGGTGCGGACGAGGCAGTATTGAGACTCAAGAGCTTAGAGGCATTTGAGAAGGCTGCTGACGGTCAGGCAACCAAGATTATCATTCCTTCAGAGATTCAGGGACTTGCGGGACTTGCAAAGTCCGTTGTTGAAGTGGTAAAGGAAGCTTAACCAAATATAACCAATTTATTACGGAACGGAGACATAATTACGATGAGTGAACCTATTGAATTCAGATATGATACACAGCTTTTGATTGAGGGCGAGAATCTTGACGAGGATGCCATCAACGAATATTTTACCGAGAACTTTAAGGGAGACTGCCTTTTAGCCGTCGGTGACGAGGAGCTTATCAAGATTCATTTCCATACCAACGAGCCTTGGAAGGTGTTAGAGTACTGCCGTACACTAGGCGAGATATATGATATTGTTGTTGAGGATATGGACAGACAGGCAAGAGGACTTCACGGCTAGGAATTGTATATGAATAATGAAAGAGGTCTTTCGGCATATCAAATCAAGGTCATCGCAATTATTGCGATGACCATTGATCATATAGCGTGGATGTGGGTGCCGGCGGTGACTGCCGCCGGCCAATGCATGCATACAATAGGGCGGATTACGGCACCGATAATGTGTTATCTGCTGGTTGAAGGTTATATTCATACACATGATGTACGAAAATATACGTTCAGGCTGGGGATATTTGCGGTGGTATCCGCCTTTGCTTTTTATTACTACGAGAAAGGAACAAACCTTGCGGGAGGCATCCCGGGCTTTGGAATGATATACACGCTCTTTATCGCACTGCTCATGCTAAGGCTGTACGACAGCGAGAGGATAACAGGCTGGAAGAAGGGCTGTCTTATGATAGTGCTCTTTATGCTGTCGCTCTTTGGGGACTGGGCGGGAATAGGTGTGACATGGCCGCTCATAATGTATGTATATCGTGATAACAAAAGAGAGCGGTTAAAACTGCTTGCTTTCACGGCGTTTGTGTTTGCGGCGGCTGTGGCGGCGGAGACTGCAGTTCAAAATCCGGGGTATCCATATGCAGCCTTATTTCAGTTTGGGACAATGCTTGCGGTTCCGATACTGGCAATGTATAATGGGAAGCTGGGAGGAAAACGCGGAGGAAAGTGGTTCTTTTATATATACTATCCGCTGCATATGGTGTTAATCAGAATGCTTGCGGAGATAATTAAATATGTGCGTTAGTACAACAAGTGTATAAATATACACAAAAATGAATTTATATACATTGACAGATTATATCAAATAGGGTATTCTAAATAAAAAATACATCTATGATGGATATACACACAGAATATAGGAGGCACGGCTATGAACTTAAAGGGACGCGATTTTTTGACATTGAAGGATTTCTCCAAGGAAGAGATTATGTATCTTATTGACCTTGCGGCAGAGCTCAAGGATAAGAAGAAAAAAGGGATTCCGGTTGATCATCACAGAGGCAAGAATGTTGCTCTTATATTTGAAAAGACGAGCACGAGAACACGCTGTTCGTTTGAGGTTGCGGCACATGATTTGGGAATGGGAACTACATACCTTGATCCGTCGGGCTCACAGATAGGCAAGAAGGAGAGCATAGCCGATACCGCGAGAGTTTTAAGCCGTATGTATGACGGAATCGAGTACAGAGGTTATGGACAGAATATAGTAGAGGAGCTTGCAAAGTATTCGGATGTTCCTGTGTGGAACGGACTCACGAACGAGTATCATCCTACACAGATGCTTGCAGATATGCTCACCATAAAGGAGCATTTCGGAAGGCTTGAGGGCATCAATTTTACATACATGGGAGATGCCCGCTACAATATGGGAAATTCCCTCATGATTGCCTGCGCGAAGATAGGACTCAATTTTACCGCGTGCACCAATAAAAAGTATTTTCCAAATGAGGAGCTCGTAAGCCTGTGCCGTGAGTATGCGAAGGAGTCAGGTGCGACAATCACACTTACCGAGGATGTCAATGCGGGAACTAAGGGTGCGGATGTAATCTACACAGATGTATGGGTGTCGATGGGCGAGCCGTCTGAGGTGTGGGAGGAACGTATACATGACCTGCTTCCTTATCAGGTAAACAAAAAGGCTATGGAGAATGCGGGACCACAGGCTGTATTCATGCACTGTCTCCCGGCTTTTCATGATTTAAAGACGACAGTCGGCGCTCAGATTCATGAGAAGTTCGGGCTTGATGAGATGGAAGTGACGGACGAGGTGTTCGAGTCTGCACAGTCGATTGTGTTTGACGAGGCTGAGAACCGCATGCACACAATCAAGGCGGTCATGGATGCCACTGTCAAATAAGAATTTTGCGGCATCTTTTCCGTGATAAGTTGTTTGGAAACGGAGATTTTTTTATGGCTTCAAAAAAAGAGAGAGTATTGAGAAAGATAAGAATTGTAATTGATGTAATAAATGTTATACTTAGTATTGCAGTTGTGGCGCTTACCATATATACATTCATGGACACCGGGGCGAGAATGGGAATGTTCGAGAACATATTCTATCTCGGAGCACTGATAAATGCCATAACAGGTATAAAGCATTTTATATCGGATAAGAAGCTGCAGGGTGTAGCGGTGATGCTGTTCGCCGTGATACTCGTTGCAGCAGGTATTTTTTGCGCAAGAATCGTTGGAGGCAATTTGTAAATGAAGGATAAGATATTGCAGATGCTCAGGGAGACAGAAGGGTTTATCTCCGGGCAGGAGATATGCAGCAGGCTCGGAGTGTCGAGAACCGCCGTGTGGAAAGCAATCAAGCTGCTGCGCGAGGAGGGCTACGACATCGTGGCGGTCAACAATAAGGGTTACAGGCTTGAACAGGCACCTGATGTTATCTATGAGCAGGAGCTTAGAAGTCTCCTTCACACGAAATGGTTTGGAAACAGAATTTTATATTTTGATTCGATTGACTCAACTAACAATGAATTAAAGAGGCAGGCTGAGACACAGGTGTGTCACGGTCTGCTTGCTGTTGCCGAGGAGCAGACGGCGGGAAGAGGCAGAAGAGGGCACGGATGGGTTTCACCTCCGGGCACGGGAATATGGTTTTCATTTCTTCTTAAGCCTGATGTAAGCCCTGACAAGGCATCCATGCTCACGCTTGTGGCAGCGATGGCTGTGGCAAGAGCAATAA
>UQZF01000064.1 GCA_900545455.1 uncultured Eubacteriales bacterium
TCACATTCTTTTTAAGGGATTTCTTCAAATCCCGGATTTTGGAAACAGACATATCGAGTACAATAATAGGACTGCTAGTTATAGTGAGGTGACCCCAAAAAGTTAGACTTTTTAAGCGTAGCAGTTTTATGGCTGCTACGCTATTTTTTATGCAGCCATGGCGGATAGTCTGTATTCGACAGGACTCATCCAGCCAAGTTTCTCTTTAATTCGTTTTTCATTGTAATATACAATATATTTTTCAATAGTTTCTTTCAATTCTTCAAAACTATAGTAGGTATTTCCATAATACATTTCTTGTTTTAAAACTCCAAAGAAATTTTCCATGACAGAATTATCATAGCAATTACCTTTCCGAGACATACTCTGAAAGATTTTATTTTCTTTTAATTCATAGGCGTATGCTGGCATTTGATATGCCCATCCCCTGTCAGAATGAAAGGTTCTTCTGTAAGGACAATCCGAAGTTATTTCGATTGCCTTCTTTTGAGCAGATAATACACTTATTGCAGATGGAGTTTTACTAATTCCGTAACTTATTATTTCACCATTATACATATCCAGAAATGGATCCAAGTATAGCTTCTTAATAACCATCCGTCCTTTCTCATCAATCTCATAATACTTAAATTCAGTAGTATCAGTAGTAATCTTTTGATGCGGAACGGTAGTGTAAAATCGTCTGTTGATTCTGTTTGGCGCAATTCTTCCAATCTTACCCTTATAGGAATTATAACGTCGACTCTTGCGTGTGTATGATGTTACTTGTAAACCAAGTTTCTGCATAATCCTTTGTACTTTCTTTTTATTCACATTGATTCCTTCTTTTCGAAGAATAGCCTGCATTCGGCGGTATCCGAAATCCTTGTGTTCATCATGTATAGCAAGAATCTTTTCCTCTAATTCTTTGTTGGAATCAACTCTGTCAAAGCGTTTTTGCCAATACATGTATGTTGCTTTGGGAAAGCCAACTACTGCGAGAATGTCTTTTAGTTTGAATTCTCCTCGGAGGCTGTGGATGATTCTCGCTGTTTTCTCAGAAGAGCTTCCTCCTCTAAGCGCAGCCTCCTCAGTTCTTTTAAAAATGCATTCTCGATTCTTAATTTTAAAAGCTCGTCCTCAAGTTCTTTTACATGCTTAGCACTTGTATCAACCGGTGCCTCTTCTGTAGGTTGTATATTCTTTTGCGTTTCAGATGTATCCACTTTTTTTCTTCGCCCTTTCTTTTTGGGTCTCAAAGCTTCTGGACCAAAAGCACGAAAATCAGAAACCCATTGTGCAAGAATGCAAGGATTATTTATTTTTTCGGCCAAAGCAATGTCCATGTATGAAAGCTCGGATGTTAAGTACATCTCAACTATACCAAGTTTATACTCATATGAATAGGTTTTCTTTTGCCGAGAGCGCATTAATCCTTCATCGCCTAGATTTTGATAGGCTTTAACCCATTCTTTGATTCTTGTTTCAGAAGGAATCCCATATTTTCTTGCAAGAATAACAGGACCACCTTTTCCTGCTAAATATTCAAGAACTACCTTCTTCTTGAATTCATAGCTATATTTAGACATAAAAAACCGACCTCCCAATCGTTAGATTTTTGGTCTAACTTTTGGGGGTCGGTTCATCAATTTCAGTCCTTTTCTTTTGTTTTTAAAACAAATGATATATAATTGAACAAAAAGGAGGTGCATCTATGTTAAAATTACCTGCGATTTTCAGTGACAATATGGTACTTCAGCGCAGAGCGCATGTGCGTGTGTGGGGAGAGGCATCCGATGAGGCAGATGTCGAAGTCTCAATAAACGGGCAGAGCATGAGGACATGCGTTCAGGGCGGACGCTTTGAGGTAAGGTTAAACCCTATGGAGGCCGGCGGGCCTTACGAGCTTACGGTGAAGGCTTGCGGTGCGGATATGGATATGACGGGCGACGGAGAAAATATTATCGTATATAACAATGTGCTGGTCGGCGAGGTGTGGCTTGCGGGCGGGCAGTCGAACATGGAGCTCGAGCTTCAGAACAGCGACGACGGAAAAGAGGTTGTTAAGCACACGGATGATGAGCTTTTGAGATTCTATTACACTCCGAAGATAAGCTATATATGTGATGAGCTCCTTGAGGTGGAGAAAAATAACTGCTGGATGAAGTGCGAGCCCGGGACAACGGCGACATGGTCGGCGGTGGCGTATTACTGGGCGGTCAGGATAAGAAAGGAGCTCGACGTTCCCGTCGGAATCGTGGGCTGCAACTGGGGCGGGACTTATGCTCATAACTGGGTGAGCAGGGAAAGTCTGTTGTCACATGATGAGACAAGACATTTTGTCGAGGAGTATGAGGACATGGTGGCTCATCAGGATTTTGATGAGTATTTAAGGGAACTTGATGAGTACAGGGAGTACTATAAGGAGTGGGTAAAGCGCGTTGATGCCTGTTATGCCGCAAATCCTGACATAGAGTGGACAAAGGTTCTTGAGATATGCGGTGAGAACCGCTGGCCGGGACCTTCGGGGCCGAGATTCGAGTACAGACCTTATGGACTGTATGAGAGTATGCTCATGAGGGTTGCGCCGTACACGATAAAAGGAGCAATCTACTATCAGGGAGAGAACGACGAGAACAATAACGAAATATACGATGTCCTTCTTGACAATCTCATAAAGGAATGGAGAAGAGTGTGGCAGAATGATGAGCTCGCATTCGCGATTGTCCAGCTCCCGGTTCATGCTCCGGATACGGAAAGGACGGGACGCGGCTGGGGCGGAATAAGAAGAGCACAGGACAAGATATGCAGAACCGTGAAAAACACGTCGCTTACAGTCATAACGGACTGTGGAAACAAAAAGAACATTCATCCGACAGACAAGCGTACGGTCGGGGAAAGACTTGCTGAGAATACGTTGAAGGATATATACGGAATAAGCGGGCATAATGGTAATGGCGTAAGGCTCAGAGACTATGAGGTCGTGTGCAGGGACGGACAAAACGGAATTTTACTGCATTTTGAAGGAGCGGAGGACGGCTTTTACAGAAAAAGGAAGGACTGCGAAGGAGCAGCGAAGCGGGATGAACTGATAACTTTTGGCGAAAAGGAAGAGGTTTGCGAGAGCGGCTTTGAAATCGGGGACACAGTGTATTACCCTGCCATGGCTAAAGTGCTTGGAAATGATATTTTTATATACAATCCAAAGGTTAAAGAACCTGTCCGTGCAAGATATGGGAATGACAATTATTTCAGACCGATTTTTCTTGACAAAGAGGGCAGACCGATTGTACCATTTTGGATATAATGAATATGTCGTGCGGCGTGGCTGCACCGACATGGAAATGAGGTATTTATGAGAGTTGGAATGGGATATGATGTTCATAGATTGGTTCCTGACCGTGATTTGATAATAGGCGGAGTAAAGATTCCTTATGAAAAAGGGCTCTTGGGACATTCGGACGCGGATGTGCTGCTCCACGCGATAATGGACGCTCTTTTGGGAGCGGCTGCGCTTGGCGATATTGGAAAGCATTTTCCTGATAATGACCCTGAGTATGAGGGCGCGGACAGTCTTGTGCTTTTAAAGAGAGTTGGTGAGCTTCTCTCGGAGGAAGGTTATGTGATAGAGAATATCGACAGTACAATCATCGCGCAGAAGCCTAAGATGGCACCGCACATCGAGCAGATGCGAAAGAATATTGCAGATACTCTCGGACTTGACATTACGAGAGTCAATGTAAAGGCGACGACAGAGGAGGGACTTGGCTTTACGGGAACAGGTGAGGGAATCTCCTCACAGGCTGTGGCACTCATCATGTCGGTTGAAAATTATATATATGACAACATTGCAAGAGGGCAGTTCATATCGAGTGACTCGCCTGCGGGTGGATGTGCCGGCTGCCAGGGCTGCAGAAAGAACGGCTGAAAAAAAGATTGACAAAATCAGTCCGCGTGCATATTCTATTAATGGAAATGACTTTAATATTCAGATGCTTAGAAGGAAAAGAGTAGCGGGTATCCTTTGTATCAGAGAGAAGAACTCATCCTTTGGGATGATGGTGGAAGTTCTTTTGCATTGATTTCGTGAAGTGCGTTCCGGAGCATATCGGGGGAAAGCAAGTATCCCGATACGGCGGACACCGTTAACAGTCGTCGAGATAAGAGGCGTGAGCCTTTTAAGTAGAGTGGAACCGCGATAACCTTGCCTCTATAATAAGTAGAGGCAGGGTTTTTTACATATTATTTAAAGGAGAAAGGCATGTTTGACACCATAAAGCAGGAAATTGCCATAATACGCGACCGGGATCCGGCAATCAAGTCGGATATGGAGGTGTTTTTATATCCGTCATTTAAGGCTATTCTTAAATACAGAAAAGCACACAAATTATATGAAAAGAAACACTATTTCCTTGCGCGCTGGGTATCGCAGAGAGCGGCGAGAAAGACGGGAATAGAGATTCACCCGGGAGCAACAATAGGAAAAGGACTGTTTATAGACCACGGGCATGGCGTTGTAATCGGTGAGACTGCTATAATCGGCGACAATGTAACCCTGTATCAGGGCGTAACGCTTGGAGGAACCGGAAAACAGAAAGGAAAGAGACATCCTACGCTCGAAGACAATGTCATGGTAGGAACAGGTGCTAAGGTTTTAGGAGACATCACCATAGGAGCAGGTTCCATGATAGGAGCAGGTTCGGTTGTGCTTAACGATGTGCCGCCTAATTCGACAGTTGTCGGTGTGCCGGGGCGTGTTGTTAAACGCGATAATGTGAGAATACCGAGTGCGGATCTTGATCAGGTTCATCTCCCGGATCCTGTCATGAACGATATACAGCAGTTGAAGGAAACAGTTGCAAGGCTGGTAAAATATATGGAGGAATAGAATACAATGGAAAACAGAATTCGTTTTTTTAACACACTGACAAGAAATGTGGAGCTCTTTGTGCCGAATGAGGACGGCAAGGTTAAGATGTACACCTGCGGCCCTACGGTATACCACTATGCGCACATCGGAAATCTGAGAAGCTACATCATGGAGGATATTCTCGAGAAGACACTCCGCTATGTGGGCTACGATGTGAAGAGAGTAATGAACATCACCGACGTAGGACATCTCTCAAGTGATGCCGACACCGGCGAGGATAAAATGTTAAAGGGTGCAAAAAGAGAGCACAAGACGGTTATGGAGATTGCAAAGTTTTACACGGATGCATTCCTCTCTGACTGCCAAAAGCTCAACATACGCATACCGGATGTTGTTGAGCCTGCTACCAACTGCATAGATGAGTTTATCCACATGATAAGTGTGCTGCTTGATAAGGGATATGCTTATATTGCAGGGGAGAACGTATATTTTGATACTTCAAAGCTCAAGGACTACTATGTATTCTCAAGCCAGAGCGAGAAAGAACTTATGGTCGGTGTTCGCGATGATGTGAGTGAGGATACAAATAAGAGAAATAAGGCGGATTTCGTATTATGGTTTACCAAGTCGAAGTTCGACAATCAGGAGTTAAAGTGGGATAGCCCGTGGGGTGTGGGCTATCCGGGCTGGCATATAGAGTGCTCCTGCATAAGCATGAAGCATCTTGGCGAGTACATGGACATCCACTGCGGCGGTGTCGACAACATCTTCCCGCACCACACGAATGAGATTGCACAGAGCGAGTCCTACCTCGGACACAAGTGGTGCAACTACTGGTTTCATGTACATCATCTTAATGATAAGACGGGCAAGATGAGTAAGTCGACAGGCAATATTCTCACGGTGTCCGTTCTGGAGGAGAAGGGATATGATCCGCTCGTTTACAGAATGTTCTGCCTGCAGTCACACTACCGCAAGCCGCTTGAGTTCTCATACGAAATAATGGATAATGTGGCGGCGGCTTATAATAAGCTTGTAAAGAAGATTGGTACACTTAAAGACGAGGGAGAGGTTGACAAGGAAGTATTTGATAAGTTCAGGGAAAGTTTCATAGATGCGCTTGCCAACGATATCAACACCTCGAGTGCACTCACGGTTGTTTATGATGTGTTAAGAGCAGACTGCAACGATAAGACGAAACTCGAACTCGTAAAGAGCTTCGATGAGGTTCTCTCACTCAATCTCACGAGAGAGTGCGGCAAAACCGGAATGTCAAATGATGTTGATGACGAACTTTCACAGTATGTACTTGCAAAGATTGAGGAGCGCAAGGCAGCCAAGAAGGAGAAAGATTTTGCGAAGGCTGATGCTATCAGAGATGAGCTCCTTGCAAAAGGAATCGTGATAAAGGACACAAGAGAGGGAACCGTTTGGGAGAAGGCATGATGGACAGAGTAATCCGTGAAGTATTTGAGATGAAGGATGTGGATGCGGACAGCTACTCACCGCTCACATTGGCATATATGGGCGACTGCGTCTACGAGCTTACGATAAGAACTCTTCTCGTAAACAAGGGAAACGCACCTGTCAATAAGCTCAACAAAAAGTCGAGCGACCTTGCGAAAGCACCTACGCAGTCGAAAATGATTAATCTGCTTGTCGAGGACGGCTTTCTCACAGAGGAGGAGAATGCGGTATACAAAAGGGGGCGCAATGCCAAGTCTTTTTCGACGGCAAAGAATGCAACAGTCAGCGATTACCGCAGGGCGACGGGCTTTGAGGCGCTTATCGGATGGCTCTACATCAAGGGTGACAGTAAGCGTGCGCTCGAGATAATCATGACAAGTTAGAGCTCATATAAGAGGAAAGGAATATTAAATGAGATACGAAGAATACACAATAGAAGGACGCAACGCGGTCATAGAGGCATTCCGTTCGGGCAAGACGATAGACAAGCTCTTCGTTCTTGACGGATGTCAGGACGGACCTATCAAAACGATAATCCGCGAGGCAAAAAAAGGAGACACCATTATCAATTTTGTTACCAAAGAAAGGCTTGACGAGATGAGTCAGACGGGGCATCATCAGGGTGCGATTGCCAAGGCGGCAGCGTATGAGTATGCAGAGGTTTCGGATATTCTCGATGCGGCAAAGGCAAAGGGAGAGCCTCCTTTTATACTCCTTCTTGACGGAATCGAAGACCCGCACAATCTCGGAGCCATAATACGTACTGCAAATCTTGCCGGAGCACATGGCGTAATCATTCCCAAAAGACGTGCTGTAGGTCTTACTGCTGTTGTGGCTAAGACGAGCGCAGGGGCGATTAATTACACTCCTGTTGCCAAGGTTACAAATCTTGCAAGTACGATTGATGAGCTTAAAAAAGAGGGTATGTGGTTTGTGTGCGCCGATATGGGCGGCGAGCTCATGTATAAACAGAATCTCACGGGACCTATAGGACTTGTCATAGGAAATGAGGGCGAGGGAGTGAGCAGACTTATCAGGGAAAAGTGTGATTTCATAACATCAATTCCGATGAAAGGAGATATCGATTCACTCAATGCGTCCGTGGCAGCGGGCGTGCTCTCGTATGAGATTGTGCGCCAGAGAATGATGAGCAAATAATATGAGTGGTGAAAAAAAGAACTATAAGGAATATTCAGACGAGATTCTGGTTGAAATGGCAAGAGCCGGAGATGAGAGGGCGGAGGATTTTCTCCTGAAGAAATATAAGGATTTTGTGAGGTCGAAGGCGAGAGCATATTTTCTTGTCGGCGGAGACAGCGATGATCTTATACAGGAGGGAATGATTGGACTCTATAATGCGATAAGTCATTATGATGAGAGTAAGGCATCATCGTTTATGACCTATGCCGCAATATGCATTAACAATAAGCTGTTATCAGCGGTATCGGCTGATAACAGAAAGAAAAATGAGCCTCTGAACGGTTATGTGTCACTCTATAGTGTGATTACGGATGATACAGGGGAGGAGGCGTCCCTTTCCGATGTGCTTCCCGACACTGATAATGTAAATCCGGAAAATATAATTCTCAATGAGGAACAGGAGAAACTCGCAAAAAAACGGCTGCTTGGGAAACTCAGCAAATTAGAGAAAGAGATATTGTCATATTATCTTGAAGGCATGAGTTATTCGGAGATTGCCGGAATTATAGGCAGACCGGAAAAATCGGTTGACAATGCAATACAGAGAATACGTTCCAAGATGAAATAATTTCTTGACAAACCGGATAAAGTTTGATATTATTTGAATTCGGGTGATGCAAAGCATCTGCCCGTTCATGTTGCTACTATGGCTCAGTCGGTAGAGCGTCGCCTTGGTAAGGCGGAGGTCACGGGTTCGATTCCCGTTAGTAGCTTACGCGGAAGAGGGTATAGCCAAGTGCTATACCCTTTTTCTGTGTGTGAGTATCAGATTAAGATACTCAACTAATTAAATATGAGGAGAAAAAGATTATGTATCTCACACCAAAGCTGATAACATGTATGAAGAACTACAGCTTTTCACAGTTTACCAAGGATGTGGTATCCGGAATCATTGTGGCAATCATTGCATTGCCGCTGTCAATTGCGCTTGCACTTGCATCGGGGGTAGGTCCTGAACAGGGACTTTACACTGCAATCGTTGCGGGCTTTGTGATTTCACTTCTTGGCGGAAGCCGCGTTCAGATTGCCGGTCCTACGGCTGCGTTCGCATCTATAGTTGCGGGCATAGTTGCAAGAAACGGGATGGACGGACTTGTTATGGCGACGATACTTGCGGGTATCATCCTTATACTTATGGGTGTGTTCAAGCTCGGAGCACTCATCAAGTTTATTCCTTTTACGATTACAACAGGTTTCACACTCGGTATCGCGGTTACCATCGCGATAGGACAGCTAAAGGATTTCCTCGGGCTTACCTTTACCAATTCACCGATTGAGACGATGGACAAGCTTGCAGAGGTTGTAAGATGTATAGGCACCTTCAACTGGCAGGCACTCGTTGTCGGAATGGTATGCTTGCTTATACTTATATTCTGGCCTAAGAAGCTTGAGAAGATTCCTGCATCGCTTATCGCGGTCATTGCAGGCTCCGCGATGGTTGCACTTCTTAAAATGGATGTAAAGACAATCGGTGACCTTTACGATATATCATCGGCACCGCCTAAGTTCTCATTCCCTTCATTTTCGTTAGAGAAGATGTCGGCGGTTGCATCGGACGCATTCACAATAGCGATTCTTGCAGCCATAGAGTCACTCCTCTCCTGTGTCGTTGCGGACGGAATGATAGGAAGCAAGCACAACTCCAACATGGAGCTTGTAGCTCAGGGTGCAGGTAACATCGCATCGGCTCTTTTTGGCGGTATTCCTGCCACGGGAGCTATCGCGAGAACTGCTGCCAACATAAAGAACGGCGGACGTACACCTATCGCGGGTATGGTTCACGCTGCTGTGCTTTTACTTATACTCGTGTCACTCATGCCTCTCGCAAAGCTTATTCCTATGCCTGCGATTGCAGCAATCCTCTTCATGGTTGCGTACAACATGAGCGGCTGGAGAACATTTGCACATCTTGTAAAAACATCGCCTAAGAGTGATACGATTGTTCTTGTTGTGTCATTTGTGTTCACGGTTGTCTTCGACCTCGTCGTTGCAATCGGTGTTGGTCTTGCACTTGCCTGCGTGCTTTTCATGAAGAGAATGTCCGAGGTTACGGACGTTCACGGCTGGGTATATCTTGACGAGGAGAAGAGAACCTCCGACAATACGGACAATCTTCACTTCAAGAATGTTCCTAAGGGAGTCCAGGTGTTTGAAATAACTGGACCTATGTTCTTTGCAGCTACCGAAAAGTTCGGCAATATGCTTTTTGACAAGTCTACGAAGGTACTCATCATAAGAATGAGAAGTGTTCCGGCGATTGACGCCAACGGCGTTCAGACTATAGAGAAAATTATTGCAAAGTGCAGTAAGAACGGAACACAGGTTATTTTTTCACATGTAAATGAACAGCCTATGAAGATATTTAAGAAGTCGGGAATATATGAGCAGCTGGGCGAAAAGGCATTCTGTTCGAATATTGACGATGCACTTGAAGAGAGCGAAGAAATAATTAAAGGATTGTAATATATAAATATGCTTGACATACGCTTACGGTACGATATATAATTTGTATGAAGCGTACCATTATGCGTAGTACGCGACTGTGACTATTCACAGCCGCGTCTTTTGTTCTTGGGTTTAAATGACAAAGCAGGCAATGAGAGGTGTTGTGTATGTTCCAGATTGATATAATGTCACGTATCCCTGTGTACGAACAGCTTATACGTCAGACGGAAAAGTTCATATTGCTTGGAGTTCTGAACGCAGGTGATAAGCTGCCGAGTGTAAGACAGCTTTCTGCTGAATTGTCAGTTAACCCGAATACCATTCAGAAGGCGTTTACGGAGCTTGACAGAAGAGGAATTATATTTTCCGTCAACGGCAGGGGAAATTTTGTGTCGGACAAGGCGCTCAAGGCGCTTGAGGTGTCGAGACGTTCAGCATTCAGCGATATAAAAGAGCAGATTAAGGATTTCGCACTTGCCGGAATATCAAGAGAAGAATTACATGAATATATAGATGAGATTTATGACGAAATGGGGGAACAGCCATGATTGAGGCTAAGAATATCAGCAAGAAATTTGATGGATTTACCGCACTCGACAACATAAGCTGTGTCATCCCGGACGGTAGTATATATGGGATGGTCGGAACCAACGGAGCGGGCAAGTCAACACTGCTTCGAATGCTTACGGGAGTGTATAAGCCCGATAACGGTGATATAATGTATGACGGAAGAAAAGTATATGAAAATCCGGAAGTTAAGAGGGACATAGCGTATGTGCCGGATGAACTTTATTTTCTTCCGGGTGCGAGTATGAACCGTATGGCAAAGTTATACGCAGCGGCTTATCCGAATTTTGATATGGAGCGATTTATAAGCTTGTCGGATGATTTCAGGCTTGATAGAAAGAAGAATATTTCAACTTTTTCAAAGGGAATGAAGAGGCAGGCAGCGATAATACTTGCATTGTCCGGCAGGCCGAAGTACATGTTCTTTGATGAGACTTTTGACGGACTTGACCCGGTTATGAGAAATCTTGTCAAGGCTCTTATCTGTCAGGAGGTTGAGGAGAGAAAGGCTGTTGCGGTCATAACATCGCATTCGCTTAGGGAGTTAGAGGACACCTGCGACCAGCTTGCACTTCTTCATAGAGGAGGACTTGTCTTAGAGAGCGATATATCGGATTTAAAGACGAACATTTACAAGGTTCAGGTTGCATTTAGAGATGCTTACGACAGGGAACGCTTTGCCGGAACAGATATACTTCATTTCAGCAAGAGAGGATCTGTCTCCAACATCATTGTCAAGGGAGAAAGGGAAAAGATTGTATCGCAGTTTAACAAATTAAATCCGATAATTCTTGATATACTGCCTCTGACACTTGAGGAGGTATTTACATACGAGGTTGAGGCATTAGGCTACGACTTCTCGGCTATCTTTGAGAAGGAGGGTGAATGACATGAACAAGAAAATATTCAGTGGAAAACTTATGCTCGAGGGGATGAGACAAGTAAAGCTTCCGGCAGTAATAGGTCTGATTCTGATTGTAGGAGCTTCGTTTTTTACATCATTTATTGAAGTTGTCAATATGTCACGCGGTATGTATGTGCTCGGAAGCAGCTTCTCGGAACTGAATCTTTATATACAGCTTGTCATGTTTACGGCTGCACCGCTCATGACACTCATGCTGTTCGGCTTTATGAATAAGAGGCGGGCAAGTGACTTCTATCATTCGCTTGCGTACACAAGACTCTGCATATATACAAGCTTTGTGGCGGCAGTGCTTTTGTGGTGCATACTGATGATTGCGGCGGGAAGTGCGACAACACTGATCGTGTGCGGAATGTCCGGGAAGGTAAAGATTAACACGCTCAGCATTCCCTATCCTATACTTTCCGCGGTGGCGGGAGTATTGATTGTGACGGGCGGTACGGCGCTTGCCATGACGCTCACGGGAACATACCTTACGAACGTATTTACGGCTGTGCTGTTTTTGTTTGCACCGAGAGCACTCATATTTTACTGTAACAGGCTTCTGGTAAGCTCAATGCCGTATGTTGTGTTTTCACAGAACACTTTTTTTTCAAAGCTTGTAAATATACCGTTTGAACTTGTGACGGGAATTTTCGGCATTTCATCAAATTCCGAAGCTATAATAATGTCGTGGATTCCGGCGGCTTACACGGCATTCGTCGGAATTATCCTTCTGTGTGTGGGGGCGGTGTGTTTCATCCGCAGAAAGAGCGAGAACGCAACGATGGCTTCGATTAACAGGGTTCTTCAGGGAATATTGAGAATTATCCCGGCTGTGCTTATATCGCTTATCGCCATTGCACTCTTGTTCGATGCACATCAGTATGGCAGGATAAGCGACTCGGATAAGTTTATCATTATAATGACCTATGTGGGGGCGGCTGCCGCGTACTTCCTCTATGAGGCGGTGACGACAAGGCATCTGCGCAATTTTATAAAGATTATTCCGGGACTTGCAGTTGTGGCAGCGATTAACGTGGCACTTTATTTTTCACTTATAACAGTCTATGATTACAATATGGAGCTTGCACCTGACAAGGATGAGCTTGCATACGTTATGGTTTACGGACCGACTGACAGCGTACTCTGGAAGGACTCGGAGAATATGAAGCTTTATTCCGATGCCGCCAGGGAGGTTGCAAGCGGCTGCCTCAAGGATACGGTAAGAATGTGGAATGAGGATAGGCCGGAATTCTATTCAGGAAACAGAATGATAATTGAATATCATCTTCTTGACGGCAGCAGCATAAAGCGAAGGGTGACTGTAACGGACGCGCGCTATGCACAGCTTAAAAATGTCCTGTTCAACGATAAAGAGTTCGCAGGCAGCTTCGGAAAGAGCCTCTACAGCCTTGAGAATGTT
>UQZF01000065.1 GCA_900545455.1 uncultured Eubacteriales bacterium
TTGCAATGCTGCTTGTGAACGAAGCGCGAAGCATTCTTGAAAACATGGTAGAAATGGGCTACAAAGTACCGGATTTCTTGATCAAGGGACTTGCAATCACTGAAAAAATGATGAAGAAACAGTTGAACATCGGCGACGAAGGAACAAACGACGAAGCATAGACGAAACGCCAGTCTGTATTTTTGCAGGCTGGCGAATTGATTTGAAAGGAGCGAAAAACCATGAGAAGCGAACACACAAAGAACATGAGCGACGCAGAAATCAAAGAACTGCAAAAGAATGTGTCTGAAATGACAGAAGAAGAACTTGCAGAATTCAGAAACAGTTTTGATCCAGATGAAATGGGATTTGACGGGGAAGAAGGTGTTGAAGATGAATGTGAATAGAAACTATATCACAAAGATCAACTTTACAGATAAGAACAGCACAGCGCGAATCAAATATATTGTGATCCATTATTTCGGATCGCTTTGTTCCGTTCTTGCGCTGGGGAAATACTGGGCTTCGCAGTACGCAGGAGCGTCGGCACACTACGGAATCGGACACGACGGCGAAATCTTCCAGTTTGTTGAAGACGACGACGTTGCATGGCATTGCGGTGCGAAATCGTACAAGCACGGCGATTGCAGGAACACAAATTCAATCGGAATCGAAATGGCGGTGAAGAAACGCAACACAGCGACGCTTTCAGCAGCTGACAAAGACTGGTATTTCACAGACGAAACGATCAAGTCAGCCATTGAATTGACAAGATCATTGATGAAGAAATACAACATTCCAGCAGAAAACGTGATCCGCCACTATGATGTGACCGGAAAGATCTGTCCGAATCCATACGTCTACAACGTCATGGAAGAAACATGGCAGAAGTTCAAAGCTGCAATCGCAGCAGAAGACGAAACAGAAGGATTCACAAAGATCATGGGCGCAGCTGACGCAACAGCAGAACAGATTGCAGCATACATGATCGAAAAGAATCCGAACACTGCTTCTTTTGCAGCAGAACTGGCGCAGCTATACATCGAAGAAGGATCCGCAGAAGGCGTGCGCGGCGATGTGGCAGCAGCACAGTCAATGCTTGAAACTGGAAACTTCACATTTGCAGGATCCGCAGTGACACTTGATCAGAATAATTTCTGCGGAATGGGCGTCACAGCAAACGGAATGAAGGGAAACAGCTTCGCTTCGAAGCGTGAAGGCGTTCGCGCACAGATTCAACATTTGAAGGCGTATGCTTCCGAAGCTGCGCTTGTCAATGGCTGCGTGGATCCACGTTTCAAATATGTGACACGCGGGTGCGCAGAATATGTGGAATGGCTGGGACAGAAAGAGAATCCGGACGGCAAGGGCTGGGCGACTGGCAAAGGCTACGGCGCGAAGATTCTTGACATCCTTGCAAAGATCTTGAAGCAGGATGAAAAGAAAGAAGCGAAGCCGGAAGAAGTGACTGCGATTTCCGGAACATTAAAAATCATCTACAAAGGCAGCGACGGCGTGAACTATAGATCCGTGCCAGATTATAACGCGAAGGCAGCAGGCGTCGTGAAGTATGGCGAAGTGTTCACAGTTGTCGGAGAAATCGGCGACTTCTACAAATTGAAGTCTGGCTGGTACATCACAAAACGATCTGATCTTGTGGCATTCACAAAGAAAGAACAAAAGAGATATGCAAAGATCATCTACAAAGGCAGCGACGGCGTGAACTATAGATCCGTGCCAGACTATAACGCGAAGGCAGCAGGCGTCGTGAAATACGGCGAAGTGTTCACGATCGTCGGCGAAGAAGGCGACTTCTACAAGCTGAAATCCGGATATTATTTGACAAAGCGTTCCGATCTTGTTGAAGTGATTCACACACTGTAGTGCTTGACAATCGTGTCCGCACGAAGTAAAGTGAATACAAGAAGAAACGCGTCAAGAACGCACGAAAACGCGCGAATGCGTAAACGTAACACACGCGCAATACACAAAAGGGCGATTTTTGCTTGAAAATCAAGGGTTGACAGCTTCTATTGAAGAGGCTGCTAAGGCTGGAAAGTTCTAAGTTTTTTGGAATTTTGAACAAGTCATAATATATGTGGACGATAAAAAGGAGTCTGTTTTATACAGGCTCCTTTTTGTATTGCGCTTCAAAATAAAATATCGAATATTATTTATATCCAATATGGTTATAATAAGATTGAATGACACATATATTGACAATATAAATATAAATATGGTACATTTAACGTGGAGGTATAAGTATGTTAAAGGATTATTTGATGGAAAATTATGGATATAATGAGCCGATATTTATAAATGATTTATTCATCGAAGGCATATCTGAAAACGCAGTCCGTCAGTCAGTGAAGAGACTTGCTGCAAGTGGTTTTTTGGAAAGATATGATAGCGGAATATATTATATACCAAAACGCGGAGGCATATTAGGAAAGAGTTATCTTGATCCGAATATTGTTATTATGCGTAAATATGTGCAGAATAAATCAGATAAATATGGATATGTTACGGGTTTATCATTTGCCAATGAATTAGGTCTTACAACGCAGATGCCTGCAATTATTGAAGTTGTTACGAACCGTGAAGCAACTAACGGACGCATGGTTATGGTCGGAAATCAAAAAGTAAGAGTCAAGAAATCATCGGTTCCAATCTCTGAAAGTAATGCTGAACTTTTGCAATTACTTGATGCTATCGGTCAGGCGGAAAAATACACGGAACTCACAATAAAAGAGACTATAGAGAAATTGATTGTCTATATGAGAAAGAAACGATTTACTCAAAAGCAATTATCTGAGGTGTCTTATTTCTTGACGGGAACTACTGCCAAGAAATTGATAGAATGGGGGATGATTTATGAATTTGCATCATGATAGAGAAGCGTTTGAGGAACTGTTGATTGGTGCTGCCAACGAGTTAGCGATTCCGACGAATATTATTGAAAAAGATTATTATGTAACCATCACTCTTAAATTATTAGCTGATAAATTAGATAATATGGTGTTTAAAGGCGGAACATCTCTTACAAAGTGTTATCACCTCTTAGACAGATTTTCTGAGGACATTGATATATCCTACACAGCGGAATCAGGAAATCTCGGGGAGGCAGGAAAAAGGCAGCTCAAAAAGGCGATTGTTGCGACTATGGAAGAGTTGGGCTTTAACATTACAAATCTTGAAGCTACTAAAAGCAGGAGAGATTATAACTGCTATAGAGCTGAGTATCCATCAATATATGAACAGTCAAATATATTAAAACCTGAGCTGGTAGTGGAAACGTATGTGGCATTACTTCCGTTTCCGACAACAAAACGCATGGTTGACAACTATATTTATCGTTTTTTGAGCAAAATTAATCGTATGGATTTAGCTGAGGCATACGATTTGATGCCTTTTGAAATAAAGACGCAGACCATAGAGCGGACTTTGGCGGATAAAGTCTTTGCATTGTGCGATTATTTTATGCAGGGACAATTAGAACGGCATTCCAGACATTTGTATGACATCTATAAGATTGTAAACTCTATTGGTATTACTGATGAACTTATAAAACTAATTCCTGAGGTCAGGGCTGTGCGTTCCGAATTGAACATCTGCCCGTCTGCAAAAGAAGGTGTATGTGTTACGGATATTTTGAATAGAATAGTTGACGAACAAGCTTATAAGTCGGATTATGAGGATATTACATTAGGACTGTTGTTTGTTCCGGAAATGTATGATACTGTAATACAGAGCATTAAAATGCTTGCCGATAGTGGAATCTGGGACTAGACGGTGTGTAATACTTAGTTGTATGGATATATATTAATTATCATAACATAAGGGAGGGGTATACATGAGCGAAGCACTCTACTGGCTTATGGGTATCATAGCCAAGATACATAATTACATAATGCGCCTTAACGATAGGTTCGAGTACAATTTTTCGGACAAGGCGCTGCACTTTTTCGTAATCGGTGTGCTGGGAATGGTTCTGATTTTCGTGGTGTATCCGCTTTTTAAGTGGCTCGCGCAGAAGAAGCACATCATGGTCATCGCGTGGATTTATGTGTTCACGCTTATACTCGTTATCACATTCGCAATCGAGATAGGGCAGAAGATTAGCGGAACGGGTAATATGGAGTTTGATGACATCGTGTTCGGCGTGCTCGGTTTCTTTGCGATGTTCGCGGCGTTTGCGGTCGTGAGAGGCATATATCACGGCGTGAGGTGGCTCATAAGGCAGCGGATGGAAGCCGACGGCACACATGCACATGGTGAGAGCGATAAGGAATCAACGGAAGACAGAGAAGAGACGGTGTATGACACGATTAAGAAGGTGGCGGACACTTCGGATAAAGTCTGAGCATACATCAAAGAATGTGCAAAATAATTAACAAAAAATAACCTGTACAATATCACAATTTGATATGTACAGGTTATTTTGATATAATGTACAGGTTATTTTGATATAGCTTTAAGCTTCTGAATCTAAGTTCTATACTCCAGGCATGCTTCCCTGCATTCCCTGAGCTTCCTCATCATATTTTTTTTTGAGCTTTGAGAGCTCGTCGTCGGTCTTTAGAATCTCGACCTCGCCGAGGTTGTATTTGTGACCGTTGGATTCAAGGAAACGGTATGCAATCATGAACGAGATGTCATCAAAGTTCGTCATGTAGGTGTTGTTGATGTGGCTTATATCCCATGCAGGAGTGTTGTAATCTGAAAGGTCGATGGAGCGGAATATCTGGTCGAAGGAGTCGAGGCAGATACGCTTCTGTTGAGCCATATCGGAGGATACGGTCTGGACATTGAAAACCTTTAAATATACCCTGAGCCAGCCGCCGATAGGTGCCTTGAACCACTGGTGGATTGTCTGATATTCCTTCTGCATTGAGAGGATTAAGTACTCCCAGTCGGTCGAGATGTAGGATGCGTCAACTATTGTCTGAATCTGTGAGGATGTGAGATTTAAGTTGTACTTGTTATTAAATTTCTCCACAATCTTGATTCGCTTCGGAACGGCGTTGGGAAGCTGCTCTGAGCGTGGAATAGCCTCGTCGCGGGCACGTCTTGCTTCTTTTGCCTCCTGTTTCTCACCTCCGGCAATTCCTTTGATTGCCTTAAATATAAAATATATAGGAAGCCCTATTGTTGCGAGTATTACAGAGAGCCCGAGGAGGGTGCTCGATGTGTTTGATAAAACAAGACCGGCTATAATTATGCCTATCATCACCTTGTGGCGTCTTATTTTGTCGAATATTTTCGGGTTGTTGCGTGCGTAAGCAAAATACCATATCAGAAAAAATACTATAAATCCCATTAGTTCCTCCCTCATTGCGGACTGTGCGAGATGCATCAGGCTGCATTATAACGTGAGCAAAACTCACTTAACATAAAGATTATCACTCAAAAATATATTTGTAAAGACGTTAGTTTTCAGAACGATTGTTATATCCGGATTTTATGCGCATGGCAATGTTGGCAAGGCAGGCATCATAGTACGGTGCGACGAAAACTATGTAAGCAAGTCCTCCTGTGACGGCTGAGAAAACCAGCCAGCCGATAAAGGAGAGATTGAGCACAAACACGTTGAGCTTGTTGCCGTCCATCATCTCATGGCTGAGGCGGAACACTTCGTGTCGGTCGATATCGGGATTCTCAGCAAGCAGATATGGAACCATGAATGTTTCGTAGCTTTTTATTGCGCCGGGTACAATAAAGAGAAGAGACCACAAAAATACTTTAAGATGTCTTAAAAACTGTATGAATATCACATTCAGGTAATTCTCTTTAAAGCCGATAAGCAGTGTGCGGTACTTCGGCTCAGTGTAGTGGGCATCCATGTAAAAGCGGTTAGATCCGATTTCAAACGGATATACAATAAGAAAATTATACATAAGTCTTATAAGATATGAGACGATTGTGGCAAGTGCAAACCTGCGAAGCATCGCCATGTATGCCGTGTAGCCGGCCGACTCTGCAAGTGAGCGGAAGTTATTATAAATATTATTGATGATTTCATCGGGGGATGTTCCCGAGATGAGTGCCTGATAGAATTGTTCGGTGTCAAAGGCGTTCTCAACCTGCATGGTTCCGTCCAATACATAGTTAAATATTAGAAGAATTCCTGTGCCCGTTATGAAACTTGCCACAGCACAGCGGAAAAAATATGAACCAAGAATGCGCCTTGCGGCCTTCTTGATTGCTGAAATCGGGTGATTCATGATAATCCTCATTTCCATAAAAGTTGTTTGTCAGATATTATATTCTATGACGGTGATAAATTCAAGTAATTATATGGAAAGACAAGGAAAAATACGGGTATGGGAGAAAATTGAGATTGACACCAAGTTTCGGTTATGATAATATAGTTTAATCCTAAATGATACGGGAATATTTTGGCTTTATGCAAATGAAAATGGAGGAAATTATGGCTAAGAACATAACTAATGAGGCAGCACAGGTATCCGCTGACAAGAAGACAGCTAAGAACAACAATAAGAAACAGGTTGAGAGTGTACAGCTTGAGACGAGAAAGGAACTTATAGAGCAGCTTATCCGCTATCGTAAGTCCAAGAAGATTACGCAGGCTGACATTTCAGAGATTACGGGAATTCAGAGACCTAATATCAGCCGTCTTGAGAGTGGTAAGTACAACCCTACCCTTGATATGATTGTACGTGTTGCAGACAGTATCGGCCTTGAAGTTGAGATTACGCTCAAGGAAAAGAAGTAAAAAGGGAGACTTGAAATGAACAGAGTGTTAGTCAGCGGCGGAGCAGGTTTTTTAGGTTCACATCTTTGCGAGCGCCTGTTAAATGAAGGCGAGCATGTTATCTGCATGGATAATCTTTTTACGGGAAGCAAGGATAATATAGAACATCTGCTTGGGAATCCTAATTTTGAATTTATATGTCATGATGTTACGGAGCCGCTTTATGTGGATGTGGACAGGATTTTCAATCTTGCGTGTCCTGCAAGCCCTCCGCACTATCAGTATGATCCGATTAAGACCGCTAAGACGAGTGTGTATGGCGCAATCAACATGTTAGGGCTTGCTAAGCGCTGCCATGCAAGAATACTTCAGGCGAGCACGAGTGAGGTGTACGGAGATCCGCTTGTACATCCGCAGCCTGAGAGCTACAGAGGAAATGTCAATACTATAGGAATACGTTCCTGCTATGACGAGGGAAAGAGAATGGCGGAGACGCTGTTTTTTGATTATCACAGACAGCACGATGTCGACATCAAGGTTATCCGTATATTCAATACATACGGGCCAAGAATGAATCCGGCTGACGGAAGAGTTGTGTCGAACTTTATAGTGCAGGCGCTAAAGGGAGATGACATAACGATATACGGAGACGGAACCCAGACGAGGAGTTTCTGCTATGTTGATGATCTTATCGAAGGAATGGTAAGGATGATGGATTCAAGGGACGGCTTTACAGGCCCGGTGAATCTGGGAAATCCGGGCGAGTTTACAATGAAGCAGCTTGCAGAGCTTGTCCTTTCGGAGACGGGAAGTAATTCTAAGATAGTGTACACTGAACTTCCTTCGGATGATCCTACGCAGAGAAAGCCGGTCATTGATCTTGCGATGCAGGAGCTTGGCTGGAAGCCGACTATTAAGCTGGAGGACGGTCTTAAGAGGACTATAGAGTATTTTAAGACAATTATATAAATGAAGCAGGAAAAGAGAATTTTAAGAAATATATTATATGCCTTTGCGGCACAGGGAATATCGCTTCTTTTAAGCGTGCTTACATCGCTCATCCTGCCTAAGTTTTTTGATAAGGCGAATTACGGATACTGGTCGCTGTTTTTGTTTTACACGGGATATACCGGATTTTTCCATTTCGGACTCAATGACGGTGTCTACTTAAAGATAGGCGGAATAGAGTACGACGATATGGACAAGAAGCTTTTAGGTGCACAGTTCAGATTCGGAGCAATGTTTCAGAGCGTGATAGGCATAGGAATTGTGCTGTGGGCAGTACTGTCGGGCAACGGGGCGGACACGGAATTCGTTTTCTTCATGACGGCTGTGTACATGCTATTGTACAATTTGACGTTATATCTCGGATGTATATTTCAGGCAGCCAACGAGACAAGGCTCTATTCAATGTCTGTCATGATAGACAAGATTGTTTTCATGGTGGCTATATTAGGGCTTTTTGTGCTTAAAAGCAATGATTACAAGGTCTATGTGTGGCTTTACATGGCGGCGAAGCTCTGTGCCATGATTTACTGCGTGTATAAGGGAAGAGAGGTAGTGTTCGCGGGAAGAATCCCGATGAGCGATACCGTAAAAGAGACCTTGGACAGCATGAAAATCGGAATCAATCTCACCATAGCCAACATTGCAAGCAACCTCATTCTCGGAGGCGGACGCTTCATAATCGACAGATATTGGGGAATTGAGGATTTCGGCGAGGTGTCGTTCTCACTCACACTTACCAACTTTTTCCTGTTGTTCGTGTCGCAGATTTCGATGGTACTGTTCCCGGCACTCAGACAGATTGATGAAAAGAGACAGAGGGAGCTTTTTGACATGTCGAAGCATGTGCTAAACGTGGTGCTTCCGATAGTCTTTCTTGCATATATTCCGGCGAAGGAGCTGTTAAAGCTGTGGCTTCCGCAGTATGAGGTGAGCCTCGCTTACATGGCAATTCTTCTTCCGATGTGCATATTTGACGGCAAGATGAATCTCGTGTGTGCGACGTACTTTAAGGTGCTGCGCAAGGAGAGGTTCCTTTTGTATGTCAATTTGTTTTCGATGGCGTTAAGCATAGGACTGTGCCTGCTTGGGGCATACGGGCTTCACAGCATAGATGCAATAATACTTTTTATGGTGTGTGCGATAGGGGTCCGATACTTTATATCGCAGGTTTTCCTGGAGAGTATACTCGGTGACAGCGCAGAACAGGGGAAAGCAAGAATCGGAATGGCAGAAGAGCTTGTTCTGGTTGTGGTATGCGCTTATGTGTGTTGGAAGCTTCCTTCACTTGCCGCATTTGGAATTGCGGCAGCGGCGTATGCGCTGTACCTTGTGCTCAACAGGGAGAGTGTGGGCTATCTTTTTGGCATGATTAAGTCTAAAATTTAAAAATAAATACAAATGCTGTAAATTGGGAGGTAACTTATGGGTATAATCAGAGAGATTTTCGGTCATGACAGCAAGGGTGAGAATGTATATTCATACACAATCACCAACGGCAGTGGTATGACGATAAGAGTTATCGAGCTGGGTGCGGCTCTGCAATCGGTTGAGACGGCGGACAGGGACGGAAGGTATGCCGACGTGGTGCTCGGCTATGACAATGTTAAGCAGTACGAGACTGGCAACAGCGAGAATTTCGGTGTCGTTGTCGGACGTAATGCCAACAGGATCAAGGACGCCAAGTTCATGATCAAGGGCAAGGAGTACAAGCTTGCCAAGAACGACGGGGAGAACAACCTTCACAGCGGTCCGAACGGCTACAGCAGCCGCAGATGGGACAGTGAGATTGTAGAGGATGAGAGAGGACAGGCAATCAGATTCTCACTTGTGAGTCCGTCGGGAGATCAGGGAATGCCGGGAGAGCTCGACATCAACGTGACCTACATTCTCACGGAGGATGACAGCATAATTCTCGACTATGAGGGTGTTGCAGGCGATGACACCATCGTAAATCCAACCAACCATTCGTATTTCAATCTTGCGGGACATAATTCGGGAACCGTGTATGACCAGAAGATATGGCTCGATGCCGATGAGTTCACACCTTCGGATTCGGGGCTTATTCCTACGGGCGAGTACAGAAGCGTCAAGGGCACACCTATGGACTTTACGACACCTAAGGCAATCGGACAGGATATAGGTGCCGACTATGAGCCGCTCATACTTGCGGGAGGCTATGACCACAACTTTGTCCTGAAGAACAATGGTGAGGTTGAGCTTGCGGGAAGCCTTTATGATGAGAAGAGCGGAAGATACATGGAAGTGTACACCCAGATGCCGGGCTTGCAGATATACACGGGCAATTTCCTTTCGGGCAATTCAAGAGGCAAGGATGACTGCTACTACAACAAGCGCGACGGAGTCTGCTTTGAGACACAGTTCTTCCCTGACTCGGTCAACAATATGGCTTTTGAGTCACCTGTCGTGCAGGCGGGAGTGCCGTTTGATTTCGTGACAATCTATAAGTTTTCCGTAAAGTAATGGCGGTACAGAAAGCAGATAAGTAATGAAGCTTGATAAGATTAATACATCGGAGGCGTTTCGCTACCTCGGCTACGGCTCGGCTGTTCCTGATGACAACATCCTTGCGGTGGCGGACGAGTGCGAGAGAAAGCTTCTCATGGCGATTGATGCCAAATACACATATAAATATTTTGAAATTGACCGGCACAGCGAAAGTGAGGTTACACTTGTTGGTACCTCGCTCTCGCTGTGCGGTTCTTCAATATCGGGACACCTTACGGGGTGTCACGGTGTTGTGCTGCTTGCGGCGACGCTCTCGGGCGGAGTCGACAGGCTTATAAGACAGCTCTCCGTGAGGAGCATGACGAGCGCGGTTGTAGCGGACAGCATGGCATCCGCAGCCGTGGAGCAGGTATGTGATGCGGCGGAGGCAGAGATAATGCGGGAGTTTGCCGGGCAGTGCACGACATGGCGTTTCAGTCCGGGGTACGGGGATTTTCCGCTCGAGATTCAGGGGAAGTTCCTTGACGTGCTGTCGGCACCTAAGAGAATCGGGCTTAATATCACCGATGGAGGACTTATGGCACCCTGCAAGTCGGTGACAGCGGTCATAGGTGTGGCTGACAAAGAGATAGAGAGAAAAAGACGCGGGTGCAGTGTGTGCAATATGAGAGAACACTGTGCATTCAGAAAGAAAGGTGAGCATTGTGGAGTTTAAGGCATTACTTGAGAAAAAGAATAAGTCGGATAAGAAGTACATATTATTAGATGGTGCGATGGGAACAATGCTTCAGGCATCAGGGCTAAAGCTTGGTCAGATACCGGAGGTGCTCTCCTTTACCAACGAGGAGCTTCTCATAGACATTCACAGACAGTATGTCAACAGCGGCTCGGACATTATATATACCAACACCTTCGGAGGCAACCGATATAAGCTCGAGGGCTGCGGCTACACGGTTGAGCAGGTTGTTAAGAAGGGAATAGAGAATGCAAGAAAAGCCTGCGAGGGCACGGACTGTATGGTTGCACTCGATATAGGACCTATAGGAAAGCTTGTTGAGCCTACGGGCGACTTAAAGTTCGAGGAGGCTTACGATATATACAAGGAGCAGATTATTGCGGGAAGAGATGCGGATTTGGTTGTCTTTGAGACGATGACGGACCTTCTCGAGCTCAAGGCGGCAGTGCTTGCGGCGAAGGAAAATTCCGACCTTCCGATTATCTGCACGATGACGTTTGAGCAGAATATGAGAACCTTCACGGGCTGTCAGGTGTCGGCGATGGCACTCACCATGGAGGGCTTGGGAGTTGACGCGCTCGGTGTCAACTGTTCCCTCGGACCGGATGAGCTCTACGCCGTTGTTGAGGAGCTCGGAAAATATACAAGACTTCCGCTTGTCGTGAAGCCTAATGCAGGACTTCCTGATCCCGTAACCAATGAATACAACGTAAGCCCTGAGGAGTTCGCACTCAAGATGGCTAAGATGGCTTCCATTGGTGCAACGATAATGGGAGGCTGCTGTGGAACAAGCCCTGCTTACATTGCAGAGCTTAAAAAGGCACTTGACGGTGTGGAGTTTGTGAGAAAAGAGACGGAGTATGTGTCGGCGGTCTGCTCGGCGAGCAGCACGGTTGTAATCAACCAGCCGAGAATCATAGGAGAGCGTATCAATCCTACGGGAAAGAAGCTCTTTAAGCAGGCATTAAAGGATCACAATCTCGACTATATAATGAATCAGGCGCTCGAGCAGATTGACGGCGGAGCGGAGATTCTAGATGTCAATGTCGGACTTCCAGAGATTGATGAGAAGGAAATGATGGTTGACGCTATAAGGACAATTCAGTCGGTGTGCGACGTGCCGTTGCAGATTGACAGCACGATTCCTGAGGTTTTGGAGGCTGGACTCAGAATATACTGCGGTAAGCCGATTGTAAATTCGGTTAACGGAGAGGAAAATTCGCTCAACAATGTACTTCCGCTTGTGAAGAAGTACGGCGCGTGCGTTGTAGGTCTCACGCTCGACGAGAACGGAATACCTAAGACGGCAGCGGAGCGTGTCGCAATCGCAAAGAAGATTCTTGACAGGGCACTTGAGATGGGCATTCCAAAGGAGAATGTGTTCATAGACTGTCTCACGCTCACTGCGTCTGCGGAGCAGGACGGCGTTATGGAGACACTCAACGCGCTTCACACCGTGAGATATGAGTTAGGTCTCAATACGGTGCTCGGAGTGTCTAACATTTCCTTCGGGCTTCCATACAGGGAGCTTGTCAACCAGAACTTTTTGTCGATGGCGCTCACTTACGGCTTAACGCTTCCTATAATCAATCCTAACGTGGTTTCGATGACGGGAGCCGTGCGCGCTTACAGACTGCTCACAGGAATTGACCGCAACTCGATGGATTACATTCAGGCTTACAACGGCTACACGCCTGCCAAGTCAGTCAAGGCGGAGAAGCCGTCGGCGTCAGCGGATGCGGGAGCGGCGGGCTCGGATGCACCTGTCAAAGGAACTCTTGCATACGCGGTGGAGAACGGACTCAAGAATGAGGGTGCAAGGCTGACTGCTGAAATGCTTGAGCACATGGAGGCACTCGACATCATCAACGGAACGCTCATTCCGGCCCTTGACCGCATCGGAAAGAATTTTGAGAAAGGAAAGGTATTCCTTCCGCAGCTTATACTTGCG
>UQZF01000066.1 GCA_900545455.1 uncultured Eubacteriales bacterium
AAACTCTCCGCAGAAGATGCTGCGATTGGTGGCGAGAATGGCACCATGATCGGCAAATAAGAATTGAGAATAGGGATAGGAAAAGGAAATGGAACAGGTCAGAAAGACAAAGATTATTTGTACAATGGGTCCTTCCACAGAAAAGGAAGGCGTACTGGAAAAGTTGATGTTGGCAGGTATGAACGTTGCCCGTTTTAACTTTTCACACGGAAGCTATGAGGAGCACTTAAACAGATATAACCGCGTTGTCAAAGTCCGTACGGAGCTTGGACTTCCGGTAGCAACACTTTTCGATTCCAAGGGACCTGAGATTCGTTTCAGACTCTTTGAGGGCGGCAAGGTTACAGTCAATAACGGCGATTTATTCACCCTTACCACAAGAGAACTTCTCGGAAACAACACAATAGGTTCCATTTCCTATAAGAACCTTATAAACGATGTAGCTGTAGGTACAAGCATTCTTGTAAATGACGGTCTTATCGAATTGAAAGTTGAAGAAATCACAGACACCGACATTGTCTGCCGCGTTATCAACGGTGGTATAATCTCCGACCGCAAGGCAATCAATGTTCCGGGCGTTCACTTATCAATTCCTTTCCTCAGCGATGTCGATAAGAAGGACTTAGAATTTGCAATGCAGACCGATTTTGATTTCTTCGCACTCAGCTTTGTTCGCTGTGCAGAGGATGTTCTCGAAATTCGCCGACTCCAGAAGGAGCATGGAAATACCTCCAAGCTGATAGCTAAGATTGAGAGCCAGGAGGGTGTTGAAAACCTTGACGAGATTATCGATGCCGCTGACGGAATCATGGTAGCCCGCGGTGACATGGGTGTTGAGATTCCTTTTGAGAAGGTTCCTGTTGTTCAGAAGGATATGATCAATAAGTGCCTCAAGTCCGGCAAGTTCGTAATCGTTGCCACACAGATGCTTGAGAGCATGACACACAATCCACGCCCTACAAGAGCTGAGGTTAACGATGTTGCCAATGCTATTTTTGACCAGACCTCAGCCGTAATGCTCTCAGGCGAGAGTGCCGCAGGTGACTACCCGGTAGAAGCCGTAAAGACAATGAGCAGAATCTGCCGTGAGATTGAAAAGACAACCACAACAGGCAAGTTCGATATCAGCTACAACGGTAACAATCTTGCATCATCCATTGCATGCGCCGCATGTTCAATCGCAAGCATTATCAACGCTGATGCCATCATTCCTGTGTCACTCAGCGGAAGCACAATCCGTAAGGTATCCGGTTTCCGCCCTAACATCGACATCATCGGATGTTCCACAGATGAGCGCGTATGCCGCGAGACATCACTTATGTGGGGCGTAACCCCACAGCTTGTGACAGAGCAGAAGGACGGAGAAGCCCTTATTCATGAGGTCATCGATAAGTGTAAGGCTTCCGGCCTTATAAAGCCGGGTAACCGCGTTGTAATAGTTGCCGGATTCCCTCTCGGCGTAGCCGGTGTAACTAATATGATTCGTGTTGTAGACGTCGAATAATCCACTCACATGTTCACCAATCAGACTGCATCATGGAGGTACGACCAATGAACGATATATATACCGATAACATGAAAATTTCTTTTGACTTATTTAGATATGTAGCCGAACAGTTTTCATCCTGCATGAATGATAATCTGTATGTCTATGACATTCTGAACGATACTTACTATATCAGTGAAGGAGCTACGGAACGCTTTGCCGTTCCCGGCTCTTTCTTTCATAATGTTCTGGAGGAACACAAGAAATTCGTGTATCCTGACGATTTTCCGACTCTTGAAGCTGACCTGAAGCTTATTATCAGCGGTAAAAAAATTGAACACAACCTCAATTACCGATGTCTATCCAAAACAGACGGTTCTCCTATATGGATTAACTGCCGTGGACGATTGGTAAAAACAGATTCCGGCAGACCGCATTTATTTATCGGATGTATAAACGAAATCGGAAAACGCCAGAACGCCGACAATGTCAGCGGACTACTCTCTGCCGGAGCACTGAGGGAAAGATTGTCCGAATTCGACAGGCTGCCTGACGGCTATATCCTCAGAATAGGCATAGACGATTTCAAAAACGTGAACGAAAGACTTGGTCAGTACTACGCCGACCACCTGTTAAGAAATGTTGCCGAATGTATCGAAAGCAATCTCACCGATGGTCAGAGCGTATATCGTGTCGGTGGTGACGAATTCATAATTTTCGACTGCATTAAAGGCACTTTGTCCGATGCTCATACACTCTATCACAAGATTCGCTCGGGTGTTGACAGACATATTGAAGATAATCGCTACAAGGCACTCTACACCATATCCGGCGGTGTCATTGAAAATTCATATTTTGACACGGCAGATTATGAGTATATCCTTAAGCTGACCGAATTTGCGCTCAGCATGGCAAAAGTACGCGGTAAGAATCAGCTTTACTATTTCGACACCGAAGACTACTCTGCGTTCCTTCGAAAGCGCATGCTCAGTATTGCCCTGCGTGAAGCCGTCGACAATAACTTTGAAGGTTTTGAGCTGTATTACCAACCTATCATGTCAGTCAACAACGAGAAGCTCTATGCCGCCGAGACATTGTTGAGATTTACCCTCAAATCCGGAGAAAAAGTATCACCGGGAGAGTTTATTCCCATCCTTGAGGAATCGGGTCTTATAATCCCTGTCGGTAAATGGATAATACGCGGTTCAATGGCAGCCTGCAAAGAATTCCAACAGACGCTCCCCGACTTCCGTATATCAATCAACCTCTCATATATACAGCTTCTAAAGAGCCCTGTATTCAACGATATACTTGACTCTCTTGAAAGCACCGGACTCTCACCACAGAGTCTGATTGTTGAACTCACCGAAAGCGGAAAGCTTGACAATTCACTCTCAATACGAAACATCTGGGACAAGCTCAAAAAACTCGGCGTCAACCTTGCTATCGATGATTTCGGCACCGGTTATTCAAATCTCGGTAATATCGGAAATCTCAAGCCTAACATCGTAAAGCTCGACCGGAGCTTCACTCTCAAGGCACTTCAGAATGATTATGAGCATCAGCTGATGGTTCACATAATCTACATGATTCACAGCATAGGACTTAATCTTGTTGTTGAAGGTGTTGAGACTAAGGATGAGCAGGCAAAGATTGCAGCTCTTGACCCGGATTTTATTCAGGGCTACTACTACAGCAGACCTTGTTCGAAGGAAGAATTTAAGAAAAAATTTAATCTGTAAAATATAAAACTGTCATATCTGATATATTTTAAATTCAATAACATATCAGATATGACAGTTTTTTCTTTTCTATTTAAGTTTTCTGTATACCGTAAAGTACATTGTTATGAAGCTTGCAAGTCCTCCTATGACATTGGAAATCGGTTCCGACAAAAATACCCCCGTAACTCCGAAGCCCACTCTCGGAAGTATCAGCACGAGCGGCACAACAATTATAGCCTTTCGCAGCAGCGAGAAAAATATCGCGTGCTTCGAATACCCGAGCGCAGTGAAGGTCGACTGTCCCGTGAACATAAATGCCATAAAGACAAATCCGAAAAAATATGTCTTTAGCGCCTCCGCCCCGTATGCAATCGGCTGTGCATCCTCGGTGAATATTCCCATCAGCGTTCCCGGAATGAGAAGTACGATAATCCACGCAAGTGCGGTGTATGCGATACCTATAATCGCCGTGAACTTTATTCCGCTTTTCACCCTGTCATATTTCCCGGCACCATAGTTATATCCGAGAACGGGCTGTGAACCACTTGTCAGGCCGCTCACCGGAAGCGACATTATCTCCCTCACCGAATTTATTACCGTCATTATTCCGACATATAAATCTCCGCCGAATATCTTCAGCGTCGCGTTACAAACCACCTGCACCATGCAGTTGGTTCCCTGCATGATAAAACCTGCCATTCCAAGGCTCGTTATATTTCCCACAAGCTTCCACTCCGGCTTCATACATCCAAGTCTTATATGATACGCGGCTTTCCCTTTTCTGCTCAAAAGAAAATGCATAACCCACACCGCCGACACCGCCTGGCTTATGACGGTCGCAAGTGCCGCACCGCTTACCCCCATATTGAAGCCGAAAATGAACAGCATGTCAAGAATCAGATTGAGAACCGCTCCTATCAGCGTTGTCATCATTCCCATCTTCGGAAATCCCTGTGCATTTATAAATCCGTTGAGACCTGTCGAGAGCATCGTAAACGTCGTTCCGAAAAGGTATATTCTGAGATACTCGTCTGCATAGACATACGAGGCATCACTTGCACCGAACAGATACAGCACGGGTTTTCTGAAAATATAACACAGCGCAAATATCACAAATGAGCTTGCAAACAGCATCGTAAACGTATTTCCCAGAATCTTTTCCGCCTTCTCATCATTCCCGGCGCCACGCTCAATTGAAAACAGCGGAGCCCCGCCCATTCCGAAGAGATTGGTAAATGCAGCAACAAGTGTTGTCAAAGGAAATACAAGTCCTATTCCCGTAAGTGCAAGACTGTCCGCACCCGGAAGATGTCCTATATAAATTCTATCCACAACATTATAGAGAAGCTGTACAAGCTGTGCCAAAATAAGAGGAACAGCCTGTGCCATGATATTGCTCCAGACCTTCCCCTTTGAAAAATCTTTTCCACCTGCGGAGGATTTATTATCATTCATTGTATTACCTCATCGCTGATTAATTTTAATTACGGATAATTATACAAAACTCTTACAATTAAAACAAGTATTCAGTAGCTTGTTTTTACAAAACGTGTATAATGAACTTATAAGATGAATTCAGTTAAGAAACAGGGGGATTATAATGAATTCTCAAAAGAAAATTAATATGACACAAGGTCCCATCATGCGCCTTGTCATACTGTTCGCACTTCCGATCTGCCTTGGAAATGTGCTCCAGCAATTATACAGCACCGTCGACACACTCGTAATCGGCAACTTCTGCAGCCCGGCTTCTTTAGCTGCCGTAGGTACCAGCTCACAGCCCGTAGAACTGCTTCTGTGTATCTTCCTAGGACTCGGAACCGGAGTGTCTATTCTGGTGTCGCAATGTACCGGACGTTCAGACTCGCAGGGACTTAAAAAAGTCATCGGCACGGCAACCTTCTTTCTCTACGTGAGCGCAATTCCGCTTTCCTTCCTCGGAATACTCATAAGCCCTTATGTGCTTAAATTTATGCAGGTTCCGGCAGATGCATGGGATTATGCCATAGCGTACATCAATATCATTTTTCTGGGAACACTCGGCAATATGGGCTACAATATGAACGCCGGGATACTTCGCGGACTCGGTGACAGCCGCGCATCACTTCTTTTCCTGATTATATCCTGCATCGTAAATGTTGTTCTCGACCTGGCACTTGTCGCAGGCATACGCATGGATGTATCCGGTGCCGCACTTGCAACCGCCTGTGCGATGTATGCCTCATGGATCTGCAGTATCATTTACATAAAAAAGAAATATCCAGAGCTTGAATACCATGTTCTCCCGGGACGTCCCGACAAGAACGTGTTAAAGGACATAATCCGCGTCGGGCTTCCGCTCGGGCTCAACAACTCTCTGTATTCATTGGGACATATTATGATGCAGTCACTGGTAAACGCCCAGGGAACAATATTCATAGCAGGATGTTCCGTGGCAGGTAAGGTTACAGGCATCGCCAATGTCGCAATAACCTCATTCTCATCCGCCGCTACTACATTTGCCGGACAGAATCTCGGTGCCGGCAGATATGACCGCTTAAGACAGGGTGCCAAGCGCATTCCTTTCTACTCCGGACTTATAACCTGTATAGCCGGCGTCACGCTCACGTTCTTCTGCGAACCTCTGCTTGCCCTCTTTAATCGTGACCCGGAGGTGTTGAAAATAGCCGCACGCTATGTCCGCGTGGTTCTTCCGTTCACCTGGACCTACGCCGTATTCAACGGAATCATAAGCTTTGCAAACGGTCTCGGCGAGGTTCGCTATCCGACCATCGTAAATCTGCTCATGCTGTGGGCAGTCCGTATTCCGGTCGGCTATTTTATCAATTATTTCATAGACGGCGGCTACATTATGGCATGTTTCCCGATAAGCTTCGCATTCGGAATGTTCTGCATGCTTGCATTCTTCCGCACGAAAAAATGGAAGAAAATTAAATGTGCTTAGCACAGATATCTTTTATGCAGCATTTATCACAATAAGGTGTAGTCCTTGCAGTGCAGACGGCTCTGCCATGTTCAACAAGCCTATGGCAGAAGTCGTTGCCCTCCTCGGGCGGTATAAGCTTCCACAGCTCCATCTCAACCTTCTTAGGTTCCTTTATTCCGTCCACAAGCCCCATTCTGTTGACAAGTCTTATACAATGTGTGTCTGTCACGATTGCAGGCTTGCCGAACACATCACCCATGATAAGGTTCGCACTCTTTCTGCCCACTCCCGGAAGCTCCATAAGCTTGTCAAAGTCATCCGGCACTTTTCCGTCGTACTTGTCGCGCAGCATCTTCATACACGCACTTATATCCCTTGCCTTGCTGTTGCCAAGTCCGCAAGGTCGTACAAGCTTTTCAATCTCCTCAACAGGAGCCTCTGCAAGTGCATTGACATCCGGGAAATGCGCATACAAATCCTGTACAACCACATTCACCCTGGCATCCGTGCACTGTGCCGCGAGGCGCACGCTGACAAGCAGCTTCCACGCCTCACTGTACTCAAGTGAACAGCCCGCATCGGGATATTCTTTTTTAAGTCTCTCTATTATCTTAAGAGCAAGCTCTTTCTTAGTCATCGTGCTCTCCAATTCATCATTTAGATTTAGCTGATTATTGCTTATCAAGCTCATTTGTAAGTTGGCATATTTCATCAATCATCGCACCGATTGTCTCTATCGTGTCGAGGAGAGGTGCGTCGGTCGAAATATCAATTCCTGCCATTTTTGCAAGCTCAACCGGTGTCTTTGTGCTGCCCGCAGCGAGAACTTTCTTCCAGTCATCGACTGCCGGCTGTCCCTCCTTCTCTATCCTCTTGCACACCTGTGTCGCAATCGTAAGGCCTGCACTGTATGTGTAAGAGTAGAGTCCCATATAGTAATGAGGCTGTCTCATCCATGTAAGCTCGGCACCTTCCGTGAGTTCAACCGCATCTCCCCAGAACTTCTCAAGAACACCCTTCATTATGGCACTCAGAGTCTCTGCCTGAACGCTCTCTCCTGCCTGAACCTTTCTGTACACCTCTCTCTGATATGCGGCCTCAAGAAGATGAGTCACAAAATTATGATAGTATGTGTTGCCAATCATATTAGCAAGAACCCAGCGGCGGAAGCGCTTGTCATCGCTTGTCTTTAAAAGATAATGTCCCAGAAGAAGCTCATTCATCGTCGACGGACACTCAACAAAGTAAGTTGACACATTGGTATCAAATATCGACTGCGCCGCATTGCAGGCTCTAAAATGTCCCGCATGTCCGAGCTCATGTGCTATCGTGAACACATCCGACATTCTTCCGTTCCAACTCAGCAGAATAAACGAATTTTTGCCGTAAGGGCTTGCGCAGAAGCCGCCCGTGGATTTACCCTTATTCTGTGCAAAATCAAACCAGCGCTCCTTGTAGGCTGTCTCAACCATCTTCACATAATCCTCGCCGAGAATTGAGAGTCCTTTCATAACATAGTCCTTGGACTCCTCTATCGTAAGCTTCGGTGAATAGTCCGTATCAACCGGGAGCTTTAAGTCCGCGTAGGTAACCTTGTCAAGACCATGCACCCTTCCAAGGAGCTTTGCATACTTTCTCATATGCGGTGCCAGCTTCTCCATAATAAGATCAATCTGTCTGTTGTACATCGACTCATCTACCTTCTGACCGAAGAGCAGACTGTCAAATACATTGTCGTAGCCTCTTAAATCAGCCATTGTCTTTTCATACTGAACAGTCGCATTGTAAGCAGCGGCAGTCACATTCTCATACTCGCTAAGCTTCGCGGAAAACGCGGAAAATGCAGCTCTTCTGACATCCGTTCTCTCATCGTACTCATAATCATCCTCAAAAAGAGAGTAGCCGAGCGGATACTTCTTGCCATCAACCTCAAAATCAGGGAACTTCATGTCGGCAAGCTTAACCGTGTTATATATCTCATAAGGTGCTCCGGTCGTCTGAGAAAGTGCCGTAAGTACTCTCTCGGTCTCAGGATTTAACAGATGAGGCTTGCCTCTTAACACATCCTTAAGATAGCCTGCATTGTCTTTGGATGCATTGGCGGCTTCCTCTATAACAGCATTATCCTGAACCGCAAGCTCGCTGTCAATAAAGCTTAGTCTGCTCATACACTCGGAGAGTTTTCTGTTCATTTTTCCCGAAAGTTCCATATTGTGTGTGTCGTAATAGTCAACTGATGTCGCAAGCTCACAGTAATTTCCTATAAGCGTCATAATACCAATAACCTCACGGTACTCATCAAGACACTTGTTAATGTTCCCGGCACCGTTAAGCTTACCCTTATACGAGCTCTCTATATCGGCTGTCAGCCTCTCCATCCTGCCTGCATCCGCCATTAGTGCAGCTTCATTCTCATAGATTAAAGTCAAATCCCATGTAAGTTCCTTTTTTACGTCTTTTCTTGAAAGTAATTCTTCTGCCATCCTGTTGTCCTCCATAAAATCATTCGCTTAGTATATTTTCAAAACTGCCATGATGCTGTTTTTTGATTTCATACATTCTCGCATCGGCAAGCTCCATCATCCCTCGTATCGACGTGCATCCGTCCTCACCTAAAAATGCCGAACCCATGCTTATCTCAACCGCAAGTTCCATATTTTCATGGGCATCGAGCGACAAAAGCTTCTTCTCGAGGACATCTTTATAATGCTTAACCTCATGCTCCCCAAAGCCCTTGGAAATTATAACAAACTCATCACCGCCGTATCTGGCAATAAAGCTTCTCGTATTTCCGTACACTACCTTCAGCGCATCCGCGACAAGGCAGATTACCTTGTCACCTGTCTGATGCCCGTAGCTGTCGTTAATCTGCTTGAAATTATCAATATCAATTATGCTGTAACAGAGTTTCTCTCTTCCGGGATGCTCTGATGATAAGCTGTTCACATACTCATCGAGCCTTCTTCTGTTATTGAGTCCCGTCATTCCGTCCCTGCTGACATTCTGCTGTTGTATATTAAGGTAAACCATAACGAGTGCTGCTGTCGTGAACTGCCACAGCAGATCCGCGCCGTAAACCATAAGCTGTATCGCCCCGCCGACAAGCGGAAAAAGTCCGAACATCACAAGTCTTAAATACTCCGTCCTGTTCTCCCTCGACACCGCCTTAAACAGTGCCGAAAACGCAAGCACACACGCCAAAAAAATATATCCCGCGGCGACAAGCGTGCTCACAAAGTGAAGCCGTCCTCTGCAATACATATTATTGTCATCAATGTAAAATACAGCCGCACTCACGGATGCCGCCAAAAGAAGCACCATGCCGATAATAAACGGCACCGCCTTCGGAAGCACTTCGATTCCCCACTGTCCGTTGCCGTTGGTGACATTGTCATACACATACAGAAACCACAAAAAAGCCATGAACAGCATAAAAACATAGTACGCCGTGTTAAAAATCCACAGGATATGTGACGCCGTCACGCCCTGCACGCCATTGAATTTCCAGCACACGATGTTGCAGAGCATTATGGCTACAGTAAGCCTTATTATCGTGGCAAAGCATCTTTTTCTCCATGTATACGACATATCCCTCTTTAAGTTGTACAGGACAACAATCAACGCCGCAATCGGAAATATATCAGCCTGTATATATACTGCCGCACTCACAATCAGATTTCCTCCGTTCCTTGCAAAGCTGCTTCACTTCATACATCTTCTTATCAGCCGCCTCAAGCATCGCCTCACAGTTTCCGCACTCGCTCCAAAGAGCACCACCAACGCTGAGCGACAGCTTATAGCCTCTCTGCTTCTCCCCGTTGAACTCCTCAACCTTCTGCAGAATCCTCTGCTCTATCTCATTCATGCATGCTCTTCCATCCCATTCACCGCACACCACGAACTCATCTCCGCCATACCGCGCGATAAAAACATCGTCCGTCTTAAATACCCTTCTTAATATATCCGCGACATTCCAAAGAACATCGTCACCCTCCTTGTGTCCTATCTCATCGTTAATTATCTTAAAATCATCCACATCTATCATGAGAAGCCCCCAGTCGGCATGTGCCTGCTGCCTGCTTCTGCGCTGAAGATACGCGTCGAACTCCCGTCTGTTGTTGACTCCCGTAAGCCCGTCGGTGATAACATGCTTATTCTGCATGCTCACATACACATATAATATCGCTATGGATACACACGCCGATGCCGTTCTCAACTGCTGGTTGATATTCTGCAGCTCTATACCGATTATAGGCAGAATACTGAAAAACATGAGATAAACACACTCTCTCCTCACATCCTTATCTTTCTCCCTGAAAAAACGATATGCCGCAACTACTCCGCCAAGCGCAAACATAACCATTCCATATATACTCACTCCGAGGTAGCATATTCTCATTACTCTGTCTGCATTTGCAAGCCCGTAAACTGACAGATGTCTGTACGGAACCAAAAGCACAGCCACATCGACAATGCCTGCCGCCACTGCTGCCGCTATCACCATCCATCTTACGTCAATGTCCAGTCTCAGCCTGCAGCACACATATATAAACCATGCCGTCGTCACAGACGTTGTAAGAATAAGTCTCGTTACATTGACAAGCCATACCACGCTCGCCGGCAGATTGCCGATTTCCTGCACCACAGCCATGCCCACCACATCCGTAAGCATGAGGAGAAAATCAAATATTATGATCAGATTAAATATCCGTGCCATTTTGGTTCTGCGATACTTGGAGCTGTTGCTTAAAAGCACAACCACAGCCAGAATCATCGGAAATATGTTTATCGCCATATTGTCAATCCACGACATATTTTTTCTCCTTTCACCGTTTCTGCATATACCTACAAGTATAGTGCATTTGCGGCATTTACACAATTAAAAAATTATGAACATTTTTTGTTAGTATCTACTAACTTTAATTGCAATTTTTACATCAATACGTTATAATGTTAAAGCAATTATGGTGTTTTCAACGCCTGTTATACATTATACAAATAAAGGAGAATATATATGACAATCAGAATAGGTATTTTAGGTTATGGCAACCTCGGACGCGGCATCGAAGCTGCCATCAGACAGAATGACGATATGGAGCTTGTCGGAATCTTCACCAGAAGAAATCCCGAAACAGTCTCCCCTGCAACCAATGTTCCTGTCTACTCAGCAGACCTTCTTCCTACAATGAAGGATAAGATTGATGTTCTCATGCTCTGCGGCGGTTCAGCGACAGACCTTCCAAAGCAGACACCTGAGTACGCAAAGGACTTCAACGTGGTTGACAGCTTCGATACCCACGCCCGCATCCCTGAGCACTTCGCAAATGTTGACGCTGCCGCAAGCGCAGGTGGTCACATCGCCATGATTTCCGTAGGCTGGGACCCCGGCATGTTCTCACTCAACCGTCTCTACGCCAACGCGATTCTCCGCGACGGCAACGACTACACCTTCTGGGGCAAGGGCGTAAGCCAGGGACATTCCGACGCAATCAGAAGAATCCCGGGCGTAAAGGATGCCAAGCAGTACACAATCCCTGTTGAATCAGCGCTTGAGGCTGTGCGCGCATGCAAGAACCCTGAACTCACCACCAGAGAGAAGCACACAAGAGAGTGCTTTGTCGTAGCTGAGGACGGCGCAGACAAGGCAGCAATCGAGAATGCAATCAAGACCATGCCTAACTACTTTGCCGACTACGACACCACGGTTCATTTCATTTCCGAGGAGGAGTTAAAGCGTGACCACGCGGGCATTCCTCACGGTGGCTTCGTTCTCCGCACCGGAAAGACCGGCTTAAACGGCGAGCACAATCATGTAATCGAGTACAGCTTGAAGCTCGACTCCAACCCTGAGTTCACCTCCTGTGTACTCGTAGCTTACGCAAGAGCGGCATACCGCATGAACAAGCGCGGCATAAGCGGCTGCAAGACCGTATTCGACGTGGCACCTGCCGACCTCTCACCTCTCTCACCTGAGGAGATGAGAGCACATCTGCTGTAGGATGCGAAATCATTGAGTGAGCCATGCTCACGAATAATAGCAATAGCGACAATACAAACGGCACCGTTGTATGAGCTTAATATGGGCTCCATACACGGTGCCGTTGTTATTTGTGTTTTAGGATTATTACAGTTCTTATCCTAAAAACACTACCATTTATTTCTGAGAACCTGACCTTTCAGGTATAAATTTCCCCTTACCTCACTTTTAACAGGCGTTAACTGCTGTCTTTCTATAAGATATGCTATATTCTGACGTGAACACATAAGTATGTCACAGCTTTCCGTTGTATCTACAACATTTTTCTTTACAAAAGCCTTAAAATCCCCGAGTGTGAGCGGAATTTCCTTTCCCGATTTGTGCAGAATATCCG
>UQZF01000067.1 GCA_900545455.1 uncultured Eubacteriales bacterium
ACATCAGTGTAACAAATAATCCTGTATCCGAAAGATATAATTTGTAACTGTTAAAATCTTTCGTATCCGCCAAACTGACCCTTGGATTGGTAGAATTATAGCATGGCAGAACCGTTTTCGAATCTATCAACTCGTATAATAATTCTTCTGCTTTGGTGTTATTTCTTTTCCCAATTGCTGTGGTAATACGATATTTTCTTGCATCTTTTGCCAGATGCGCCGGAATCGCGTGATATAATGCCAATATTCTTCCGGAAGCATCAATTTTCTTAAAGTCGTCCTCATACAGAGATATGATCTGCCTTTTTACTATATCTATTTCTGAAAAGTTTTTCCCATTAACATAGGCTTCTACTGCCTGTGGCATCCCTCCTACTGCCATGTAAATTCTCAAATCTCTCATTAATTTACGGTTAGTTGCCTGTCCAATAGCCACTCCGCTATCATAAATCTGCTGTAATAACCCATAATTATTACCCGTGGCATCACAGAATTCTTCATAATCCATGGGGTATACTTCCAGCTTCATTTCCTCTGATGGAATCAGAATGTCCTTTACATTTTTCTTTATCGAAATCAAAGAGCCTGTTTCCAGATAACTGTATCTGCCGTCATGTACAAGATGCTTTATTGCCTGTCTGGCTTTTGGAAACAACTGTACTTCGTCAAAAATAATGAGGGATTCGTGTTCATACAATGTGATTCCGGTTTCTGCCTGTAGCCTCAGAAAAAAAATATTCAAATTCCCTATATCATCAAAACATTCCAAAATATTATTTGTTGTTTTGGAAAAATCAATTAAAATATAAGACCTATATTCATTTTTTGCAAAGGTTTCCGCAATAGTCGACTTGCCGACTCGCCTTGCGCCTTCCGGCAATACCGCATATTTTTCTAAATATAGCTTTTTCCATTCCACTAATTTAGCGTATGCTTTTCTTTTAAAATACATAATTACCCCCACCAATATAAATATGTTATATCGTGATTTCATCACTCAATAATTTCGCCGTTCGTCAAGAGTGAGCAAGCTCCCTCTGACTCTCTTGCGCTCATTATATCGCAGAATATGCTTTTCTTCAACTTATATATTTTATATTATATGCGTTTCTTCAATACTTTACGCATTGTATTTGTACATATATTCAAAAAAATAACGTTTTACACAACTATTTGTAAAACGTTATCTCTATTTTGTCGAAAACTGGAATTTGCATACTATTCATCAGCATCCATAACTTCCAACTATAAACTGTGATTTCTGGCTTTGAGCCAAGCAATATACTTCATTATATAGTATTCTTGTGCAAATCCATGATTTTGTCCTTCCGCTCTGATTTCCGTTATATCAACTCCTGCTTCAGTTGCTTTTTTTATATACTCAGGCGTTTCTTTTACACCAACCATAGAGTCCTTTGTGCCCCACGCAATAAACTGAGGAATATCAACTGAATGATTTACATATTTTTTTAAATCCGTTAATTCCAATAGCTCTTTACGCGTAGTTTCATTGCGAACATCTTTATCATCAAATAAACAAAACAGCATTGGTACGTTATCATTAAACGATAATGCAGGATATATCATTGCTGCAGTTGAAATTGTATCGTCCATACGATCAATCTCATCCATCTTATATGCATCAGGCAATAAATCATTCCCCTGAATTTGATTTATATAACTGCCTATTTCAAATCCTCCTGCCGAAAATCCAATCAAACCTATTTTTTCAGGTGCAATACTATATTTTTCTGCGTTATACTTCAAATATCGCACAGCTCTTTGAAGATCTAATTGTGGAATTGGATATTCATAAGGATTACTTCTATAATGTAATACAAATGCACTAATCCCATTTTTTTGAAGAGTTTCTGCTACATCTTTTCCTTCACCATCACTCCCGTCCATAGACTTGTAGCCAAATCCACCTCCAGGAATGACGATAACTGCTAAATCTGAACCTTCTGACAGATAGGGAATCAAATAAGGCGAATCTTCATAAGTTTCTTTCTCATACCCGCCTTTAATCTCATACAGATACGTAAAAGTATCAACAATACTTTCCTTATCCTTATATTGTTTTCCGACAATAGAAGACGCGAATAATAGTGTATATATAAATGGATTTCCACCTGATTTTATATTCATATCATCTAATTTTGACCGTTCATTGTTTCCGGCAACAGTATTCCATATTTCGATTCTCTTTTCATAATCTGCTACCCCAGCAGATCCTACTCCCATAGAAGCCGCCATACGACTGACAATAATAATTATAATTGTTACAAGTACAACTATTATTATTATAATCACAGATATAATTTTAATTATTTTCTTTTTCATGCTTTATCCTTATAAATTCCGATTTATTAACCATTTTCAAATCCGCCCAATCAGCACCACAATACCCGCCGTCGCTGCCGCAACAACAAGATAAAGAACTGTGGCAGCGGTACGCTTGGTGAGCACCGTTTTCCATGACTTGACGTATGGAATGCCCTCCATGCCTTTGATATGCCAGATTTTGCTGTGCCCTACCCAAAGTCTGTCAATCACAAGACCGTCGAACCAGTTCATGACTATGAGAAAGAGAGCTGATTGTATGTATGCGGTCTTAAAATCCGTGACGTGATTCCAGAGCGATATAATGAGAATAAGCACGGCAAATATGATGATGCAGAACGGTATCATGAACTGTTTGCCCTTCTTTATCACGACAGCTTTATCGGCAATTCCGCGATTTTGAGCCTCGTCGATGTTTTCCTTCGGGTAGAAATACAGACAATTAAGTCCGTTGTTCTTTACCGCGAGCTTTACAAGTAAAATATACAGCAGACAGTACAGTGCGATTTGTAATAACAGCAACATATAACAGTACCTCCTCAATTTATTATGATTTTATCAATTCAGCCACAGATTTATTTGACTGTCTTTTACTTTCCCACTCAAGAACCTTGTCATGTATTTCGACCATGACTTTATATGAGTAATCAGTATCTTCATCCGATACGTTCAAGAAATCATCACCCGGATACCTTGCATCAAAATAAAAATCAGTCAGTGTACTTAAAAACAGTTCAGATTCACGGGACAAATGTACCTCGGACTTAATTGAATCATACAATCTCTTCAAATTATGTGAACGCAGTAAGTCACTGTTACTTCCTACATGCTCAACAACATGCTTTAACAGCTTTTCACATACCTGTTGATACTGTGCAGTGATATTGTTGTTAAATCCCGGATGCCTGCTGACCAGCGCATACTCATAGTCGTTGAGCGCGATTGACAGATAATTATTCTCCATACAGCTTTAACCTCCTATAATCTCTTTTAACTTCTTTCTGAAAAGCAGTAGTCGGCTGTTCGTAATTGTGCTTATATAATACGGCAAAATCACAGCCTATCTCATCGAGGTCACAACGCAGATTTGATAATACCATTTTTTCAGGCATAGCATCTACCAACATGGCAATATCAATATCGCTTGTGATTTTATAATTCCCCCTTGCGGCACTTCCAAAAACGCCATACTCTATATACTTTATATCGTAAGAGTCGATTATTTTTATTGCCTTATTTATTTTTTCAAGCATCATTTGTTCGACTGAATTAAGACTATTAGCCATGTATATATCTCCAAAGAAAATTAAGTAATCTGCACCACACATTATATGGATGGTGAACGATTTTATATTAACACACTTTACCCTCCGATACAAATATAATATCCGCTTGTTTATGCGTTTAACAAAAAACAAGTCCGTGAATATTATGAATATTCACAGACCTGTTTGAATGATTATATCGAATTGTTCCGCACTATATGCTCACACAATTTATAACTTTGTCACTACCCCGTTTTTAAGCTCATACGCATCGCCGTACTCAGGAAGAATGCGGGTTCCCGCCTTTGCAGTGTTGACCTGCTCAGGGCGGAAGCTGTGAAGCGGAATGAGTGTCTTTGGCTCTATCGTGTCGAGCATTGTTCTGAGATAATATGGCTTAGCATGACCGCCGAGTCCTCTGTAGTCGTAGGTTATGTCGCAGACCTCGAGGAACTCCTTCATTTTGGCAAATGACGGATCGTAGGCTCCGAGAGGCGCACCGTCCATGTGAATGTATCTTGATACCACATCCTTTAAGTCGGTCAGCTCATACATATCGGCATAATCGAGCTGGAGAGCATACTTTGAAGGGTTCTTTATGAGCTCTTCGCGGCTTACAACCTTCCAGTCCGCAGGGATACCCTCGCGGCAGATTCTAGGCTTGTTCTCCGTTATAACGGAGCTGTCGTTGCAAGCCTCCCTGTAGCTCTGTTCGTAGACGGCAATCTCATCCTCGGGATAGAATGCAGCTACATAGTCTGCCTGAACGGGATCAAGCACGAGAGTTCTTCCGCTGTTTTTGAAGGTGTTGACCATACGATGTACGCGCTCAACATTTCTGTTGTACGGATTTACAACTATAAGACCGCTATCCTCCTTAGAAAGCACCTCGAGCTCTGCCTGTAAGCCGTCCTCTGTCCTGTCAGGCACGGCAGGCTTCTCGAGTGAGAGCATATCGATGTCATCAAAGCTTGCAGTAACGCCCTCAGTGATAACAACATCTGCTCCGTGACAGGTCTTACCAAACTCCTCAGAATATGCCGGGTGGAAGCCGTGGAAACGGTAATCGCCAGTGTAACATACATTTCCGTCAGGTGTTGTGATTAAGAAGCCACACGCTCCGACTACATCGTGGTCGACAGGAACGCACTTTACCGTGATGTCGCCGACAGTGAACTCGGCACCGTAATCAACTCCGATGCAGTTAGGATGCTCTCTGTGCTCGACGTCGCCGTTCTTGGCGAGCTGACGGTATAATTTGAGTGAATCCGTGCTCATGTATACGGGAATGTCAGGATGAAGGCATCCGAGACCGCCCATGTGGTCAATGTGCATATGGGAAATCACAAAAAAACACTCTTTTTCGAGTTCGCCAAAAGGAATCAGTCCCGTCTTTTTTGCTGTATAGTCGTCATAGATTCCGTCAGCAGGCGTAAGCATCCCGAGGCGGATGTAGTCTGCCGCAAAATCGTCCTTTCTCTTGCGGATTTTTGCGTCCATGCGTCCTGCGACAGCAAATCCGAAGTCAAACATGCACTTAGTGCTCTCTGTCTCTACGGCAACAAAAGTACCGCCAATTTCTCTTAAACCGTTAAAAAATGATATTTTTGTCATTTTCCACCTCCGCTGAATTTTAGAATAATAAAGGGCTGCCTGAGTGGGCAGCCCTTATTAAAAACACTTGTTGTTAATTACTTCTTAAGAGCATCATTAACTGCTGCTACTAAAGCATCAAGTGCTGTCTGAGCGTCAGCCTCATTGAGAATCTGCTCCTCAAGAGTTGTGCTTACTACGCTCATTACATCATAGCTGCCCTCGAATGCAGGCTGGCTGATGAAGTAAGCTGTCTGTGAGTAAGCTGCTACAGATGTAGGATCAGTCTCCATGAACTTCTGGTATGTGTCAGACTCATAAGCAGATGTTCTTACAGGAAGGTAACCTGTTGCCATAGCCCACTCTGTTGTAGCGTCAGCGCTTGTTAAGAACTTGAGGTACTCCCAAGCTGCCTTCTGCTTATTTGTATCCTGTGTGAACATAACAATGTTAGTTCCGGCTGCGTTAGCTGCACTGTCAACATTGCTCATAAGAGGTGCTACTCCAAGCTCCCAACCATCAGCTGTGATGTAGGAAGCACCTGTTGAAGAACCAACATAAGAAGCGATTAACTGGTTGCTGATTACGTTGGAGAAGTACTTATCCTCACCAACAAGACGAGCATATCCGTTGTTGTAAAGGTCCATGATGAACTGTACAGCCTCAAGTCCCTTCTCATTGTCGAATAATGCACCGTTCTCATCGAAGTATCCGCATCCGTTCTGAGCGAGTGTTGCCTGGAACATACCTGCAAGGTCATCCCAGCCGATTGTCTCGATGCCTTTCTCTGCCTTGATTACCTCAGCAACAGAGAGAAGCTCATCCCATGTTAAAGGAGCTGTTAAATCGAGCTCATCGAATAAAGTCTTGTTATAGAAAAGAACGTAAGTACTCTTGTTGAAAGGAACACCGCTGATGAAACCGAACTGGCTGTTCTCTTCTCTGTAACCTGGAACGATGTCATCCCAGTTGTCGAAATCGTTAGCTACGAAATCATCAAGATGTACAAGCTTATCTGAGTAAGCTGATAACCAGTTGTTGTAAGCCTGTGCAAGATCAGGAAGTGTATCTGCTGCTGCGTTAGCTGTGAGCTTAGAGCTTAAATCCTTGTATGCACCCTGGTTTGTAAGGTTAACTGTGATACCATACTCGTTCTCAGCATTGAACTTATCAGTGAGAGCTGTGAGCTCCTCCTCCTGCTTGTTGCTCATTGCATGCCAGAACTCGATGGTACAAGCCTCGATGCCTGCGTCTGCGGATGACTCACCATTTGATGCAGCCTCCGTAGTTGTTGTCTCATTCTGTGATGCGGCAGGTGTAGTTGTAGTCTCGTTGTTGTCGTTGCCGCTCTTGTTACATCCGGTAAGTGTTCCGAATGCCATTGTTGCTGTAAGTGCTACAGCAAGTGCTTTCTTGAGTTTCATTTCTTTTTCTCTCCTTTTTGTGTCTGAACAGAGAATGCTCTGCTCAATCTATTGCTTTCACAGGTAGTTATGGTACTACCCGGGGCAATCATTTGTCAATACAAAATGAGTAAAATTAAATTAGGATTTGTGTAAAATCAGCTTTTGAGTCCACTCTGCGTTACACCCTCAATAATGTATTTTCTCAGGAAGAGATATACAATGATGATAGGCATAACCATGATTGTCGAAGCCGCCATGATGAGCTCGTAGTTAGAGCCTGCCTCAGTCTGGAAACGAACAAGACCGTTGGAGATTACTCTCATGTTGGTATCGTTGGTTACAAGTAAAGGCCAGAGGAAGGAGTTCCAGCAGCCGATAATGTTAAGTATCGCGATGGTTGTTATGGCACTCTTGTTCATAGGAACCATAATCTTCATCATGAACTTAAAGTCACTGCACTTGTCAACCTTCGCTGCAAGGTATAACGACTCAGGCACCTGTGAGAAGAACTGTGTCAACAGGTAGATGTAGAATACATTTGACATGTATGGAACAATCATAGCCTGATATGTGTCAATCCACTTTAACTTTGTGATTGTGATAAAGTTGGTGATGATCAACATCTCGCCCGGTATCATGAGCGTTGCAAGGAAAAGAGAGAACACAAGCTTCTTTCCCGGGAAGTTAAGTCTTGAAAATGCAAATGCCGAAAGTATTGCCGTTGCGAGCACGCCGATTGTCGAGAAAATCGTGACAATGATCGTGTTCAGGAAATATCTCGGGAACGGTGCAGCCTTCCATGCCTCTGCATAGTTGGACCACTGTGGTGACGACGGAAGTATGGTCGGCGGGATGGATATGATCTCAGCAGGTGTTTTAAGTGATGAGAATATCATCCAGAGGAAAGGCATAAGTGTAAATAATGCTCCGAGAATAAGGATGGCATACTTTAACACCGTCGATATGATATTAAATACTTTTCTCTTCTTACTCATATACTGCCTCCTACTTTCTTCTTCCTACTATTCTCTGAACAACAGTGAGTACGAGAATAATGAGGAATAATATAACCGCCGCTGCGGATGCAAGTCCGTAATTGTAGCTGTTATAGAACTTATCGTAAATATAGTATACAACCGTCACGGCACTGTTGGCAGGACCTGCCTTGCCGCCGAAGAGTGAGAATACCTCGTTGTATACCTTGAATGCACTGATGAAGCCCATGATGAATGCGTACGAAATCATAGGTGCAATTCCCGGAACGGTGATTTTCCAGAATACTCTCCACTTCGGAGTTGAGTCAACTCTTGCGGCATTATACAAATCCTTTGAGATAGTCTGAAGTCCGGCCAGGAATATCAGAATATCGAAAGCCATGCTCTTCCATACACTGAATATGATGAGTGACGGGAGCGCATACTTAGGCTTATTGAGCCACTGAACCTTTTCAATGCCGAACCAGCTTAAAATATAATTGAGCAGACCGTAATTGCTGTTGAAAATCCAGCTCCATACAAGACCTATAGCGATAACACTGGTAACGTACGGAAGGAAATATATTGTCTGGAATAAGCCCTGAAACTTAATATTGCTGTTTAAAAGTACCGCAATAAGGAGCGATAAGGCGATGGAACAAGGAACAACGAAAATTACATAGATGCTTGTATTCCTGAGTGCCTTAATAAATACCTTATCACCGAAAAGGTCACGATAATTTCCGAGACCGATTCTGCTGTACTCACCGCTTATCATGTTGTAGTCCTCATAAAAGCTCATGAGGAAGGCTCTTACAAGAGGATAAGCCGTAAATAAAAGAATGATTATCAATGCGGGCATCAGATAAAGATAGCCCTTCATGCTCTTTTTTTCCATAGTCAGCCTCTCCCGGATTAAAATTTGCCTAAGCTCTTCTCATCGCTGCCGAAAATCATAATCTGATTCTTGCGCGCGCGGATGGTAAATTCATCGCCCTCTTTAATTGAAAGGTCCGAATGTACAAGTATTCTGAGCTCAGTGTCACCGATTGAGAAATGAATGAGAAGGTCACGGCCTGTCATGCGGACATGTGAAGCCTTAACAGTGATTCCTTCATCCGCAATCTCAAATGACTCAGGACGAATACCTGCCGTATATGTTCCGTCTGCAAGCTCGCAGCCTGAGCGAAGAAGTGCTCCGTTGCAATAAATGCTGCCGCCCTTAGCTTCAACAGAGAATGTGTTGACCTGCGGCATTCCGAGAAACTGTGCCACAAAAAGGTTGTCAGGGTTAAGGTACATAGCCTGCGGAACTTCATACTGCTGTACAATACCGCTCTTCATTACCGCAATTCTGTCGGAGATGCTCATTGCCTCCTCCTGGTCATGCGTAACGAAGATGGTTGTAATCTTTACTTCCTGCTGAATTCTTCTGATTTCCTCTCTTGTTTCGATACGAAGCTTGGCATCAAGATTAGAGAGGGGTTCATCAAGTAAAAGAACCTCCGGCTTCTTAACAAGTGCTCTTGCGATTGCGACACGCTGCTGCTGACCTCCCGATAAAGCCTTAGGCTTACGCTTCATAAGACCGTCGAGCTGTACAAGCTTAGCCATCTCGTTGGCACGCTCTCTTGCCTCTGCCTTCTTAACCTTACGGTTGATGAGTGGGAACATGATGTTCTCCTCAACCGTCATATGCGGATATAACGCATAGTTCTGGAACACAAGACCAATCTCTCTGTCTTCCGGAGCAACCTTAGTCACGTCCTTATCTCCAAAATAAATGCTTCCGGATGTAGGGTCTGATAGACCCGCAAGCATAAAAAGTGTTGTGGACTTTCCACATCCTGATGGTCCTAACAGACCAACCAGCTCGCCATCGGCTATATGAAGATTCATGTTATCAACAGCCTTAAAATCTCCATAAGCCTTTGTCAGATTTTCAATTCTGATATCCATTTGGTGGCACCTCAATTTCCATGTGTAATACATTTTTATTTATTTTTTGTCACATAGAATTTATTATATATAATAATCGCATAAAAAACAATCAATTCTGTGTAATTTTTTCAAAAAGTTCGTGAAAAAGATTCGTGAAGTGGTTTTTTAATCTTTTTTCTTGTTATTTCAACAAGCCCCAATTTTGTCATTTCGATAAAAAATGACGGAACCTGGTCTTTTGAAAGTTCGTTTTTTAAGAAATTGATGAGTTCGGTATTGTTGTCCGGATTCTCCATATTTATAAAATCAACTATGATTATTCCGGATATATTCCGAAGCTTAATCTGACGGCATATCTGCCCTGCAGCTTCAAGATTTATTTTAAGGAAAGTGTCTTCACGGTTTTTCTTGTTGCCGTCGAACTTTCCCGTGTTCACGTCAATGACTGTTAATGCTTCGGTCGGCTCAATCACAAGATATGCCCCCGATTTGAGCCATACTTTCGGACTAAGAGCATCATTTATAATCTTTTCAAGGTTATAGCATTTATACAGCGGCAGCAGTTTGTCATAATATAATGAGACAATTTTTCCGGCTGACGGAATATGTTCAACGATATTATTGAGAAGTTCTTCGTCATCGGATATTATCCTGTCATCGGATGTAAGCTTGCTCTCCCTTATATCACATATATATTGCTCTTCTTTTTTGTAAAGGCATGTGAATGCAGGGCGGGAGGTCGACCTGATATGAATGGATTCCTCAACACCGCTCATATATTCTGCTTCGGCGAGTACCTCGCTCTCTGATGCTTCGTAGGCGGCAGTCCTCACCACAAGGCTCATTCTGCCCTCATTTTTTTCAACAACAGGTTTCAGTCTGGATTGGATTGCTTTTCTGAAAGAATTGTCCCTGATTTTTGCCGATACTGCCACTTCACCCTTGCCGTCTAAGGACATCACGACATAGTTGCCTGTTATGCTTATGTCGGAGGTAAGTGAAGGAACTTTTGTTTTTACGGCTTCTCTCGACACCTGAACAAGCATCAAATCGCCCTGACATACCTTGTCCGTATTTTTACGGTTTAAAAAATGATGCTGTGTGTTATCAGTAAGAGAATAATAACATACAACATCCTTTGCAATTTCAATAAATGCTGAATTGATATTTTTTACTACATTCTGTACACGACCTATATATACGTTTCCGAGGAGGACAGCCCCATTATCGGTGCCCGTGCCGATGCTTTCACCGGCATTTTCGTACACATTGATAATGGAAGGCTTGTCCTCCTCGAAGGTAACGGCCGCGATTCTGTCTTTAAGTGTTGTTATAACATACTTTTTCATTGTTTGACTCCACGCCCGGTTTTTATTAACTTAAAATATTAAAAGCTCTTAACGCTTGGAAAGCTCTGCCGTGATTTCCTCCCAAGTCACACCCTTAAGTGACATGAGAACCATCACATGATACAGGAAATCCGAAATCTCGTAGATAATCTCCTCGGGATCAGGGTTCTTTACGGCGATGATGATCTCCGTCGCCTCCTCACCGCATTTCTTTAAAATCTTGTCGATGCCTTTGTCGAAAAGATAGTTGGTGTAGGAGCCCTCCTTAGGATGAAGCTTTCTGTCCTCGATTACAGCCATGACATCCTTAAATACCTTCAAAGGATTGGTCTGAACATAATCCTTTGAGGCGAGATTTCTGTAAAAGCAACTGTAATTTCCCGTGTGGCACGCAGCTCCAAGCTGTTTTACCTTCGCTAAGAGTGTATCATTATCACAGTCAATGTCAAGTGATTTCACATACTGATAATGTCCCGACGTCTCGCCCTTAACCCACTGCTCCTTTCGGCTTCTGCTGTAATAGGTCATAAGCCCGGTCTTTAATGTGTTCTCAAACGCCTCCTCGTTCATGTAGGCGAGCATGAGAACCTCGTCCGTCTTGTAATCCTGAACGATGACGGGAATAAGCCCGTCGCTGTTGAGCTTGAACTCGGAAAATGCAATCGAGGACGTGAAGCTCACCGTCTCGTAGCCCTCGGCTTTCAATGAAGCCTTCACTGCATTGTAGTCGGCTTTTATGTCGGCTTTTGTCAAATAGAAGTCAGAATTTGCATAAAATCCGTCAAAATTCGAGCTAAGCAGAGCCGATATGCCATCCTCTGCGCATAAATCTGCAAGTTCAGTGTCAAAAGTCTCATCCGACACAAGCAGACCGATTTTCTCGCTTCCGAAGCGGTTGGCAACCTCAGTCATCATGGCTACATCCGCCTCGATCGCAGAATCAAGAACCGCCCTTCTTCCGCCCGCATACAGGTACTTCTTGACATCCTCCACTCTCTTTATGTTTCCGCCGACATTAAGAGGGAGGTCTGTCTCCCTGCCGATATTTCTTATGACGGAGATTGCGGCATCATGTGAGGCATCGTCGTAGGATAAATCCATTATGAGGAACTCATCCGCTCCCGCAGCCTCAAGCCTCAGACACACATCGACGGGTGAAAGTCCACCGTCAACCCTCTCGGTACATTCTCTGTCACTGTATACTTCCTTATCCTTTAAAAACAGAACGGGAACAACTTTTTTCATAAAATCCAACCTTTCCGCATTAATTACAATGCTCCTTTAGTCGAGAGTACATCCGTGATGCGCGGATCAATCGACACCGCCTCGTCAAGTGCCTTTGCAAAAGCCTTGAACATTGCCTCAATTATATGATGATTATTGTCACCATCCATCTGTTTGAGGTGAAGATTCATTCCCGCACTGTATGATACGGCGTAGAAAAATTCCTTAACCATCTCGGTGTCAAAATATCCCACTCTGTCGGTTGTGAAATCACCTTTGAAATTTAAGTAAGGTCTGCCGGACAGGTCAATCGCACACAATACGAGAGTCTCATCCATCGGAAGAAGCATGCTTCCGTAGCGACGTATCGATTTTTTGCCGCCTAATGCC
>UQZF01000068.1 GCA_900545455.1 uncultured Eubacteriales bacterium
ATCAATCATTCTCCCCCTCCAATCCACTTCTTGAAGCTCATCTTCCTTATGTTTCCGAGAATTGCATCAAGCTTGCTGCTGTCGAACACCGTGCTTCCCGATTCAATCTTAAGCGCACTCGCAGGCCATGGTGTATACTCAATGTCAACGCCATATCTGTCCGCTGCCATCTGTGCCATCTCTCTCAGGCTGTAATCCTCGCCACCTATATTATAAACATCATCAATACACTCAGCCGAAAGGCTTCCCGCTATTATCGTATTACACAAATCCCCGATGTAGGTCAGTGTTCTTCTGACCTCTCCGTCACCGTAGAGCGAGATATTTTCACCGGATGCTGCCTTGCCTATGAAGAACTCAGCCGTTCCGTAGGAACTCACGCCCTTTAAAAGACTTCCGTAAGGCACACATATTCTGAATATGCAATAGTGTATTCCAAATACATCATGATACATCTTAAGGTACTGCTCACATGCAAATTTATTAACGGCATACACTGTCTTCATTTCTTTCTCGGCATCCTCACAAAGAGGTTCATCTTTCCCCTTGTAAACAAGTCTCGTCGAAGGAAATACAAGTTTTGCCGTCGAGCCTGCCTTTCTCATGGCATTTAATACATTCAGCAGACCAATCTCATTAACCTTTATAAAACTCTCAGGTTCATCAAATCCCACATACGTTCCTGTTCTTCCGGTAAAAAGAATAACCGCATCCACATCGTATCTCACGGATTCAATTGACTCACTGCTCATAATATCAATAGGAGCATAACCCGAAAGTCCGTCCTTATGCGTCTCCTCCCTGTCATATAAATACATCTTTATCTGTGCACTGCTACATGCAATGCTCTGTATAAGATTTCTTGCTATATAACTGTTGGCTCCGATAATTGTGACTGACTTCATGGTCTGCTCCTAAATAATATTATTTAAATTTGTTATCTCTTAAGATTTATAAGTTCCTCAAGCATTGTATCCGATACGGTAATGATACGTGAGTTAGCCTGGAAACCTCTCTGTGTTGTAATCATGTCCGTAAACTGCCCGGCAAGGTCAACATTTGACATCTCGACATAACCCGGTGCAAATGAACCGCCGTCAGCAGTTACATCCTGTCCGATTCCGTCAAATTCACCTGAGTTCATTGTCGCTGAATACAGGTTAGAGCCTGCTTTCTCAAGACCTGCGAGGTTGGTAAATGTTGCAACAACAATCTGTCCGAGTGTCTTGGATGCACCGTTATCGTAACTTGCGATAATCTTACCGTCGGTCTGAATACTTACGGAAGTCATCTTACCTGCGGCAAGACCTGCGTTCTGTCCGTTTGCATCACCCTTTTTAGGAACAAGTGATGTGTCCTTACCAAAGCATGTAACCTGTGAAATGTCAACAGTGATGTTCTGGTCAAACGAGTTGCCAAGACCTGTAACAGTTAATGTGAGCGGATTTCCTGTCGCAAGACTTCCGTCAGCACTGTTGAATGTTATGTTGGCATTGTTAAGAACCGCCTGAAGTTCAGCCTCGGTAAGTCCCATATCCGTTCCGTTACATGTCATTGCAGTACATGTAATGTTATAGCTGTATGGGTCTGCACCATCCTGACTGATTGAGAGCGTTGCTCTGTATTCATAACCAAGGTTATCATAGAAGCTTACGTTGGTTGAGATTGTTCCGCCTGTGGATGAGAAGCTCTCATCCTCTTTGTTGATATTACCTGTTATTGTGGTCTGTGTTGTCTGTGTCGGATTTGTGTATGTATTCGCTGCCGTGTAGATTGAAAGCGGCTGAACAGTTGCACGCTGAATATTTCCGTTGGCATCAGGGAGCCATCCCATTACACTGTAACCTGCACTTGTAACAAGATTACCGGAAGCATCTGTTGTGAAGTTACCTGCTCTTGTAAAGAAATTCTGTGTACCGTCGTTTACAATGAACATTGAATCTCCGTTAATCATAAGGTCGAACGGGTTGTTGGTTGCCTGTGAACCGCCGGAATCCGATACGGATGTGCTCATGGCTGCCACCTTAGAGCCGAGACCTATCTGCATTGCATTCGTACCGCCTCGTCCTGTTGAAGCGTTAGGTCCTGACGCACTCTGTGTTGTCTGGTATAATACATCGCTGAAGGATACGGACTGTGCCTTGTATCCGACAGTATTTACATTGGCGATATTGTTACCAATAACGTCCATCTTGGTCTGATGTGTCTTAAGACCTGCCACACCAGAGAAAAGTGATCTCATCATAGTAGTTGTTCCTCCTGATTATGGAACCGAATCGGACTTATCAGTCATTCAAAGTCCTCGACCTCCTTATCGGTCCGGTCTATATTATCACGGCTCCATCAATATTAGTATAGATATTGTCAGCATCACTGCTCTGTTCCATTGCCGTAATCACCGTGTTGTTTCTGGTGTTTACAATGAAAGAAAGGCTGTCCATTATAACAAGTGATTCCCTGATACCCTTATCGGATGCTTTCTTTGCTCCGTCCTGAAGTCTTGCCATCTGGTCGTCAGACAATGTTATATTTCTCTGCCTCAAGCGCTCGCCGGCATGCTTTGAAAATTTAAGACTGCCATCCGTGGTAGTGTCTTGCCTATTGTTCTGCCACTCCTGTCTCAACATATCCTCAAAGGATATTGTCTGCGAAACGGCCGCATCCTTGCTTTCTTTCGTCTTTTGAATCAGATATTGACCCGTGATCTGTTCAATGGAGGAATAAACATTGTTTTTAATCTCCATATTCGCTCCTTTTACTTGAACCTTTTACTCTGTATCGGTGCTGCCTGAACCGGAATTATCCGAGCTTGAACCGTCTGAACTGCCGCCTGTTGTCTCACCTGTGAGTTCCTTGTAGTAGTCCTCATCGACAACCGAATACAAGTCATCAATATTGTAGAGATAACCACCAATTGAGAGATATGTACCATCCTCTCGAATCTCAAGTGTCTGCACCCTGCCGCTTACATACTTAGTCTCACCGGTACTGTCCGTCGTAGCCATGATAACATACTTACCGACAAGATTCTGTGCCTGTCCTGTCTGCATCGACTCCGACATATTCTGAAGTTCCTCAATCTGTGAAAAGGTAGCCATCTGTGATACCCACTCGGTATTGGTTGTAGGCTCAAGCGGATCCTGATACTGCATCTCAGCTACAAGAATCTGTAAGAACTGATCCTTACCCATCGTGGAAGTCCCCTTTGTGTCTTGAGAAAGATTATCAGGTGTTGTATTAGCATAAATTTTGCCATTAACTATCTGTGCGCTTATTGCCATCGTTGTTCTCCTTTCCTTCCGTATAATCGGAAATATTATTATGCCATATAGTCGACATTTCCACCGGTCGCCCTCATCATCTCAACTGCGAGACTCTCATCGTCCGTCAGGTCATCGTCACCTATAAGGGCATTGATTTCATCGAGCGTGAGCCGTCTTGTCTGTCTCTGACCGCCCTCGTTCTCACTGCCTGCGTCATCGCCTCTTCCTTCAAGGTTCTTTCCCGCCTCAAAGCCGTGGCTCTGAACCGTTACCTCAACTGCCTCAACCTTGAGTCCCTGCTGTTCAAAGCTCTCCTTGAGCATCACAAGCTGGTTCTCGATAACATTCTTAACTGCCTCATCCTGCGCTGCAATCTGTGCGGTTATGATTCCGTCCTTAGCCGCAACGACAAGATTAACCTTTCCAAGGCTCTCAGGGTGAAGTTGTAATTCCATCTCCGTCGATGCACTGTTAACATTAATCTTAACCGCATCAATTATCTGTCTTACAATCTCCTCAGAGCTTACACCGTATCCCTCAAACGCACTCTCCGCATTAATTGAATTATCAACATTGCTTATGAGCGTCTCAAGAAACTGTCCGGACAAGCTCTCACTGCCGTTACCCGTCATCTCGGAACCCGTATTGTTATCGGAAGCTAATGTAATCTTCTCCTCGAGAGTTCCGGTAGTCTGCCGGTTAACCGTCTGTAAAGCGTCATCGTTCTTTGCCTGCTGTGCTGTGGTTCGCTGTTCAGCATCTGCACTTGTCACAGTCTGTCTGCCATTTGCCGTGCTCTGCACAACATTCTCAACAATCGGTTCGTCACCTGTTCCGTTCTGCATATTCATAGCCGGAATATCATCAGAACTTTCAGTTGTCTTGTCAGGCTGTACATCCGCCTGCATTGCATCAAACTGTTTAAGTATGTCCGTGAGTTCCTCGACCGATACACCAAGTTCATCCGACGCATTGCTTATCAGATTCTTAATTTCACTTCCGAGCTCTGAGTAAATCTGTGAGATACTGCTGTCAGTGAGAAGCTTCATCGCATCACCGTCTGCCAGATTATTGGTCACAAAATCTGCCAGATTGCTCTGACTAAGCAAATCGGTTATACACATTCCGCTCTCCGCAAGCATCTTCTCAAGCTCCTCATCAGTCACATCAAGTACTGCACAAACCACTGCCTTAATGTCACTTGTAAGTGCTTTGAGATCACTTGTCATAATGGACTCATCGACTGTCGTTCCATCACCGGTATGTCTTGCACCTCTTACGATATACTCGACCTGCGAGCGGCGGTTGGACATTTTTTCCTGAATTCCCGAGGTGTCCCGACCTTTTATGGCATTCGCTGCATTTGAAGTGTTCTTAAGGGACTGCTTCATCATATTTCCGAAAGCGTCTGCCACTTTGGAAACATTCTGAGCTGCAATATTATACAGATTGCTGTTCTTTGCCGCTGAAGTCACATTCTGAACATTTGTGTTGGCTGCCATGTTCCGCGTCCTCCTTTCTTCAATATTCTTCGCTGTGCGTCACAGCTATATAGTCAACCGGATAACCGGATAACTATCTTGGTGCATTGCTTCCATCATGTGTACCGTCAGGATTTCCGACAGGATTCCTGCCCTGGCTCTCCTGCACTCTGTTCTCGCGATATTCCTCCATAGTGTATGGCGACGGATACATAAGAAGTGTTATCTTTGCGGCGTAAGTTGAAGTCATGTTCTGCAAAATATCTGCTGCACTTCCGACGCTCATGCTTGCAAGAATCGATGCAACCTTCTCCTCATCGCCCGTCATTTCCTCTAAGATTGTCGCAGCCTGTGCTGCCTTCATCTTAGAATAAGTAGCTGCAAGGTCAGTTATAATCTGACTGCTTGCCTGTTTTTCAAGTACCTGCTGATATATAAGTGCAGCATTCTCCGGGTCTATACTTTCATACCATGTCTTGTAAGTCTCCGGATCAGCCGCATAGTTGCCAGTGTAATCGTTGCCGAACACAACCTGCTCATCAAACTGTCTCTTGAGCTCCTCATAATTCTTCTGATATGCCTCAAAAGGAGAAAGTCTTGCCACTTCCGATGTAAGATTTGCTATAGTGTCAGCATTCTCTGCCGCCGCCTCATTAAGAGCAAGATTCTCATTTTCAAGCTCTTCAATACGTGCAATTGCCTCTGACAGAGTCGTATACGGATACTTACTGTCCATTCCTATTTCCTCGTTGCTCGCATCCGGAAGTATCTTGTTAATTATCGGAACATCCTTGAGCACAGGTCTTAACACCTTGCTTCCGAATCCTCCGACATCAAGCTTGACAAGCAGAACAAATATAGCAAGCCAGATTAAAATAATCAGCACCGTAACAAGAATTATTACAAGCTTATTGGATTTTTTTTCTTCCTCCTGTTCATCTAATAAGTCATCAAGTTCTTCTGCCATACTATTCCTCCTGTTCAAAGCGGAAGCTTACGAGTTCATCTATCTCTTTTTTCTCCTGGTCATTAAGTTCCTGAAGAAATTCTTCGTATGCTTTTTCTCTGAGTTTTTCCTGAATCTTTCGCTCTTTCATAACCTCTCCGAGGCGTTTCTGTGCCGCTTCAAGATTAAGCGAAGCGACCTTAACTTCCACGAGCTGTTTCTTAATCATGTTCTTTGACAGCTCTATGGCATTTTTACATATATTAATCTGTCTTACGTCGATACTGCCGGAAAGCTGCTGTCTGTAAGCCTCCTCATACGCTTTCTTCCGGGCAAAAAGCCCGTCAAGCTTTTCCTCCTCCTTGTTAAGTCTCATTCTCGCGACTGCGTAGGAGTTCTTTGCCTGTATTTCAAGCTTATTTTTAATGTCTAAAATGTTCTGCATTCTGTATACGAACTTAGCCATTACAACACATCTCCCGACATATAAATTCATATATTACAACTATCATTATGTTTTATCATTTGAAAATGTCATTGAGAAGCTTAATTTCATCAGCAAATTCATATTTTTCGTCGACACCCTGTAAAAGATAGTTGTTGACTGCCTCATGCTTTTCAATAGCATAATCTATTTCCTTGTTGGAACCGTTTTTGTATGCTCCTATATTGATAAGATCCTCTGCCTCCGTATAAGTCGCCAGCACATTCTTTAGTCTGCCCGCAACCGCCTTGTGCTCCTTGCTGACAATCTGGCTCATTACTCGTGATATGCTCATGAGTACATCTATTGCCGGATAATGGTTCTTGTTGGCAAGCTTACGGTTGAGCATTATATGACCATCGAGAATACTTCTCGCTGTATCGGTAATAGGCTCATTGAAATCGTCTCCGTCTACGAGAACCGTATACAGACCTGTGATTGAACCTTTACGGCTCATTCCGGCCCTCTCAAGAAGTTTAGGAAGCTCACTGTACACGCTTGGCGGATATCCTCTCGTTACCGGAGGCTCACCTGACGCAAGACCGATTTCTCTCTGTGCCATGGAAAAACGTGTAAGCGAATCCATCATCAAAAGAACGTCCTTACCCTGATCGCGGAAATATTCCGCTATCGCGGTAGCCGTCTTGGCGGCTTTATTACGAATGAGCGCCGGCTTGTCCGAAGTTGCAACAACGAGAACACTTCTCTTCATTCCTTCCTCTCCGAGGTCACGCTCTATAAACTCTCGTACTTCCCTTCCACGCTCTCCGATAAGAGCTATGACATTGATGTCCGCCTTGGTATTTCTCGCAAACATACCAAGAAGTGTACTCTTTCCTACACCGCTTCCGGCAAATATTCCGATTCGCTGTCCCTTGCCGACGGTTATAAGTCCGTCGACCGCCTTAACTCCGAGAGGAAGAACCTCCGAGATAATCTCTCTCTCCATCGGATCAGGCGGTGCAGCCTCACATGGATACTCGTCCGTAAAATTAATGCTGCTTCCATCCGAAGGGTTGCCGAGTCCGTCAAGTGATTTGCCGAGAAGTTCCGGTCCGACCTTAATCATAAGGGGCTTTCCCGTGTTCTCTACCATACAGCCCGGTGCAATTCCTTCCACTGATTCAAAAGGCATCAAAAGTATTCTTTTTTCCTTAAATCCGACAACCTCGGCATATATTGCCTTATCAGGGTTGTCCTTCGGAATTATTCTGCACAGGTCATTTAGCTTAGCGTCAGGTCCGGCAGACTCAATACTAAGTCCGACAACCTTGGTGACACGTCCGAGCTTTTTATAATATGACTTGTCTGCCAGTCTTGTATATTTTTCTAAATCTATATCTGCAAGCACTGTCTGCACTCCCCCACCGGATTTATTTTACTGTTTTTCACTGCCCATACAGCTCAGAAGCCGTATATCTTTGATAAGATTGTCAAGCTGAACATCAAGGCTGCAGTCAAACACTCCTGCATCCGTCTCAATCAGGCATTCATTTCTCTTGAGTGTCGGATCCTCAGTAATCTCAATCTGTGTGTCCTTAGATATGGCACTGCTTATCATATGCTGATTGCTTATAGTAAATCTGTAATCTTCAGGTGAAACATGTATAATGAATTCCCTGCTTATATCGGTGTTGTTCATAACCGAATTGATAAGACATATAATCATGTCCTTTTTATCTTCTGCCATCGTGTGAGTTACCTTAGAAAATACCTTGAGAAGTGTGTCAACCAGTTCAGGTTCCATCTTAGCCATCTTATCCCTGTACGCAGTCTCAAGTTCATTTTTCTTATTCTCATACTCAGTCTCAAGCTCTTTAATACGCTTTTCAACATCGGCGGAACCGTTCTTTAATCCCTGTTCATAGCCCTCATCCTTGGCGGCATTTATATAATATTCAGCATCTTTGTGTGCCTGATTTATGATGCTGTCGGCCTCATTTCTTGCAGCCTCGAGTATCTCCTCAGTCTGAACATTAATATCCTCCTGTGTGGCGGCTTCTTCTTCAGGTTCTGTCAGTTCTTCAACCACCTGGGCGTTAAGTCCGCTGACAAATCCGTCAGCGTCCGGTTCGCCCTGTGTGATAAATGACGCAGCCTTGATGTTCTTAATGCTGCTTATCTTATCCATTACTTTCTGGTTGGAATCTATAACAAAATCATTGGAATCCTTCACAACAAAACTGTTGTATTTCAGCAGATTAGACAACTATCTCGTCACCTCCGCCTCTTGCGATTACAATCTCACCTGCATCTTCAAGCTTTCTGATATTATTGACAATCTTCTGCTGAGCATCCTCGACATCCTTAAGACGTACAGGTCCCATGAAGTCCATATCCTCTTTAATCATAGCGGCAAGACGCTTTGAAAGGTTCCTGAAGATAACATTCTGAACTTCCTCATTAGCATTCTTGAGGGCAACTGCAATATCATTATTATCAATATCACGCAGCACTCTCTGAATGGCTCTGTCGTCGAGAGAGAGAATATCCTCGAATACGAACATCTTCTTTCTGATCTCGTCTGCGAGCTCCGGATCCTCCACCTCGAGAGTCTCCACGATATGCTTTTCTGTTCCTCTGTCAACAGCATTAAGTATCTCAACGATAGCATCAACACCGCCGACGATGGTGTAATCCTGATTAACAAGCGAAGCAAGCTTGCGCTCTAACACGCCCTCTACTTCCTTTATAACATCCGGTGATGTTCTGTCCATCTGGGCTATTCTCTTGGCAACATCTGCCTGCTTTTCAGGAGGCAGTGCCGAGATAACCATTGACGACTGTGCCGGTGAAAGATACGATAATATAAGTGCAATTGTCTGTGGATGCTCGTCCTGTATGAAGTTGAGAAGCTGTGCGGGATCCGTCTTTCTGACAAACTCGAAAGGACGAACCTGAAGGCTTGCGGTAAGCTTGCCGATAACCTCCTTGGCACGATCCGAGCCGAGTGCTTTCTCGAGAAGATCCTTGGCATAGCCGATACCGCCCTCTGCGATATACTGCTGTGCAAGGCACACTTCATAAAATTCATTGAGAACTTCTTCTTTTGTTCCCGGTGATACACTATTCGTATTGGCAATTTCAAGCGTAAGCTGCTCTATCTCATCATCATGCAGATGCTTGAAAATCTGCGATGACATTTCCGGTCCTAATGCAATCAGCAGAACCGCAGCTTTCTGAATGCCGTCTAATCCGTTCTTCTTTGCCATAATGTCTCCATTCCGAAGCGCTGTATAGCCGCGCCTCCGTTAATCCCAGCCCTCGTTGAGCCAATTTCTGAGAAGCATCGCAACTGCTTCCGGATTTTCCTGTACAAATTTCTCGATAGCCTTGCGTGCTTCCGACTTGTCCTGAAGATCAATATCCTCAAGCGGTGCCTGCTTCTCTCTCGTAGATGCGAGCATATCCTCTACTGAGAGCTCCGGCTCTGTCTCCTCCACGGTGACAGGTCTTGCGCTTCTGAATACAACAAACACGAGAAGCGCAACTATGAGAACCGCAAGTACAATCTGTATAATGAATGAAGCCGGCGTCTTACTCTTCTCTGTCTCTAAGAACACGTACTTCATATTTGCCGATATTGCAATACTTCCGACATCAATTCCGGTACCGTTTGCTATAAGCTGTGCCAAGTCTGTCTCAACGGTCAAAGGAACCGGTGCACTGTTGGCAAGCTTATACTCATCGTATGTCATTGTATCAAGAAGTCCCTGTGTCGTGAGGTCAGCCTCTGAAACGACCTCATATCTTGTGAGGATAATTGCAAGACTTGATTGATCAAGCTCAACCGATGTGGCTGCCTTCTCTGTTGTCGTGTAGGTGCTGTTCTGCAGCCAGTCGTACTGTCTTAACGAATACTCACCGCTTGTGGTGGTACCGTTGGTCAGGTCATAGCCTGTATCGTCGTCATTAGACTCTGCTCCGGCAACACCGCCCGAGCCTGTTCCGTTAGTGGAATCGACCTCGTAGCTTGTACTCTTTAAACCTTCCTCCGAACCTGTTGGAATTGTGTACTCCTGAACAATCTGATTGACTATATCGGAATTAAGCTTTAAGTTAGCCATAACCTCCGCATCAGAGTAATTCTGGGTAGCGAGTGCAAGCGACTTAACTCTTGCCTCCATGTTGGCTTCCATCTGTCTCTGGTACTTATACTGAAGGGACAGATTCGAGGATGCGGATGTTGCATCCGTGATTCCCGTGTAAAGGAGCTGTCCCTTATCGTCCAGCACAACGACATTGTTGGTATTGCTGTTGCCGACATTGTTGGCAAGCAAAAGTCCTATCGCCTCAGCCGTGGACTCACTGATTTCCTTGGTTGTGACAAGAACCGCATTTATGTAAGCGTCCTGATTCTCCTGAAAGATTGATGTCGAATTCTTAAAGTCGATTGTGACCTGTGCATTCTTGATACCGTCAATCTTGCAGAGCTGCTCTGCAAATCTCTTCTCAAGATAATCCTTGTAAAGCTTCTCCTTGTCATCCTGTGTCTGTGAAAATCCGCCACTGAGTGCATCGCTCAACGAATATCCGCTTGATGATATGTTGTTGGAGCCTAGTACAAGCTGTGCCTCGATTTCATCATCCTTATTGATTATTATCTCAAAATTGGATCCGACCGTACACGATATATTGTTGCTTGTCAGAAGCTCTCTGACTTCTGTCGCCTCCGAAGCTGTGGAACAGTAACGCACAACCACCGTCTGTGGCTTTGCAAGTACCAGTCCGAGTATAACGAGCGCTATAATCGCAACCAGCACAGAGGAAATAAATATCGTTTTCTGTTTTTTATTGTATTTATTCCAAAATTCCTTTATCTTTTCAAGGTATTTCTTAACTATATCCGGCATATGTGCTCTCCTGTATCACTTGTTATCTCTTAATTATTAAATCTGCATCTGCATAATCTCTTTATATGCGTCCAGAATTCCGTTCTTAACTGCGACAGTGTACTGAAGTGCTATATTAGCCTTCTCCTCAATAATGCTGAGCTCATGTGTGCTTGTAAGCTTGCCCATCGCATAATCAATTTCAGCCTGCTGTGCCTGCTGTATGTATCCGTTAGTTCCCGAAATAAGATTGACCGCTGCCTGATACAGCTCGTCAAATGTTCCTGTGTCCTGTGTCTTTGCAGTCTTGCTATCTGTAATCGACTTGGTAATATAATCTCCGGAAACACCGGACAATATATTGACTGATGACATATATATCCCTCACTTTTTATTCTGAATTATAGACATTACTGACCTATCTGAAGTCCCTTGGCAGCCATGCTCTTAGATGCCTCAAAAGCTGTCGCATTAGCCTCAAACGAACGTGAAGCATCTATTAAATCTGTCATCTCGGTGATGATATTGACATTAGGATATGTAACATATCCGTTCTCGTCCGCATCAGGATGTGACGGATCATACACAAGCTCCATCGGTGTGTCTGTGTCATTGACAATCGCCGTTGCCTTAACTCCGTTGCCGACACCGCTCCTTGTGGCATCAAAAATCTCACTGAAGGTCTTGATGCCGTAGTTATTACCTTTTTCCGCAAGAACGACATTCTTGCGTACATAAGCACCGCCCTCATCCGTTCTTGTAGTCTTGACATTGGCGATGTTCTCTGATATAACATCCATTCTGAGTCTCTGCGCCGTCATTCCCGACGAAGCAATATTAAATGAACTGAATAATGCCATTATTGTATCCTCCCGTTATCTTACTTAGCCAGAACAGCCTTCATTCTCTCGAACTCGCTGTTAAGACCTTCTATAATTCCGTCATACATAAGCTGGTTAGAAGCAAGCTCGGCCTCTTCTGTATCAATATCGACATTGTTGCCGTCAAGTCTTGTCGACAACTCTGCATTATCCGTATATACATACGGCTGTAATCTCTTATAATCAACATTGGCAACCTTCCGGTCAAGGGTGGAGCTTGTCTTTCCCTGTCTTGCAATCTCATTCTGTAAGAGGGACTCGAACTTCATATCCTGTCTCTTGAATCCCGGTGTATCAACATTCGCAATGTTGTTATTCAATATCTCATTTCTTGTCCAAGCTGCGTCAGCCGCAGACGAAAGAACATTAACATATCCAAACGCGCCTGATTCAAACATTGTCATTCTCCTTTATGATAACCTTATTGTCATAGTATAACTCTGAACATATCTATCTAACAATTATAAGTCATCCTGTGAAAATTACAAGAGTTTTTACAATAACTTACATAATTTCAC
>UQZF01000069.1 GCA_900545455.1 uncultured Eubacteriales bacterium
ATCTGAATCTGCACGTCGCGCAGGGTGAAACAATCGCCCTCGTCGGTGAATCGGGTGCTGGAAAATCAACCGTCCTTAACATGGTTATCGGCTTCAACAAGCCTGACTCAGGACGAATCCTGTTAGACGGTATTGACATGAACACAATCAACCTTCATACCTACAGACAACACATAGCCGTTGTACCTCAGACATCGATTCTCTTTTCGGGAACGATAAGGGACAACATCACCTACGGAATGGATAATGTATCGCAAAAGAAGCTCGATGAGGTCATCGATGCAGCCAATCTCAGAAGCTTCATAGACGGACTTCCCGACGGCATCAACACCGTTGTCGGAGAGCACGGTGGCAAGCTAAGCGGCGGTCAGAGACAGCGAATCTCAATAGCCCGCGCACTTATCCGCGATCCTGACATAATCATTTTAGACGAGGCTACATCGGCGCTCGACAGCATCTCAGAGAAGGAGATACAGGAGGCGCTCAACAACCTCACGAAGGGCAGAACGACCTTCATCGTGGCTCACCGCCTCTCGACAATCAAGGGAGCCGACAAGATTGCCGTAATCCGCGAAGGACACTGTGCCGAATACGGAAGCTACGACGAGCTCATGGCTCTAAAGGGCGAATTTTACGAGATGCGAAAGCTCCAGTTATAAATATCATATTTTCCGTACAAAAAACTTCGTACCTGCGGTTTAACCCGCTAAGCACGAAGTTTTTTATTGTCTATTATTATATTACTTACTCTTAATCTTTATATTTCCCTTATTTTCTTCCTCATATATGCATACCCATGTCTTGCCCTGATTAAATGTAACCTCTGTTCCATCCTCGTAAGTATATGTCGTAGGTCCATAGCCATAAGTGTAATTACATCCGAGATTGGTATTGACACCATCTACATCCTTACTCCACTTAATCCACTGTGCCGTACCGTTGGTAACATAAAGACCGATACCTTCTCCTGTAAGAAGATATAATGGTGACCCGTTCCAATACTGCTCACCCGGTACGAGTTTAAAGATAATATTCTCTACAGCAATCTGTTCGCCCGTGAGCTCATCAACCTGAGGCTCGCCGTACTCATAGCGGTAGTACAAGCCGTCCTTCTCATTGTATTTAAAGTAAGCATTATTGTAGGCATATCCTGTCTCGAGCGTTATACACTTTTCTCCGTCAGGACAGTCAGCAGGTGTTGATGTCGTGCTGAATTTCATCGGTGCGACATAATCCTCATCGAGATATGTTGTCACCTTGTTGTTAACCATCGCTGTTACAAGGTCCTCAGGTGTCGTAAATACATTGTGAGGTGATACTCTGTCCGTTCGTCTCACATAATTATACTTTCCGTTCATTCCGTTGAAGGTTCTGAGTTCCGGATCACTTAAAAATTCAAGTGCAAAATCGGACTGTCCAAAATGATAGTAAGCTGCATCATACTCAGCCGCAAGGAAAGGATAGTAATCACGGCAGCTTCTTATGGAACCGATTGACTCGATGTCATCATAATCCTGAAATACTGCCATAAGACGGGTAACACCGCCCTCACACTGTCCCTCAAAAATGACATCCGCCATGCTTATTCCGCTCTGTGGAAGTCCTGCCTCAATATTGTTAATCATGACAGCAAGCGGTCTGCGGTAAGCTACAGTATCATTGAGCCATTCTCCCGTAAGAAAACTTCTTACCGTCTCACCTGTAGGAATAAGACTCGTATCCGATGTGTATGAAGGAAAGCCGTTCTCAACCTTCTCGGTCACCGGCTTCTTATCCTTATCTGTCTTGTCATCATCCTTAGAGTCATTCTTTGTCTCTTTCTCAGAGCCCGTTGTGGTTTCCGCTACAGATGTCATCTCCGAAGGCGTACTATCCTGTGTTGTATCTGTATCCGCCTTCTTGCTGCATCCTGAAATCATTACCATTGCCGCAGTTATAGCAATCGCTGCTTTTCCGATTAATTGTCTTTTAACCATAACACCCTCCCCGGACATAATTTTAAATTGTAATCTTTTGGGCATATTTTTGTCTAATATGCTGTAAGACAACTATTATTTTAACACGTTTTTGTGTAAGATGTCAAACAATTATACAATTTTTAGAACAATTTCTATCTTGCAAGCCATCCACCGTCAACCGCAAGCGTAAAGCCGTTGACATAGTCAGAAGCAGATGAAGCAAGATATACAACCGCTCCCGCCATGTCGGCAGGCGTTCCCCAGCGTCCCGCAGGAATACGGGAGAGAATCTCCTCGCTTCTGTCATCGTCGCTTCTTAGTGCCTGTGTGTTGTTGGTTGCCATGTAGCCCGGCGCGATTCCGTTGACATTTATATTGTACTTTGCCCACTCGTTCGCCATTGCCCTTGTAAGTCCCAACACCGCACTCTTGCTCGCAGTGTACGACGGAACCCTTATTCCGCCCTGATACGAGAGCATGGATGCAATGTTTATTATCTTGCCGCTGCTCTTCTGCGCGATAAACTGCTTCGCTGCCGCCTGACAGAGGAAAAACGTGAACTTCTGATTCAGGAATACAACCGAATCCCAGTCCTCCTCCGTGTAGTCGATGGCGTCATTTCTCTTTATTATTCCCGCGTTGTTGACAAGGATGTCAATATGTCCGAAATGCTCAACCGCACTCTTTATAATCTCATCTATAGGCTCCATGGAGGATAAATCCGCCTTAACCTGTAAAAAACGTGCTCCCGTCTCCTCGACAAGCTTCTTTGTCTCGTCGCAGTCCCTTCTCGCAACTCCGACAATGTCCGCTCCCGCCTCGGCTAAAGCGACGCACATTCCCTGTCCCAGTCCTGTGTTAGCCCCCGTCACTATCGCTGTCTTTCCCTTTAAGCTGAACATATCAAGTATCATTTTATACACTCTCCTTTAACATTTTTTCTCTCTTAATTCCATGCCTCTGTGGCTTTATGGTGATGTCCGTCACGACAGCCCCCTCGCGCATGTTAAGCACATCCGTCACGCACCCGGCAATCTCCTCAGGCAGAAGCCTCATATCGTCCTCGTCGCACGCCCTGAAATCGGCATTCCTGTAAAAATGCGATTCCGTCATATCCGGGTGAATATTTACAACCTTAACACCGTACTTTCTTGCCTCGTCAAAAAGACTTTCCCCGAAACTTGTGAGTGCAGCCTTGGTTGCACCGTATGCACAACCGTAAGTATTCGACTTTTTCGCTGTGACAGAGGATATATTGATTATCGTTCCTCCGCACTTTTTCATATCGCGGAGAAGCATACCCGCAATAATCATCGGAGCTTCCACATTCACTGCAACCATCTCATGCAGACGATCGGGACTGATCTGCTCATGAGGCCCGAAATATCCCACTCCCGCACAATTCACCAGAATGTCAATGCCTCCCGACTCCTCCCTGATATGCTTAATCTCCCGCTCCACATCGGCATGTCTCTTCAAATCGCACACACGCGGATGAAGCAACGGATTCTTAAGAATTTCACAGTCCTCACAAAAGCTTCTTCCGATTCCGTATACCTCATGCCCTGCACCGACAAGTGCAGACGCTATCGACATTCCTATTCCGCTTGAAGCTCCCGTAACAATCGCTTTTTTCATTGCAGCTATCTCCAACGATATATTTTTTCGCGCGGAACATAGTCTGAAAGCCTCTGCTCCACATAGTCGGCAAGCTCCATTCCCGCCTGCCCGCAGCACGCACTTCCATCCTCAATCGTAAAAGGATATGCAAGCAGCTCAGAATCCGCCCTGCGCTTTCTCATGCGCTTTAAATAATCGCACGGCACCCTGAACTCACCAAGGCTTATATCATACGGCTCACAGTCCCCGAGCCCGCCAAACAGCCTCTCAATGACCTCATCGTATGCTTTTTTGTTCTCCTTGGCATCGCCGAGCGTCATTATCGGATCAAAGCACACCCTCACGTTAAGTCCGCGCCTTGCACACCTTACAATAGAAGCAATCCGATTGTCCACCGAAGGCGTGTTGTGCTCATACAATAACTGTATCATGTCCGTAGACAAAGTAAAAGCAAAGATAATATTTTCACATTCTTTTTGGGATATACTCTCGATAAAGCTGTCGGAAACTGCCGCCTTGGTGCGGATTTCTATGGTGAGCCCCTTTTTCCCCTTTGCATACTCAATCCATCTTCTGCAATATCCCGTCACGCTCTCGAGTGCAATCAGGTCAGTATCATAAGATACACACAGGTACACCTCATGCTCGCAAAGCAGCCTGTCAACCTCCGCAAATATATCCTCAATATTCATGAACACAACCACATCCGCCGATGGATACATTCCCTGAAGATAGCAGTACTCACAGTCAAAAAGGCAGTTCATCATACAGCTCGTATAATAAAAATGCTCATTCCCGAAATTCTGGCACTCCCTCGAGCCGTCGTATATGAGCTGTCCCTCCTTCCTTGCAAGCACAAGCGCTGGCGACAGCTTTTGAACCTTTATGCTCTGCGATTTTCTATTAAAAACATCCTTGTAGTGATTTATCCACACAAGCCTGCTGCCGTTAAGCCTGCTCAAAATGCCGTCCACATCATAACAGCCCTCAAGCTTTCTCTCCACATAGACATGATGAAAAGGGTGTCTTGTCTCATAAACCCTCCAAAAATCCACCATAAATTGTTGAAAATTCTCTACCCACGCACCACTGCACCTGAAAAACACAAGCTGGTGCTGCATGTAAAAATAGGTGAGCGATTCATACCACGCCGCAAAGCACGCATTCTTTGAAGCATACTCCGCAAAATCATGCTTCGGGCAGATGTCGGGATAGAAATATCTGTCCGACATTCCGTCATATATCTCCGTGCAGATACCGCACTCAGCTTCCGCATCCGCCTGCTCTATGCACACACATACATCATTCTCCGATACGGTAATTCCCGACATGACATACCCTGCTGCCATCGCTGCCTTCACAGGGGTGTTGCCTGTTATTATGAGTTCAATCTCCTCACCTTGCGGTGTATTCCCGTGAAAAATCTGGAAATGAGGCTCTGACATTCTCTTTTTCAAATTAAAGAATGTGACCAGTTCCTTACAATAAGAGTATTCCGCTGAAAAAAATCTCCACATCTATCTCACTGCCTCGTCGAGTTCCTTCTGCAATGTTGCAAGATTTTCGCGGATTGAAAGTTTCTGAGGACATGCCTTCTCGCACTTACCGCACTTAACACAATTATGTGCTTTTTCGCTGTCTGCAAGCCCGCACCAGCTTCTCTTTAACTGTTCCTTGTTTCCATATACATTGTAATGATTCCATATCGCAAAATTCCTTGGAATGTTAACTCCCGCCGGGCAAGGCATACAGTAACGGCACCCTGTGCAGCCGTTTCTTATCCTGCTCTTAAGCGATGCTGCCGTGTCAGCTACAAGTGCCTGTTCGTCCTTACTCAAAGGTGTGAAATTCTTAAAGGTCTTTAAGTTGTCCTCCACCTGAGCCATATCGGACATACCACTCAAAATGACCTTAACATTGTCATGTGAACCAACCCAGCGGAGCGCCCATGACGCAATCGACTGCTTAGGTCTGTACTCCTTAAAGTTAGCTGCTATCTCATCAGGCAGACTTGCAAGTGAACCACCCTTTACAGGTTCCATAATAACCATCGGAACACCCATCTTCTTTGCAAGCTCATAGCCTCTGTCTCCCGCCTGCTCATCGGTATCCATGTAATTGTACTGTATCTGGCAGAAATCCCAATCTCTGTATGTAATTATTCTCTCAAACGTGTCGTAATCATCATGGAAGGAAAATCCAAGATACTTAATCTTCCCTTCAGCCTTCAATTTCTCGCATACCTCTATGACACCGAGCTCTAACACCTTATTAAAACTGTCCTTGTTGAGTGCATGAAGCAGATAAAAATCCACATAATCCTTGTTGAGTCTCTTTAACTGCTCATTAAAGATGTTCTCCGCGTCCTCCTTCTTCTCAAGTTTCCACACAGGCAGCTTGGTTGCGAGGTAATATGAACCTCTCTCATACTTGTCAAGAACTCTTCCGAGAAACGGTTCACTGTCACCATTATGATACGGATATGCCGTGTCATAATAGTTAACTCCCGATGCCATCGCAAGGTCTAACATTTTCTCTGCCAATTCTTCATCAATTCCTCCATCGCTGTTAAGCGGAAAACGCATACACCCGAATCCCAACAATGATGTCTCAATTCCAAGCTTGTCAAACTTTCTTTTTTCCATACATACACCTCTTCAATTCTTCTGAATAATAGTTACACCGGACGTTTCAGATATATTATATTTTAAACCGTATCTCTTTTATATGCAACAGAAACAAATAAAGGGAGCGGAAATCACCCGCTCCCTTGCAATACACACTATTATTGAATATTATCCAGCTGTTCGCTGAGATTGAATTTGCTGATATCATCCTGAAGTTCTTTTGATAGATCAATAAGTCTGGATGTGTTTCTGTTGCAGTCATTCACAATCTGGCTGAGTTCTACCATCGAAGCCGAGGTCTCCTCCGTGCTTGCCGCATTCTCCTGTGCGATTGCCGCAAGGCTCTCAACACTCTCTGTTACACCGTTCTTAAGTTCATTGATGCTGTCAACCTTATCTGCAAGACCTTCAATTGATGTGGTTACATTATCAATCTCGCTCTTCAGAACGCTGAATACACTCTTTGTATCATCAATCTTTTCATTCTGACGCTTAATCTCATCCACTACATTGTTCATCGTCTGAACACTTGTGTTGGAATTTTCGATAAGCTGCTCAATTATGCTCTTAATCTTCTCTGCGGACTCTGTAGACTGGTCGGCAAGCACACGAATCTCATCGGCAACCACCGCAAAGCCTCTTCCGTTCTCACCCGCTCTTGCAGCTTCAATTGAAGCATTAAGTGAAAGAAGATTTGTCTGGCTTGCAATATCGGCAATAATTTCAGTGGCACTTCTTATGTCAAGCGCTGACTTGTTTGTCTCCATAGTCTGCTTCTGGATTTCATCTACGGACTCCTTAGTCTTGTTGCTTATCTCTACAAGCGTGTCAAGATTTGTCTCGGCATCCTCATTTTTGTTCTTCATAGTCTCGGCACTGTCAGCAAGCGTTGAAATCGTATCGCTCATATAGTCTATCGATTTGCCCATAAGTTCTACCTTATCGCTGACTTTCTGCGTTTCATTTGCCTGATTTGTTGCACCGTTGGCAATCTCATCAATAGCTGTATCAATGTTGGCAATTGATGAAGTTATCGTATCAAAACTGCCCTTGAACTTCTCGGAAAACTCATTGAGTTCTCCCGTGGAATTATGAATTCCATGAACTATAGTCGTAAGTCCGTCAAGAAGTGAATGCACAGACCTCGCAATATTTCCAATTTCATTCTTCTGATTGAGAAGCTTCTCAGGAATAAGTACGGCAAGATTTCCCTCAGCAACTTCATCGAGGTTACCGATAGCTGTCTTAATTCCCTTGAGTATCTTCATGATAAGCAGTGCAGCAACAACAATTATAATTATCAAGAGTACAACCATAAAAATCACGTTATACTTGATAATATTCCGATATGCCGATGTCGCAATTTCTGAATTTACAGCCACACACATTGTACCTACAATGCTTCCGTCAGAATTCTTAAGCGGTGCATACCATGCAAAAAAATTCGTTCCGCCAATCACTGCATCCGTTCTGAAATATGTATTTCCCGACTTAGTGGCATTGTATGCAGCTTCATTAATCTTGCCTCCGGTAATAAGCTTTCCGCTGTCATCCTTTATGGTTGAATACATTGCCGTATCACCATAATATATGCTGATATCTACATTCGTCTCCTTAGCCAGCTCATCGAGCACCTGTGTGTTCCTGCTTAAATTAAAATCTCCCTTATACAATTCCCCATCTGCAAGAGCAAAATCTCCTGAATCCTTCATCTTGAGGCTTGATTCAACCGAATATTCCATAGCTTCAAGTTCATGCTGCATTACTCTTGTGGCTGTCATGTTGCCCACATTTCTCAAAGACAACAGACAAAATGCCCCTACAAATACAACAGGAACAAGAACAATGCACAGAAGCTCGAACATAAGTCCAAGTCCCTTTTTATTAACTTTTCTTTCTTCCATATGTATCTCTCCTTCATTAAATAAGCACCTAAAGTACCAGTTTGTAAATATAATTTACTATCAATTATTGTCAAATTCAATTAAGAAATAAGTATTAAAATTATACAAAAAACGACTTTTTTTACAAAAAAAGCTGCCGAAAAACAATTTTCGACAGCTTTTAGCAGCTTATATATTACTTATAAAGTTCTACGAGCTTCAGAAGATGTTCATATCTCTCCTTTGCAACTCTCTCCGACTCGGCAAAAAGCTTCTCGGCTCTCTCAGGGAACGGCTTAACAAGTCTTGTATATCTTGCCTCGTTGTTGAGGAACTCCTGATAGCTTCCGTCGCCTTCCTTGGATGTTAGTGTGAACGGATTCTTGCCCTCCGCCTTTAATGCAGGATTGAATGAGAAGAGGTTCCAGTATCCTGCCTTCACAGCCTTCTTCATCTCATCCTGGCAGTGATTCATTCCACCCTTGGCAATTCCGTGAAGCTCACAAGGTGCGTATCCGATGATAAGTGACGGCCCGTTGTAGCTCTCAGCCTCGCTTATAACCTTGACAGCCTGTGCAGGGTTAGCTCCGAGTGCAATCTGAGCCACATATACATAGCCATAGCTCATTGCTATCTCTGCAAGTGACTTCTTTCCGACTTCCTTACCTGCCGCAGCAAACTGACATACCTCACCGATGTTGGATGCCTTAGAAGCCTGTCCGCCTGTATTTGAGTACATTTCAGTATCAAATACCATAACATTGACATTCTCACCCGATGCAAGCACATGGTCAAGTCCGCCAAATCCAATATCGTAAGCCCATCCGTCACCACCGAATATCCATACGGACTTCTTTGCAAGGTAATCCTTCTTAGCAAGAATATCCTTTACAAGCTCATTATCTCCGTCAAGCTTCTCAAGCTCTGCAACAAGCTTCTGTGCCGCAGGTGCATTGAGCTTGGTATCGTTCTTTGTCTCGATAAAGTGTGCTGCCGCATCCTTTAACTCTGCCGTAGCCGCATCTGATGCAACGAGCTCGTTTAACTTCTCAACAGCCTGCTCTCTTAATACCTTCTGTCCGAGATACATACCAAAGCCGTGCTCCGCATTATCCTCGAAGAGTGAGTTAGCCCATGCAGGTCCCTTCTTTGAATCCTTGTTGACGGTATATGGCGAGGTAGCCGCAGGACCGCCCCAGATTGAGGAACATCCCGTCGCGTTGGATATGTACATCTGCTCGCCGTAAAGCTGTGTGATAAGTCTTGCATAAGATGTCTCGGCACATCCCGCACAGCTTCCCGAGAACTCAAGAAGCGGCTGGTTGTACTGTGAGCCGATAGGTGTCTTATCGGTAAATACAGGCTTGAGTTCCTTCTTTCCGACATTCTCGACAAGATAGTTAAATACCGGCTGCTCTGCCTCCTGTGACTCCCTAGGAACCATCTTTAAAGCTCCCTTTGCAGCCATCGGACATACAGTCACACACTCACCGCATCCCATACAGTCAAGCGGTGATACCGACATTGTAAACTTCATTCCCTCTGCGGCAGCATGCTTTGAATCTGAAAGCTTGATATTGTCAGGTGCCGCATTAACCTCATCCTGATTTAAGATAAACGGTCTGATTGTCGCATGTGAGCATACAAACGCACAGCTGTTACACTGTATACATGCCTCAGGTGTCCATTCAGGAACCATAACCGCCGTTCCTCTCTTCTCGTAAGCGGAAGCACCCGTCTCAAACTGTCCGTCCGCAATATCCTTAAATGCGGATACCGGAAGGCTGTCTCCATCCATAAGTCCGATCGGATCAAGAAGTTCATTTACCATCTTAACAGTCGCAGGACGTCCTGTTCTCTCTATCTTCTTATTCTCCGCTGCAGCGTCAGCCCAGTCAGCAGGCACCTTAACCTCATGGAGTGCATCAACGCCCGCGTCGATTGCCTTATAGTTCATCTCAACTACGGCATCACCCTTCTTGCTGTAGGACTTCTTAGCAGCCTCCTTCATATACTGAACAGCCTGCTCAATCGGCATCACGTTGGCAAGTCTGAAGAATGCGGACTGTAGAATCGTGTTGGTTCTCTTACCCATACCGATCTCGATAGCCTTATCTATGGCATTGATCGTATAGAGCTTGATATTGTTCTTTGCAATGTACTGCTTTGCCTCGGCAGGCATGTGCTCATTAAGTTCATCATCTGTCCACTGACAGTTGATGAGGAAAATTCCGCCCGGCTTAACATCCTGAACCATCTTATATCCTTTAGTAACATAGGAAGGATTGTGGCAGGCAACAAAATCAGCCTGATTGATATAGTAAGGGCTCTTGATAGGCTTATCGCCGAAACGAAGGTGGCTTATCGTTATACCACCCGTCTTCTTGGAGTCATACTGGAAGTACGCCTGAACATACTTATCCGTGTGGTCACCGATAATCTTGATTGAGTTCTTGTTAGCACCGACAGTACCATCACCGCCAAGTCCCCAGAACTTACACTCAACAGTTCCCTTAGCTGCCGTTATAGGTGCCGGCTTCTCCTCAGGGAGTGAGAGATTCGTCACATCGTCAACGATACCTATTGTGAATCTTGACTTCGGCTCATCCTTTTTAAGTTCCTTATATACAGCAAAAATTGATGAAGGAGGTGTGTCCTTAGAGCCTAAGCCGTAACGTCCTCCTGTTATTACAACATCGTTCATTCCCGCTTCTCTTAAAGTCGCAGCCACATCAAGGTAGAGCGGCTCTCCGAGTGAGCCCGGCTCCTTGGTTCTGTCAAGAACAGCAATCTTCTTAACAGTCTTTGGAAGAACCTTTAAGAGTGCCTTAGGTGACCATGGACGATAAAGTCTTACCTTTATAAGACCTACCTTCTCACCCATAGCGTCAAGGTAATCAATTACCTCCTCGGCAACATCGCACACCGAACCCATGGCGATAATCACTCTGTCGGCATCCTCTGCACCGTAGTAATTGAACAAATCGTATTTGGTTCCGAGCTTGTCGTTGACCTTCTTCATGTACTTCTCAACAACTGCAGGAAGCTCATCGTACACTGAGTTACAAGCCTCTCTGTGCTGGAAGAATACGTCACCGTTCTCATGTGAACCTCTCATCGCAGGATGCTCAGGGTTAAGTGCATGTGCTCTGAACTCCTCCACAGCCTTCATGTTGCACATTTCCTTCAAATCAGCGTAATCCCACTTCTCAATCTTGGAAATCTCATGTGATGTTCTGAATCCGTCAAAGAAATTTATAAACGGAACCTTTCCCTCAATAGCAGCTAAATGTGCTACAGGGCTTAAATCCATTACCTCCTGAGGATTTGACTCAGCAAGCATTGCAAAGCCTGTCTGACGGCACGCATATACATCGCTGTGATCGCCAAAAATATTGAGTGCCTGTGTGGCAACCGTTCTCGCTGACACGTCAAACACACAAGGAAGCTGCTCGGCAGCTATCTTATACATATTCGGTATCATGAGCAAAAGTCCCTGTGATGCCGTAAATGTCGTTGTGAGTGCTCCTGCCGCAAGGGAACCGTGAACTGTTCCTGCCGCACCTGCCTCGGACTGCATCTCCGTAACCTTAACCGTATTTCCGAAAATATTCTTTCTTCCTGCTGCTGACCACTGGTCAACCATATCCGCCATAGGACTTGACGGAGTTATCGGATAAATTCCTGCCACTTCCGTGTAGGCATAAGCTACATGTGCCGCAGCGGTATTTCCATCCATTGACTGTTTCTCTCTGGACATACTAATTCCTCCTGTTGTTTATAGATATTTTATAAATCACTATACCAAAAACGCGCAGACCATCTCAGCCTCCGCGCGTATTATTATCTTATCACATGCCCTTTTTCTTGTCAAACTAAAGTACCAAAATACACAAAAAACCTGCAGAATCCGTATATAAGATTCCACAGGCTGAATTTCAAAGCAGGGGATGAGAGAATCGAACTCCCGCCAAAGGTTTTGGAGACCCCTATCATACCATTTGACCAATCCCCTATGCAATTACTTTTTGTTCCTTCAAAACCACACACTAAATAATCAGATTCTTTTTAACCTGAACCGTTTCTGGTCAAGCCCTCGACCTATTAGTATTGGTCAGCTGCAAGCGTTGCCGCTCTTCCACCTCCAACCTATCTACCTTATCGTCTATAAGGGGTCTTACTGCCTAAGCAGGGATATCTCATCTTGAGGGGGGCTTCACGCTTAGATGCCTTCAGCGTTTATCCC